>CADDYU010000076.1 GCA_902810705.1 Methylococcaceae bacterium
GCGTTCGGTCGCCCCACCTTGCTCGTCCAGGACAATGTCTTCGCGACCCCGGAGCTGGAAATGTGGCGGCTGAGATTGGAGCCATTCCGTTCCACGCTGCAACGCATTCTACCCTCGGTCGGGCGCATCGAACTCAAACGCTTGCCGGAGGACGTGCACATCGGAACGGGTTGGCTGGTGGGCGAGGACGTCGTGGTGACCAACCGTCATGTCGCCGAGTTTTTTTCCCGTGGCAGCGGTCGCACGGCGGTTCTTTCCAAGGACCCCTTCGGTCAACCGGTCCCTGTGCAGATAGATTTTCGCGAGGAGCACGCGCGCAAAGATGTCGCGGAGCATGTCATCGCGGAGATCCTCTGGATCGAGGAACTCGACGATCGCCTGCCCGACATGGCGCTTTTGAAGCTGCGTCGTAATGGCGAACTCCCCCCGCCCATCGAATTCTCGACCAGCCTGCCCACCGCGGGTGAGGTGACGATTGCAGTCGTTGGGTATCCGGCTTGGGATTATCGGAATGACGCGGCAACCATGCAGCGGTTGTTCGGCGACATCTATGGCGTGAAACGCCTCGCGCCCGGTTTCGTGAGTGGCGCGGAAGGCTTTATCTTCGAGCACGATTGTACGACCCTCGGCGGCAACTCCGGATCGGTGGTTCTCGATGTGAGCACCGGCAAGGCCATCGGTCTGCACTTCGCGGGCGAGTTCGGAGTGCGTAATCTCGCTGTCCTGGCCGAGCGGATCACGGCCCGTTTGACCGAACTCGATATTCAGGTTTCGGTACCCGCGGCTTATCGGCGCTTGGGAGATCAGCCCAGCGCCGCCGAGCTTGAAGCCCAGCGGAGCCCCGAGAGCTATGCGGACCGGGTCGGCTTCGTGCGCGATTTCGTGCCCAGCGTGACTGCGGTGGAGCCAGGTCTCGCGAATGTCGCCGGTGATCTTGCCTCCCGGCGCGATGAGGCAGGGAGCGAGCTCAAGTACACCCATTTCTCGATCTGGATGAGCCGTAGCCGCCGTCTTGCCCTGTGTACGGCGGTCAACATCGACGGCACGGCGTTACGCCGCTATCCCAGAGGCGAAGATCTTTGGTATTTCGATCCCCGTCTCGACCCGGGCGCGCAGATCGGCAACGAGCTGTATCGGCGTAACCGCCTCGACCGGGGGCATCTCGTCCGCCGCCTCGATCCCGTCTGGGGCGAGGAGACTATCGCGCGGCAGGCCATGGAAGACACCTTCCATTACACGAATGCCTCACCTCAGCATGAGGGATTGAACCAGGCCACCTGGAACGAGCTTGAGAACTACATTCTCGACAATGCCGACGCGCATGATCTAAAGATCAGCGTATTCACGGGACCGGTGTTCCGCTCAGGCGACCGGCGCTATCGCGATGTTGAGCTTCCGGAGGAATTCTGGAAGATCGTGGTGATGGCGCGGCGCGAGGCGGATGGCCGGCTCGTTCCCCATGCGACCGCCTATCTGCTTTCACAGACCGATCTTCTAAGAAACATCGAATTCGCGTTCGGCGCCTATCGAACCTGGCAGGTGCCAATCACCTTGATCGAGCAGCGCACCGGCCTTGATTTCGCGGCGCTCCATCCGTACGACCCCCTCGGCCCGGGCTTGGCTGAAGGCCCGCCACCGAAGTCGCAGTTGATAGGCGGATGGCGGGATATCGTGATGGGCCGCCAGATAACGCCGCAGGCAAGCGGCCCTGGCATGAATGCTCTGACGCAGTTCCAGAGGGCGATCCGGGCCGAGCAACGGCGCTCCTCGCTGGATTACATCGCCGAGTTCCCAAGTTCCCCGCCGGCTGACCTGCCTAGCCGGATCGCGACGGTGCTGCCGGCGGTGGCGGGCATTGAGCCCGTTTTCGCCAACGATCCCCGGTTCGTGAGGATCAGGCTTCCCGGCTTTGACCCGGTGAAATTAAGGACCAACCCGTTCGAGCTGGTCGAGCCGCTGCGCGCGGCCCTCGGCGCGCTCAGCGTCGAACCGGATCTGCCCACCGACTTTTTCCCCGAGCGCCCGGAGCCGCCCGACCTGACGCGTGAATCGGCGGATGCCCTGGGCTGTTGGGTCGGCGATAGCGTCACGCCCCCGGCGGAGCCTCGCTGGGCCCTGCATAACATAGGCATTCCCGAAGCCTGGAGCTTTTCGGAGGCGCAAGGGCGTCCGAGCCGAGGCCAGGGAATAATCATCGCCCAGCCCGATACCGGCGTTACCGATCACCCGGAACTCCAGGGAGCCATCGATGAGAACCGCTGGCTCGACATCCTGGATGGTGGCGCGCCCATCGATCCTTTGGTGGCCAACGATCCGTTGGACAATCCAGGTCACGGGACCAGCACGGGCAGCGTCGTCGCCAGCCGTGAGATATTGGTTATTACCGGGGCGGCCCCCGGGGCCAGCCTCGTTCCGATCCGCTGTATCGAGAGCGTGGTGAGAATCACGCAATCCCGGGTTGCACGCGCCATCGAGCATGCCATCGACAAGGGCTGTCATGTCGTGACGATGAGTTTGGGCGGGCTGTGGAGCCGGCCGCTGGCCGTGGCGGTCGAGCGGGCGATCGATAACAATCTCATCGTCCTGGCCGCGGCGGGGAACTGCGTGAGGCTTGTGGTGTGGCCGGCGCGCTTTGAACGGTGCATCGCGGTGGCCGGAAGCAATGTTGACAACAAGATCTGGAAGGGCTCGTCTGGTGGCTACGCGGTTGACATCTCGGCTCCGGCTCAGCATGTCTATCGCGCGACTCGTAAACTCAATGACCCTGATGCGGATGCGTATGGGCCGGGCGAGGGAACTTCCTTCGCCGTTGCGCTCGCCGCCGGCGTCGCGGCTTTGTGGCTTGCGCATCATGGCCGACAAAAGCTCATCGATAGTCTCGGGCCGGGTGAAAAGTTGCAAGATCGATTCGCGCAATTGCTCAGATCTACCGCCCGCGTTCCAGCCGACTGGAATCGGAATGAGTTCGGCGCCGGCATCATCGATGCTCTCGCGCTCCTCAAGGCCGGCGTAGGAGCGCCCGCCATGCCTGAATTGCCCGCCGGCGTAGAGGCTAAAGCCATCGCGCCAAGAGGGACGCCGCTCTCCGCAGACCAGGCGGGCGCCGCCAAGGATCTTCTGAGCGAAATTACCGGAGGCGTGGAATCGATCGCGGATGAGTCATTGCTTCAACAGCACGGCCTCGAGCTAATCTGGTTGGCCTTTCAACAGCGGCGCCCCGTCGGTCGACTTGAGACCGCACCCGTGATTAGGCCCTCGACGGCCTTGCAGCGCGAGCTCGAGAAGCCCGAGCATGCCGCGCTCGCCCGCGCGCTAGGACTGCCCTAAGAACGAGGAGGTCGGTTCGAGTCAGACGATGGGTCGGTAAAGCCGTCGGTAAAGCCGATACTGATACTGAAGGAATCCCGCAACCTCCGTCAGGGCTTACCCATCGCCGGCGCTGGCCTGGAATCCGAGACAAACGTCTGGCTGAACCACAGCTTCAACATGGCCTTCTCGAAGCGCAAGGGGTCCTGGGTGCTGTATTCCTTCGCGCCAACCATGGAGAGGTAGTTCAAGTTGCTGAGCGTGACCCGATTTTCCCTCTTGACCTGGCCGCGCGAGTTCTTCCACAGATCATACATCGTGATTTTGGGCGGGTAGGCCTCGCTCATGATCCGGGTGAACATCAGGCTGTTCATGCGCCAGGGCTCGTAGCCCCCGGCCATGTCGATGTCCTCCACGTCGATTTCGAGGACATCGTCCTTGGGCAGGTTTGCTCGTCCAAGGCCCGAAGATGATCGCCGATTTGCCGCATCAGGGCGCAGTATTGGGGGTCGGCGGAGAAGTCCTTGAGCCGCCCGATGTTGTCCAGCGATACTTCAATGATGGAAGCCCCGGCGGCGGCGAACTTGTCGTGATTCACCGCGAAGCCGTGCGCCTGGATGTTACAGCCGCCCGTGTAGGCCGACGGGTAGAGATAGACCACCACCGGGCCTTTCTTCAGGGCGTCTTTGAGGGAGAAATTGAAGCGCTTGCCGGCGAGGGCGGCCTCGGCCGTGAAATCGGGCGCGGTGTCGCCCTCCTTCAGCGCGGCCAGGGCCGGGAAAACCAGGGTCGTCGAGAGTAAACCGATTCTTGAGTACTTATTTTAGCGCTCGCTCTTTTCGGCGATTAACGTCGCAATATTCTGTATCCTGTTCTGTTTCGAATTCGCTTTCCTCGTAAAGCGGCGGTTCACAGCCGGGACAGAAATGCGCCAGGCACTGGCCCTCATGCACCGTGTAGATAGTGAGCCAAGGTTTTTCCTCCAGTTCCTCGTCGAGAAGATTGAACGCTACATGGAGCTGAGTGAGTTGAAACATACCGCCACATCGGGAACAAACTCCGATGAGGCCATCGTCAGTTTGGGGATAGGGATAGCGTAGGCGCAGATCATCAATGACCTTCGGTTCGGCGGCACGCCAGCAATTTTCATTGCAGTAGTGGGCTACCGTTTCGGCGTAATCCACGGTGATAACCGAACTGAGTATCTCGTCAGACTCCCCCGGCTCCAAAGCGGTGATACGCTCAATACGCCGATCTAGGCAATGATGGCAAGGCAAGATAGGCGTTTGGCAAGTTGCACAGTGATCCTCATTTTGGGTCATTAGCTCCCTCTAGTTCTTTATTGAATTGAAGCCAGATTTTCTCTGCTTACTGTGCCAAGCATGAGATTCATTTCCGATTCTTCATGGCTGGACATGAGCTGAGTACGCGCAAGTTAAGTCTCATGGGGGCAGACTCATACGGGGCTTTTGGAACAATCCGCAGTTGCCGAACATGTGCTTCGGTGGGTTGTTTTTCAGGCCGGTTGCTGGATTCGCTTTTGCTCATGACCATTCCTCCGAGGTCCCGGTTTTACGGAATCATACCGTGCCGTAAGCGGGGTAGCACTCCAAATACCCTGTGTGCCGTCCCTGCTAACAAATAGCACCGATTGTGTCATTTGGCTCGAAACAATCCCTTGCACTTAGCGCTTGTGACCCTTTTCCCCGACAAGCCAAAAGGAATGCACTGGCGAACCTATTGGCGATTACGTCGACAGGAGGAAGAATTGACCGAACAGTTCACGTCTGAATTGGTGGGGCGCGTCCGGCAACTTGAACAACAAACTGCCCGGCTTCTCGCCAATTACAAGTGAAGTTGTTCCAAAAAATCGGAGGACAGCCGGAATCAAGCTACACCGATCTTCCACACACGGATTGGATTCCCAGAGGTTGCCTACTATTTGCCTAGTGACACATTGAAAAACAAAAAAGCCCTACAGACTTCCATCTGTAAGGCTTTGATACTCTTGGTAGCGGGGGCTGGATTTGAACCAACGACCTTCGGGTTATGAGCCCGACGAGCTACCAGACTGCTCCACCCCGCGTTAACTGCACATACTATACCAGAATATGCCCAAATTTTGCAACGATCGTTTCGTTTTCATGAAGAAGGATTTTTCAATTTTATAAGGTCTTGTAGCCGTTTAGAAGATTCAGGCAGAGCGCGGCGAAAAGGCCGGCGACTCCATCGTCCAGCATGACGCCGAGCCCGCCATGCACGGTGCGGTCCAGCCGGGAGATGGGCCAGGGCTTGAGCACGTCGAATATCCGAAACAGCACGAAGCCCCAGACGGCCGCTTTCCAGGAGAAGGGCACGGCGCTTAGGGTAATCAAGTAACCCACGATTTCGTCCCAGACGATGCCGGAATGGTCCTCGACACCCAAGCGATCCTCGCACCGCTGGCAGATGCGGATCCCAGCCAGGAACAGTCCAAGGACGATGGCGAGGTACAACGCGACGCTCAGATGGGACAGAAGTGCATACATGGGCACGGCGATCAGGGTTCCGAAGGTCCCGGGAGCGAAAGGCGCCAGTCCAGCGCCGAAGCCGAAGGCCAGAAAGCAATAGAGATCGCCTAAAATGCGGTCCGCCGGAATGGCGAGTTCGGATTTGGTGCTAGCCACGTCCGTTTCGCCGGAAATGCTCGTAACCCGAGGGGGAGAAATCAACGATGTGTCCCTCCTTCCGAAGTTTCAAACCGGGCTCCGCCTCGATGCGGCCGATTGGTGCGGCGCTTAAGCCGGTCTCGGCCAGGCGCTGCTCGAACTGATTTTTCTTGGCGGGCGGTACGGTAAAGCACAACTCGTAATCGTCACCGGCGGTCAGCGGCAAGGTCCAATCACCGGTGCCGGCGATGTAGCGCCGTACCGCCTCCGTGAGGGGCAGACGCTCGAAATCGAGGAGCGCGCCCACCTTGCTGGCCTCCAGAATGTGGCCTAGATCGGCGGCGAGCCCATCGGAAACATCGATGCAGGCACAAGCTATTCCTCGCAGCGCGAGCCCAAGCGGTACGCAAGGCTCCGGCCGTTCTAAGCGCGCGAGGGCCTCGAAATCCTCGAGCTCGGTTTCCCCCAGCCGGATTTTCAGGCCCAGCCCTGCGGAGCCCAAAGGACCGCTGACATAGACGAGGTTGCCGGGCCGCGCGCCCGAACGCCGGAGCGCGCCGCCGCTCGGCACCAGACCCATGGCCTGAAGGGTGATGGACAGGGGGCCTCGGGTGGTGTTCCCGCCGATCAACTCCATCCCCTGGCGATCGGCCAGCGCGAAAAATCCTCGGCCAAAGGCTTCGAGCCAAGTCTCATCCACCTCCGGCAAGGTCAGCGCCAGCATGGCCCATTTGGGTTCCGCACCCATGGCGGCCAGATCGCTGAGATTCACCGCCAAGGCCTTGTGACCCAGGCTTTCCGGATCGACTTCGGGCAGGAAATGCGCCCCCGCAACCAGGGTGTCGGTAGTCACCGCCAGCTCGAAGCCCTCCGGGCAGCGCAGCAGGGCGCAGTCATCGCCGATGCCCAGCGTCGTCTCGGGATGCCGCGTCGGCCGGATGAAAAACCGGCGGAGCAGGTCGAATTCACCCAGAGCCATGGTTTAAGGTCTTGACCGATCCGAGATTTCTGTGGTCCTGTGGCGGCGGGCGACCCGGTCCAGGATGCCATTGATGTACCTATGGCTCTGGGTGGCCCCGAAATCCTTGGCGAGGTTGATGCCCTCGTTCACGACCACCCGATAAGGCACATCGGGACGAAACAGCAATTCGTAGGTGCCGATGCGAAGGATCGCCCGCTCGACCGGATCGAGTTGGGCCACCGGCCGATCGGTAAACTCGGCGAGCGCCCCGTCGATCCGGTCCAGCTGCTTCGGCACCCCGTGCAGGAGCTCATTGAAATACGGCAGTTCGCCCTTGCCAAGGCCATGCTCCTCCACGAACTGGCGCTCGATTTCGGAGAGGTCGAAGCCGGTCAACTGCCACTGATAGATCGCCTGGACGGCGCTGCGCCGGGCTCGGGTTCTAGCATTGCTCATCCCGCATCCAGCTCGCGTAGCAGATTGACCATTTCCACGGCGGACAAGGCCGCCTCGGCACCCTTGTTGCCGGCTTTGGTGCCGGCCCGTTCGATGGCCTGCTCGATGGTATCCACGGTGAGCACGCCGAACGTGACCGGAATCTCGTGCTTCAGGGAAATCGCGCTGATGCCCTTGACGCATTCGCTGGCCACGTGATCGAAATGGGGGGTGGCCCCGCGGATGACCGCGCCGATCGCGATAATGGCGTCATAGCGCCCGGTGACGGCGGCTTTCTGCACGGCGAGCGGCAGTTCGTAGGCGCCGGGGGTTTTCACCAGCTGAATGTCGTCGTGCCTGGCCCCGTGGCGCACCAAGGCATCCACCGCGCCGGCGACCAGGGAATCGACGATGAAGCTGTTGAAGCGGGCGGCTACGATACAGAAGCGGGCGCTGTGAACCAGGACACGGCCTTCGTAGGTTTTGATATCGGGCATGGGAGGCGTCTCGAAATAGAAGTTGAAGGGCCTTCCCCCACCGCGGCGATTCATGGTGGGCTAAGGAGCTAGGAATTTGCTTGCGAGCCGTTATGGGCAGGATGGCCGCCTTGGCCGATCATCCCTGCTTAGCCGGTCCCTCGACTGCATGAAATTCTGATTGTCACTTCGATGATTCCGTTCGCTCTTCCGAAGAAGGCCGCTCCTCGGTTGTGGATGAAGGAATTGCACTTGCCCAAGCTGGGCGTCCATTTGGAATACTGATTCTACATAAATGCGCTGCGATAAGAAGTGCTTGAATTCAATCGCCCGCGACGAATTCGACGACTTCCAGATCGTAGCCGGAAAGCCCCAGGTACTTTTTCGGCGAACTGCCAAGTACTCGCAACTTGTGCAATCCCAGGTCGGACAGGATCTGGGCGCCCGTGCCGGTGGTGCGCCAGTCGTCGGATTTCTCGACGCGGGGCGGCAATTCTACGCCATGATCTTCCATTTGATAGTGATGGATTCGCTCCATCAGGGATTTATCGTCTTCCTCGCGGCGGATGACCACCAGAACGCCCGCGCCTTCCTCGGCGATGCGTTTCATGGAGCTTCGGAGCGACAAGCCGGCGCCCTCGCGCTTGGCGCCGAAGAGATCGATCAGGAGATTCCGTCCGTGCACCCGCACCAGCACCGGCTCATCCCCGGATAACCTGCCCAGGGTCAAGGCCAGGTGCAGACGACGATCCACTTGATCCTGGTAAGCGATCAGACGAAATTTCCCGAACTCGGTCGGAAAATCGCACTCGCAGATCCGCTCCACGGTGCGCTCGTTCTGGATGCGGTAGTGGATGAGGTCGGCGATGGTGCCGATCTTGAGATCATGTTCCTGCGCGAACCGCTCGAGTTCCGGACGCCGGGCCATGGAGCCGTCCTCGTTGAGGATCTCCACGATCACGGCGGCCGGCTCCAGCCCCGCGAGCCGCGCCAGATCGCAGCCCGCCTCGGTGTGGCCAGCGCGGTTGAGCACCCCGCCGGGCTGGGCCATCAGCGGAAAGACATGGCCCGGCTGCACTAGGTCGTCCGGCTTGGCCTCGGGCGCGACGGCGCAGCGAATGGTGCGCGCCCGATCCGCCGCGGAGATGCCGGTCGTCACCCCCCTGGCGGCCTCGATGGAGACGGTGAAGTTGGTCGAGTGAGGGGTCTTGTTTTCGTTGACCATCAAGGGCAGCCGAAGCTGCTGGCAGCGCTCGCGGGTCAAGGTCAGGCAGATCAGGCCACGCCCGTAGCGGGCCATGAAGTTGATGTCCTCGGGCCGCGTATGCACGGCCGCCATCACCAGGTCGCCCTCGTTCTCGCGGTCCTCATCATCCATGAGGACCACCATCCTGCCCCGGCGGATATCCTCGATAAGCTCTTCGGTGCTGTTCATAGGTCAAGGCACGAAGCCGGAATTCCTGAGAAGTTCCATGGTCACACCCGGACCGCCCTCCGCGGCGCGTTCGCCGAGCAGCAGCCGTTCCAGATAGCGGGCCACGAGATCGACTTCCAGGTTGACCCGGCGACCGATCTCCGTTTCTCCCAGAGTGGTCTCTTGCAGCGTGTGCGGCACGATGTTGACGCCGAAGCGCCGGCCTTCCACCTCGTTCACCGTCAGGCTGATGCCGTCCACGCTGATGGAACCCTTTTCGGCGATGTACTTGGCGAGTTGGGGCGGGGCCTCGACGGTGAACCGCACCGAGCGGGCATCGCCGCGTTTGTCCACCACGCGCCCGATTCCATCCACGTGACCGCTGACCAAATGCCCGCCGAGCCGGACGGTGGGCAGCAGGGCCAGCTCCAGGTTGACGTGCGAGCCCGTCGTGGCGGCGCCGAGGGTAGTGCGGGACAGGGTTTCCTTCGACACGTCGGCGCAGAAATGCCGGGGGCCGAGTTCGACGGCGGTCAAGCATACTCCGCTGACCGCGATGCTGTCGCCGAGGTTTATTTCCTTCATCGGCAGCTTGCCCGTCGCTATGGTCAAGCGGCAGTCGCCGCCCTGGGGTTCGATGCGGGTGAGGGTGCCGATGGATTGAATGATGCCGGTGAACATGGAGGTCTCGAGATTTGTAGAAGGCAAGAACTAAGGTGGGAAATTAGGCCCTAGCGGCCGAAGCATCGGGCTTGATTTTTGAGTCCCCGCTGATCTTCGGCAAGAAAGCCCCCCGCCGGGGGGTTTAAGGCTATTCTCGCGGATAAATGTTCCACGATCTCGCGCCGGCCGTCGAGATCATGAAGATAACAGGAGCAACGAACAGCGGTTCGAAAATACCCACCGGGCGGATCAGCTTGCCTTCGAGCGCGTCGAGACATAATGCTCGAAGAATTGCTTCATCCTGGGCATGGCGTCGCAGCTAAATCCCAGCTGCCGGCCCTTTTCCATTGCCTCCGCCGCGCTCAAGCCTGTTTGGGTGGCGGTATACATCAAGGCCAGGGCAGCGGAGCGAAGCCCGGTCTTGCAATGCACGAGAGTGGGTTTCGGGGCTTGATCGATCCGCTGCAGCACCTGATCCGCCAAGTCATCGCTCAGGGCCTCGGGCTTGACGGGGATATTGATGTAACTGAGTCCCGCCGCTTCCGCCTGCTGCCGCTCGTCGCTCAAGGCACCTTCCTCGTCCGGCGATCTGAGGTTGATCACCGATTTGAAACCTTCCTGGGCCGCCTGGCGCAACTGTTCGGCGGTGGGCTGAGCCAGCATCACGCTTAACTGGCCATCAATGCGCTTAACGTTCTCCATCATGGTTTTGCTCCGATGAATTGCCGGTTGCACAGCTAGGAATTCTCATGATTCTAGAACGCCTATCTCGTTTGAGGTTCCATCGCCTCGCGGTAAATTTTTCGGCTCGCTCCCAAGGTCAAGGCAAGCCCATCCGTGGAGGGTGATCTTCGCCTATAAGAAGTCCTCCGAATCCCGTTCTACCGAATCCTCGAAGCTTCCAAGAGCGGGCAGCAGGGGGTTGCCGAGCATGCCGGACCTACGAGACTTAAAGGAGTAAGGAGAATGCCAGGCTTCCGGTCGGCGGGCAATACTGCTTAAGTCAATACAAGACCTGAGCTCTCTCCCGAGCGCTCCATTGCTGAAACGAGGCATAGGCGATGGCGAGCAGGGCCGGACCCAGAAAAATGCCCAGAAAACCGAAGGTGATCACCCCCCCCAAGGTGCCGAGAAACACCAATATGAAGGGTAAATGGCTTCCCTTGCCTATGAAATAGGGCCTAAGAAAATTATCCATGGTACCGACAATCAGAAGTCCCCAGAGCACGAGGAATATGGCCCATCCGGTGGAGCCTTTTTGATAGAGCCAAACGGCCGCGGGCAGCCAGACTAAAACGGGACCAGTCGGGATCAGGGACATGATGCAAGCCAGAGCTGTGAACAACAGGACCCGAGGTATCCCCGCAATCCAGAGCCCGATGCCCACCAGAGAGCCCTGTACCAGAGCCGTGCCAATGATGCCGTATACGACGCTCTTGATGGTGTCTCCCGCGATCTGAAGAATGGCCGGCGCTCGTTGGCCGGCGATTCGGACAAATAGCGGCTTGATCTTCATGGACAGTGACGAGCCATCCCGGTACAGAAAGAACGCGATGAAGACGCTAAGGCTCAGGTGCAAAAGCCTTTCCCCAAGGTTCGCCGCACTGCGGAGCGCCCAGTCACGTAACGGCGCGAGATATTTCATCAGGATCTCGGTCAGCCGGGTGCCATCCCCCGCGATCTCTTGCCAGCGGGCGTACACCCGATCACCCACGATCGGTAGATTGGCGATCCAGGCGGGTGGAGCCGGCGGCCCCTCGCTGAGGAGCTGCCGCGCCATCTCGATCAGAGTAGCTACATCTTCCGCCATGCTGGTCCCGAGGAGCGCCAAGGGGATGATCAAGACGGCTGCGACTCCGAGCACCATCAATCCACTTGCGACTCCCTTCCGGCCCGCGACGGCTGATTCGATTCTTCGGTAAATGGGCCAGGTGGAAAAGGCTAGGATGATCGCCCACAGGATCGCCGAAAGGAAAGGCCACAATACGACGAAGCAGCCCAGGATCAAAATAAAAGCGATGACGACGCCGGCCCATCGCTCGAAATGATTTTCGCTCACGGTGTTTTTATAAACTCAGCTCAAAATTCATTCGTAGGTCTGCGAGTATTATCGCAATAATGACGGGTGACGGGTTGACGCGTCCAGCTTCCGCAGGGCTGAAACCCTTCCCCGAGGGAGGCAGGATGTAACCGCAGCTTAGAAAATATTCTCTCCGCCTAGACAGAATGCCAGCGAGCCCTCGATCTGGCGAGCGGATTCAGCCGCGGTCGTGTCGAATGTTTTGATTCCTTAACATCCGTTGGGATGTACGGTATAGCTTTTGATGCGGGATTTCCCTGACCTCTCAAGCAGCCCCACCGGTACCCTTGACCATTTAGCCCACGTAATTTTGGATGTTTTTTGCTATCTGGGCACTCACTATCGGCGTGCTCCTGATCACCATGGCCCTGTCCGGCTCCTTGCTGAAGCGGCTGCCCGTGAGCACGGGCATGATTTATCTGGCCGCCGGCTGTGTCCTCGGTCCGGCCGGCTGGGGCCTCATGACTCCCAATCCGCTGGAAGATTCCGCCAACCTGGAACACATGGCGGAGGTCACCGTGCTCATCTCGCTATTCGCCACCGGCCTAAAGCTGGGCTTGCCGTTGTCGCACCGATACTGGCGTCTGCCGCTGCGCCTCGCCTTCGGATCCATGGCATTGACCATAGTCTTCATCGCCATGGCCGGAGTATTCGGCCTCGGGCTCTCGCTAGGCGCGGCGGTCTTGCTGGGCGCGATCCTGGCGCCAACCGACCCGGTACTGGCCTCGGAGGTCCAGGTGGAAGACGTGCATGACCGCGACCGGCTGCGGTTCAGCCTGACGGGGGAAGGCAGCCTCAACGATGGCGCGGCATTCCCGTTCGTGATGCTGGGCTTGGGATTGCTCGGCGTCCACGATCTTGGCGCCTTGGGCTGGCGCTGGCTCGCGATCGATGTCTGCTGGGCGACCGCCGGAGGGCTGTTGATCGGCGGGATCTTGGGAACCTTGATTGGAAAGTTGGTCGTCTATCTTCGTACCCACCACAAGGAGGCCGTCGGGCTCGACGAATTTCTGGCCTTGGGTCTGATTGCCCTGACCTACGGAGTCGCCCAGCTCAGCCATGCCTATGGCTTTCTTGCGGTCTTCGCCGCGGGACTTGCCTTGCCGCGGATTGCCGGACAGCCGAACGCGGATAGCTTGCCAATCCTCGACGCCACGGCGGGCTTGGGCGATCGGCATGCCTGCGAAGAATTCGCCACCGATACACAGCATGCCAGCACTTACATGACCCAAGCGGTGCAAGGTTTCAACGAACAGCTGGAGCGAGTCGCCGAATTGACCATCGTCCTGACGCTCGGCGCCATGCTCCAGGCAGCTCGGCTGCCAGCTGTGGCCAGTTGGTTTCTCCCGCTTCTATTTCTGGTGCTGCGCCCGGTGGCGGTGGAGCTTGGATTGCTCGGCGCGCCCGTCTCGCGCCATCAGCGTGTACTCATCGCTTGGTTCGGCATCCGCGGCATCGGCTCGATCTATTACCTAATGTACGCGATCAATCACGGTTTACCTCGTTCGCTGGCGGAGTCCTTCACCGCCATCACCCTGACCACGGTAGCGGTCTCCATCGTGCTGCACGGCGTCTCCGGAACTCCCGTGATGCGTCGTTACGGCAGGCGAGCCGTTCGGCGCTCCAGCCGTTGATCCATGGCCGCAGCGGACACTTCAAGCTTTCTATCAACCCAAATCCTTCACCACGACGGCCGCCCCTCCCAAGGGACTTCTTCCAATGGAGAGCGCTCCGCCGTAAGCCCGCACGACCGAATTGACGATGGCGAGCCCGAGCCCATGCCCCGGCACGGAAGGGTCGGCCCGCTCGCCCCGCTGAAGCAAGCGTTCGGCCAATTCTTGGGGAATGCCTGGTCCGTCGTCCTCGACTCGGAGTTCGAACCGGCCCTCGCCGCTCGGCCGCGCGGTCAGAACCACTTGGCCGCGACTCCACTTGAAGGCGTTTTCCGTCAGGTTGCCGAGAATTTCCAGCAAATCCCCCTCGTCACCGTGAAATGCCAGGTCGGGATCGATCTCGATCCGGCAGTCGAGGTGCTTGTCGGCATACCCCTTCTCCAACGCTGAAACGATCTGCCGGGCCTTGTCCGCGATCGGCACGGGCGGAGCCAAGTGGCTGCGCCCCGAGGCGGCGGCTCGTTTGAGCTGGTACTCGATGATGTGGTTCATGCGTTCGATCTGCTCTCCCGCCACGTTCATCCCGTCTACCGCCGGCTCCTTCAGGACGCCCCGCAGCACCGCCAGCGGCGTCTTGAGGCTGTGAGCGAGATCGCCCAGGGCGTGGCGATAGCGGGCCAGATGCGACTCGGCCTGATCGAGCAGGGCGTTGAGGTTTTCGGTGAGCCCCTGAAGCTCCCGCGGATAGAGCCCGGTAAGCCGCTCAGCCCGGCCCGCCTCGATGGCATGGATGTCGGCCGCGACCCGGCGCAGCGGCGCCAGGGTCCGGCGCAGGATCACGCCCTGCAACAGCAGCAGCGCCAAGGCGGCCCCGCCGAACCAGCGCCACAGCTCGCGCCGGATTTCGTTCACTTTGCCATAGTAATAGCTTTGCTTATCGTCCAGAGTCTGTCCGACTTGGAGGATGTAGTGGATCGGACGGCTTTTGGGTTTCCGGTATACGACATTGCTGCTGAGCACATAGAGGGGCGTGCCGTTCGAGAGCTGCACCGGGTCCAGGCGGGCGGTCCAGAACTCCGGCAGGACCGGCCAGGGAATGTTCAGGTCCTTGGCCGAATCGGAAATCCACTCCGGTCGGTTGCCGCCTTGCCGGGTGAGCGCGGCGTAAAGGCCCGAATTGGGTTGGGCCAGCCGTTCGCCAAGGGTTTCGGGGAGCGTCTTAAGGCCATCCAGATGGTCTCTTGCGATGGCCGCTTCCAGAGTCTCGGCATAACCGTGCAGGCCGTCCCGCATGGCCGCCTCGGCGCTGTCCCGGAACGCCTCGTCCAGCACCAGTCCGGTCGCGACCAGGAAAATCGCGAGCACCACGCTCGCGATCAAGAGCGCCCGCGCTTGCAGGGAATAGCTCATCCGCGTTCCAGGGTGAACCGGTAGCCTCGTCCGCGGAGGGTTTCGATGGGTTTCAAGCAATTGTCGGGATCCAGCTTCTTGCGCAATCTGGCAATGAACACCTCGATCACATTGCTATCGAGGTCGAAGTCCTGGTCATAGACGTGCTCGGTCAGCGCGGGCTTGGAGATGACCTTGCCGGCGTGCAGCATCAGGTATTCGAGGACTTTGTATTCCTGGGCCGTCAAGTCCACGGGACGGGTGTCCACCCGTACCGCTTGGGCGTCGATGTCCAGTTCCACCGGGCCGCATTTCACGACCGGCTGCGCCACGCCGACCGAGCGGCGCAGCAGCGCCTTGATCCGCGCCAACAACTCCTCGGCATGAAAGGGCTTGACCAGATAGTCGTCGGCCCCCGCGTTCAGTCCCTCCACCTTGTCCTGCCAGCGATCCCGCGCGGTGAGGATCAGGACCGGAAAGCCGATGCCGCGGCTGCGCCAGCGCTTGATGACCTCGATGCCGGAAAGTTTCGGCAGGCCGAGATCGACGATGGCGAGATCGAAGGGATACTCGCCGCCCAGAAACCAGCCTTCCTCGCCGTCGGCGCCACAGTCCACGGCGTACCCGGCGGCTTGCAAGCCGGAGCGAAGCTGGGCGCGAAGCTCGTTTTCGTCTTCAATGAGCAAGAGACGCATGGATTTTTCTTAACGGTTTCATCCGATCGGGGTTACGGTGTCTGCTGGAAGCGAGCCGGGAAATATTCTCCCGGCTCGAAGCCTCCCAAAGCATAACACCGGCTTATCCGGACCGGCAGCCACGCCGGCCGGCCATTTTTGATGGCGCCTTAGCGGGCGATTTCGTGCCCAAGCACCGAGCCCAACACCGATCCGGTGATGACCGCCGCCGGGTTGCCGTACCCGGCTTGATCCCCGACCACGCCGCCGATAATCCCTCCCGCCGCCATGGGAATGATTTCGGACAGGCCACCATGCGGCGGGCGATAAACCGGAATCTCCCGATACATCGCCGGGGGTGGATAGTAAGCCGGGGCCACCGGAGCCGGGTAGTAGACAGGCCGCGGCGGGTAATATCCCCAGTGACGATGATGATGGTGGTGATGATGGCCATGATGATGATGGTGATGGTGATGGCCATGGTGACCCCCATGCCAATCCCTGTCGGCATGGGCCATGGGAGTCGAAGCCAGGCCGGCGACCAGGGCGATTGCGGTAATCGTGTGTTTCATTTTTTGTTCTCCCGTTCGAATCGTCAGGTTTTCCGGCAGCCTGCCTAAGGGCACAAGCCGGCGAGATAAAGATTAGGAAAGCCTAGATGAACGAAGGCTGAACGGAATTGACTGCGCCTTTCGGCGTCCGAAGGTAATAGACCCACGGTATTCGTATTCCTACGTAGCCAGGGACAATTTAGCCGCCAACGCTTGTCTGAAATTAAACGGCGCGACTTGGGTTCGGGCCGTGATTCGGGACAAGATCAGAGGATCTTGATCGAGGCAAGTTTTCAGAATGGAGGAATCTGAAATGATGAAGAAAGTCTTTGCTCTCGGCCTGGTGATGGCCGCGCTCACCTTCGGCGGCTGCCAGAACGATCGCACCTCGGGCGGGCAGGGAGGAGGTCAGGGAGGCGGTTCCCCAAATACTCCAGCGGCCCCCGGCGGTGCCGGTGGCTCTTCGGGAGGCTCTACGCCCGGCGGAACCGGCGGCGGAAGCCAATAGTAGAGACCCGCGGAAATTTTGGCTCCGTAACCCCACCCCAGCCCTCCATTTGAGAAAGGGAGTAGCTTACTCCCTTCGTTGCCCTGGAGAGGGCCAGGGTGAGGTTGCGGCAATGACTATAAAACCTGTAAGCAGGTGTATCGGCCTAGGACCGTCGCGGTTTCGACACGGCGGAGAAATTTCAGGAATCGGAGCGGCCCGCCGCGTCATCGGCGGGCCGCCTCTTTATCGACGAACGGCAATGATTTATCGTCCCAAGGTGATATGCGATCGGAACGGGAGAATAAATCATGCGCCGCTATCTGAGCTTAGACAGGCGTGTGATCCTGCTGGCCGGTGTCTTGGCGGTGGGCGGGTGCACCAAGTTGGGTCCCGACTATGCCCGGCCGGAAGTGGCGACTTCGGCGAATTGGCTGGAAATAGGGGATACGCGCGTGAAGACCCGCGCCGAGGACCCGCGCTACTGGTGGAAGGTTTTCAAGGACCCCGTTCTCGACAAGCTTATCGACACCGCCTATCGTCAGAATCTTACCCTTCGCACCGCAGGGGTGCGGGTGCTTGAGGCGCGGGCGCAGCTCGGCATCGCCATTGGCGATTTGTATCCGCAGGCGCAACAGGCGTTCGGCGCCGTGCAATACAACCGACTCAGCGAAAGGGCCGTGCAGGGCGCCTTTTCGAGAATATTCAATTACACCCAGTCGCAGCTCGGCCTGAGCGCCAGCTGGGAGCTGGATTTCTGGGGGCGGTTTCGGCGGGCGGTGGAATCGGCCGATTTCAGCCTGCTCGGCGCGATCGCGGATTACGACAACACCCTGGTCAGCCTGATCGCCGACGTCGCCAGCAACTACGTCCTGATTCGCACCGCGGAAAAGCGCCTGGCCATCGCCCGCCGCAACGTCGAGACCCAGCGGGAGAGCCTTCGAATCGCCGAGGCGCGGTTTCAAGGCGGCACTACTTCGCAACGGGACGTGGAGCAAGCCCGCACCGTGCTGGCGAGCACCGAGGCCACCATTCCGGCCCTGGAGATTTTGTCGCGCCAGGCCGGCAACGCGCTCAGCGTCCTTCTGGGGCTGCCGCCCAAGCGCCTCGATGGCTGGCTGACGGGGGCGTCCGAGATTCCGGTGGCGCCGCCCTATGTGGCCGTGGGCATTCCCGCCGATCTGTTGCGGCGGCGCCCGGACGTGCGCCTGGCCGAATTCCAGGCGGCCACCCAATCGGCGCGCATCGGCGTGGCGAAGGCCGATCTTTATCCGGCCTTTTCCCTGACCGGCCAGTTCGGGGTATTGGCCGCCGACGTGCGTCAGACTTCCTTGTCGGAGATGTTCGATTGGCGGAGCCGCTTCGGTTCGGTGGGGCCCACGGTGCGCTGGAATATCCTCAATTATGGACAGATCACCAATCAGGTGCGGACGGAGGATGCCCGTTTCCAGGAATTGCTGATCCAGTATCAGAACGCGGTGCTCGCGGCGCAGCGGGAGGTGGAGGACAACCTCATCGCCTTCCTGAAATCCCTGGACCGCGCCCGCTTCCTGGCGGAAAGCACCGAGGCCGCCGCGCGCTCGCTGAACTTGGCGATCCTGCAATACCGGCAGGGCATCACCGATTTCACCACCGTGCTGACGGCGCAGCAGGCGCTATTGACCGAGCAGGACACGCTCGCCACCACTTTGGGCGACATCGCTCGGGCCTTGATCGGGGTCTACCGCGCGCTGGGCGGCGGCTGGGAAATCCGCGAGGGCAAGGATCTGGTGCCCGAATCGGTCAAAAGAGTCATGGCGGAGCGGACCGACTGGGGCAGGATACTGTCTCCGGCGGCCTATCTGCCACCCCCGTCGCCGCGCTCTTCGGTGCGGCCACCGGATTGGTAATGAACAAGGAGGTTTCAATGGTTGATCTCAAATCGATGCGGAATATGGCCCGAGTCATCCTGGTCCTCGGGCTCTCGACAGGCCATGCGGCATTGAGTATCGCGGCGGAACGGCTGCGAGGATTTGCTACGGATATCGGGGAGACCTCGGTCTCCGGCATTTCCTCGGGGGCCTTTCTGGCGGTGCAGTTCCACGTGGCGCATTCGAGCATCGTGCGCGGCGCGGGGATCATCGCGGGCGGCCCGTACTACTGCGCTGAAAATAGCAGTAGCCGGGCGACCCGGAACTGCATGAAACCCGATGCCGACCATCCCGTGACTGATGTGATCCGTCTCAAGTCTCTCACCGACGCGTTGGCCCGCTCGGGAGCCATCGACGATCCCGCCCGGCTCCAGAACTCGCGGGTCTGGCTTTTTTCCGGCAAGGCGGACGCCGTCGTGGAGCAGCCGGTCATGGATGCCTTGTTCCGCTATTACCGGTCCTATCTGGAGGGAGAGCGCATCGTCTACAAAAACGACTTGGACGCGGGACACGCCATGGTGACCGAATCCTATGGCAAGGCCTGCTCGTACAACGGGCCGCCGTTTATGGACGATTGCGACTACGATGCCGCAGGCGCCCTGCTGGCCCACATCTACGGGCCGCTTAATCCCCCAAGTGCCGAATCCGGGGGACGATTCGTCGAATTCGACCAGCGCGAGTTCCTGCCCGGCAGGGATGCCCATGCCCATAGCCTGGCCGATTCCGGAATGGCTTACGTGCCGGCGGCGTGCGAATCCGGGCGCTGCCGGGTGCATGTGGCGCTCCACGGCTGCCTCCAGCATCGGGACCAGGTGGGTGATGCCTTTTACGGGCACGCGGGCTACAACCGCTGGGCCGACACCAACGCCATGATCGTGCTTTATCCGCAAACCGTGGCGCGCTATGGCTGGGGATGGCCGTTTTGGAATTTCAACGTCGTCTGGAACCCCAACGCCTGCTGGGACTGGTGGGGCTATGATGGCGCCGATTACCACACCCGTAACGGGGTTCAAGTGAAAGCGATTCGCGGCATGCTGGACCGCCTGGCCGAACCGAGACCGGGCTCCTGAATATGACGGGCGGGGCCTCGGTGTCGACATGGAACAGCCATCCTGCCATGGGAACTCTGCTGGGGCTGATGCTCACCGGCTTAACGGCCTGCGGAGAAAGAAATACCTATGTGCCACCACCGCCACCCCAAGTGACCGTCAGCCAGCCGCTCCGGGAACAGGTGACCGGCTATCTCGGATTCACCGGCAACACTCAAGCCATCAAGACCGTGCAACTCACGGCTCGGGTGCAAGGCTATCTCCAAAAGGTGCTGTTCCAGGACGGCGATCAGGTGAAGCAAGGACAGCTTTTGTTTCTGATCGAGCAGGATCAATACCGATCCCGCTTGCAGCAGGCCGAGGCGCAGGTCCAGCAGGTCAAGGCGCAGCTTGACCATGCCGAGACCGAACTTGCCCGTTTCACCAATCTGCTCCGGCAAAACGCCGCGGCCCAGACCGACGTGGACAACTGGCGCTATCAGCGGGACAGCGCCAAGGCGTCGCTGCTCGCCGCCCAGGCCAACCGGGATCTCGCCCGGCTGGACCTGGGCTATACCGAGGTCACGGCGCCTTTCGACGGCCGCATCGGCCGGCGGCTGGTGGACCCCGGCAATCTGGTGGGAGCAGGCGAAAACACGGTGCTTGCGGAGATCAACCAGATCGATCCCATCTATGTGTACTTCACGATCAGCGAAGCGGAACTGCTGCGCCGCATTCAGGTGACGGGGATATCGCCCGGCGAGGCCGAAAAACTGAATATTCCGGTCGAGCTCGGCCTCGCCAACGAGCAAGGCTATCCCCATCAGGGCACTCTCGATTTCACCGGCATTTCCATCACCCCGACCACCGGCACCTTGCTGCTGCGCGGCCTCTTTCCCAACGCCGACGGCAGGATCCTGCCGGGACTGTACGGCCGGGTGCGGGTGCGCAAGCTCAATTCGGAGCGGATGGCGGTGCTGGCGCCTCAGACCGCATTGGGCTACGACCAGTTGGGCAACTATGTGTTGGTGGTGAACGGCGACAACGTGGTCGAGCGCCGAGGGGTCAAAGCCGGCGATCAAATCGGCGATCGGACGGTGATCGAGGAAGGCTTGCGGGGCGACGAGTGGATTATCGTCAGCGGCTTGTTGCGGGCCATGCCCGGCGCCAAAGTGACTCCGGTGCGATCATCGCCGGAAGTTAGGCCA
>CADDYU010000077.1 GCA_902810705.1 Methylococcaceae bacterium
GGCTCAACCGCTGGGCTATTTCCTCGGTAAAGGAAGCGATGGCCTCATCGAGGTAATCGATATGACTGAGATGTTCAGCGAGCAGAAAGCGGTGATGCGGTCGGAGATAGCCCACCAGAGCCTCCTCAAATGTAGCGGCCTTACGTCGGGAGGGGCTGACCGCTCCGATGGTCATCCAGGGACCCATGAATGGTGACCTCTTCCTGGCCTATGGGCGCGAGCTCCTCGTCCCGACCTTGGGTTCTGAAGATGCTGTCATTGGAGATAACCTCTCGTCGCACCGAGTCGATGGGGTCCGCGCGGCTATCGAAGCGCAAGGTGCCATCCTCAAACGGTTGCCGCCCTATAGCCCAGATCTCAACCCCATTGAACAGGCGTTTTCCAAACTAAAGGCCTGGCTCCGCCAAGCCGGTCGGCGAACAGTCGAGACCCTCTGGGAGAGCATCGCCGAGGGGTTAAATCAGTTCACCTCGACCGAGTGTATCAACTACTTCCGGGACGCCGGTTATGTCGTATAGACAAGGTGAAAATGCTCTAGCCCCGGTCGCTGCGCCTTGGCGCCACTGGCGATATTCGTGCCGGTCAGCGAGGGGCCGGCCACCATCGTCGAACACCTCGCCGCGCTCACCCAGACCCAGGCCGTGCTATCCGATCTGGCGGGCTATGATTCTTCGGGAACGCGGAAACGACATCTATACATCATCCGCCGGACGCTCCATATCCACCGCTATGGCAAGGACGCTCGGCATGCCATGTTGTTGGTCATGAACGAAGCAGCCAGGACGAAGGAGGAACTGGCCGATCTTATCAATGTCGCCATCGAGGAATTGGTGCGCAAGAAGTATGAGCTACCCGCCTTCGACACCCTGGTTCGGGGGCGCGGCATGTCCGCAGCGTCCTCTATCGCCAGTTCTACCGGCAGGTGGATGCCACGCTGAGCACCGAGGACAAAGCCCGCCTCGAAATGCTCTTCGTACCTGAACCGGAATCCCGTTTCACACCATGGGACACCCTCTGGAGATAGAGCCCGGAAAACGGTTGGCCCTTGCGACTTCATTCCTCAAAGTGCAATCGGCTCGCGTCCTGGACGACCTGACGGAGATGTTCATCAAGCGCCTGTTCGTCTTCATCAGAAGGGCAAGGATGCGCTGGCTGACTACCATGTCCGCCATCAGCGGCACGCCAATGAGTTATTACAAACGCTCCGCGATCTGGCCACTGCTTACCGCGCGAAAGGAACCACCCAGGATAAGTACGTTCGCGAAACCGATTTGAGCCGCATCAGGTAAACTGGAAGGCTGTTCATTCAGATGCTGGGCAGACCATGCCCCACCGAATCGAGCTCACCGAAGCCGAACGTCTCACCTTGGAAGAACTCTCTCGGAACCATCCGTTCCCCGACTCTCGGCGCCGCGCCTTGAGGGTGCTGGCGTTGGCCAAAGGCCATCTTCCGAAGGTGGTGGCGGACATTCTCGGCGTGACGGCGGCCAGTGTGTACAACGGGGAGAAATGGTGGCAAACCCTAGGGCTGACGGGACTATAGGACGGCCATAAAGGTGGACGCCCGCCCAAACTGACGGCGGAGTTGCTGGATACGGCCGAAGCCGTGGCCCGGACGGCGCCCTGGCTGCTGCGGGAGATCGCCCGTCACGTGCAAGCAGCCCATCCGAGGCGCCGAGTTTCAGCCTGGATCGCCTCGCGGCGGGTCTGAAAGCGCGCGGACTATAGTCCCAACGCACCCGCTGGTCGCTGAAAAAAGCGTCCGCAGGACGCGCTCGAAGCCGCTCGCGCCACTCTGAAGCGTTGCCAGCAGGCGGCGCGAGGGCCAGCCTCATGCGGCCGAGGCCGGGGTTTCCCGCAAGTGGATCAATGTGATTGGTGCCTTGGACTACGCCACCGCTAACAGCTGGTTTGATCTGTACGAACAGACGGTTCGACGGGAGCAGGTGATCCATCTCATGGATCGGATTGCGCAGCAAGCCCAAGGTATGCCGCTGACGCTGGTCGTCTTGGACAATGCTTCGATGCATCATGAGATTGATCGGGATAAATTGGACGACTGGTTGATGAACCACCGCTTGGTCTTGCTGTACTTGCCCCCGTACAGCCCAGAACTGAATCCGATCGAAATCGTATGAAAGCAGGCAAAATACCACTGGCGCCGCTTCATTACCTGGTCGAAGGACCAGCTTCGCGAGGAGGTTCTCATGCTGATGGAAGGCATCGGCACCACCTGTAAAATCAGTTTCGCGTGATTACTTACGATCGCGGCTATGGCGAGCTTGCTCCCGGACTAAGAGGATGCCGTTCTCCAACGCTGCGAAGACCCCATCGCTCATGCGGGCGACAACTACTTTCCGTTCCTTTGGCGTTTCTACAAAAGTCATCGCGCCACGCTGTTTAGCCTGCTCAGGCGTATCACAGTGCGGGCCACCACCCAAGCTACGACGTTCGAAGCGGCGTTGCGCTTTCTGCTGGAGCACAAGGCCGGTGAATGGCTGGCCGTGCGCCAGGCCTCCCGTCTAGATCTTGCTTGGATGCCGGAAGTCTGGTGGCGGCTGGTCACCGAGCAGTGCCCTTGCGAGAGGCTCCCAAGCGTCTTCACCGCCGCCATTTCGAGCTGTGTGTCTTCTCGCAACTGATGGTGGAACTGAAGTCCGGCGATGAGTGCATTCCAGGGAGCAACCACTTCGCCGACTACCGCGACCAGCTCCTGGCTTGGGAAGAATATCACCGCGACATCGCTGCCTACGATGAGATGGTCGGATTGCCCATCGAGGGAGCCGCCTTAGTCGCGCACCTGAAAGCGCGCTTGACCAGGGTGGCTCAAGAGAAGGACCAGTCCTTCCCCGACAATGCCGATCTGCGCATCGAGAATGGCGAGCCCGTCCTACGCCGTCTCGAGAAATCGGCTACGCCCGCCGGATTGCGCGGCTTTGAAGAACTCATCGCCGACCGGCTGGAACCGACCCACCTGCTGGACGTACTGCGCGACACCGAACACTGGCTGCGCTGGACCTGATTTTTCGGTCCCATCTCCGGCCATGAGGCCAAACTCGACGATCCGGTCTCCCGCTACCTGACCCCACTTATTGCTATGGCTGCCAGCTCGGCCCAGCGCAAACGGCGCTCCCTGGGCAACGTCGACAGGCGACAACTGGCCTGGATCCACTGGCGGCATATCACCGAAGAGGGTCTGGAGAAAGCGATCCGGGAGGTCATTAACGCCTATCATCGCTTTGCCCTTCCCAAACGGTGGGGAACGAGCAAGAGCGCTTCCGCCGACGGCACCAAGTGGGATTTGTACGAGCAGAACCTGCTCTCCGAATACCATATCTGCTATGGCGGCTACGGAGGAATTGGTTACTACCACGTCTCTGATACCTACATCGCCCTGTTCTCCCACTTCATTCCCTGTGGGGTATGGGAAGCGGTCTATCTGCTCGATGGACTGCTCAAGAGCCTTTCCGACATTCAGCCCGACACGATCCACGGCGATACCCAGGCGCAGAGCACACCGGTCTTCGGCCTGGCGGCACTCCTGGGGATTACCTTGATGCTCCGCATCCGCAACTGGAAAGATCTGAAGCTGTATCGTCCGGATAAGCAGACCGCCTTTTCCCACATCGGCTCCCTGTTCTCCGATACGATTGACTGGCCCCTGATCCAGGCCCATCTGCCCGATATGCTGCGGGTCGTGCTATCCATCAAGGCGGGGCGGATCACCGCCTCAATGCTCCTGCGAAAACTGGGAACCTACAGCCGGAAGAACCGGCTCTACCAGGCGTTTCGGGAGCTGGGACGCGTCATCCGGACGGAGTTCCTGCTGAAGTACATAAGCAGCGCCGAGATGCGCACGCTCATCCATGCAGCGATCAACAAGAGCGAGGCCTTCAACGGATTCTCGTAGTGGGTGGCCTTCGGCGGTGATGGTACGATCTCGACCAATGACCGCGACGAACAGCGCAAGATCATCAAGTACAACCATCTTGTCGCCAACTGCCTCATCTTCCACAACGTCTTCTCCCTTAGCCGTATCCTGCACGATCTCCAGCGCGAGGGTTATCCGCTGGAACCCTGGCAGGTCGCTATGCTCAGTCTATACCTAACCCAGCATATCCATCGGTTCGGTCGCTACGATCTGGACCTGGAAAAGCGGCCGCCAGAACTGGTCTACGATCTCTGGACATGAGAGTCGTAGCCTTATGGCCTAAAAAATGAAGGAATCGTTGTCGTATGCCTGATGATCACCCAGGACTAGGCCAATGCGGCGGGCTTGCCCCGGGATGGGCGCTTGGATAGCCTGATGTGGCCGCACGTGAACGGGGCTGGCAGGCCCCTGTTTTTCATTTTCGCGCTATCCGAATGAACGGAGCGTGATGGGGGGATAGGGCCGGGTGGCCCAAGCGCGCGCCGTTGCCGCTTCCGCCGACTCTGGCGCGAGACGTTTGTTCACAACCAGGGGTTTGACAGCCTTGACGTTTGGGAAGCCCCCTTGGAGCACGCCTCGCGGGAGCTCGAAAACGATCCTGCACGCGTGTATTCCATCACCGCCTGGCCCTGGATTGTTAATGCACTATAGATTGAAGAACGGAGTAATCTGGTGATAGTTTCGGCTTTAGCGGTGAATCAAGAATTGGGCGCAGAACCACGGGATTCCACCAGCTCCTTCAGGCTGATCCCCTCGACCGCTTTGCCGCTTGACTCCTGCAAACCACGCAATAGATGGTCGACAGGGGGCTCGGCAAAGTTCGAGCTGTTGAATGGATAATCATTGCCGGGTTCCGATTCTAGAGCGTCCAAGATGTCAGCCACTGGCATGACGCAGGGCTCGGAGGCCGGCAGGTAGGCGGTTTCTTCGCTGTCTACAAGCTGCACCAGACCTCGCCTTTGCAACGTTTCCAAAACCCGCTCGACCACCTGTTCCGGCAAATCCAGCCGAGTCGAGAGTTCTGCCAGAGTCCAAGGATGATCGCCCCGCTGAAATCGCTCCGCCAATAAATACATGATCAAGAGTCCGATCCGCCGGAACAGCTTGAATCCCAGCTGAAAACCATGCCGTTTGGTCCGTAGGTGGCGTGGATGTTGAACGTAAAATGAAATATCCACACCTAAAAGCAATATCAACCAGCTTACATAGAGCCAGAGTATGAATACGATCAGGATGGCGAAGCTCGAATAAATGGCTGCATACTGAGCAGAACCGGCCACAAATTGGGCGAACAGCCAGCCCACCAGCCGCCAGGTCACGCCAGCGGTGATGCCCCCAATTAATGCCGCCTTAAAACGAACCCGGGTATTGGGAATGAACAGGTACAAAAAAGTAAAGGCCGCGATCATGAACAAGGTGGGTAGAATCTTGCCGATTACCACATAAAGCGTGCCGAATGGTTCCAGAGCGATAATGGCTTGTACTATTTTATGGCTGGCCATCGAGGCCATGAGCCCTAACGCCGAGAACATCAACACTGGACCGACCAGCAGTACGCTCAAATAATCGCTGAAGCGGCGGCGGAAGCTGCGGGCCTTCTGCACATGCCAGATTTGATTGAAGGAATCCTCGACCTTCTGCAGCAAGGACAACACCGTATAGAACAAGAGCGCAAAGCCCGTAAAGCCTAGTACCCCAACCTCCAGGTTATTAACAAAGCCGATAATCCGGTCAGCAATTTCCTCGCCTTGTCCCCCCAAGGGAGCGAAAATCTGAATCAGAAACGGTCTTAGCTGATTATGTGCGCCAAAGGCCTTAAGTACGGAAAAACTCACCGCCAATAAGGGCGTGAGGGAGAGCAGGGTGGTGTAGACCAAGCTGGTGGCACGAAGGTCCAGGCCATCCTCAGTCACGTCGCGCAGGAGTGCCTTTGCGAGTTGCTGGGCCTCCTGCCAGCGAAACGGCGGCGTCGACGGTTGATCCGCGGATTTCAGTCTTCGAAAGCGTTGCAGCCAATTCGGTAAAGCGGCCATCGATGGACTCTCCGGGAGGGCAAATCAAGAGAAGAGGGGAGTGGCCAAGGCAGCGAGAGCCGACTCGCGGAATTTTTTCACGCTACGGACACCGAGCCCGAAAGTGAAGCGGCCATCCTACCGGTCTTCGGTCTTGAGCCTTCAAAAATTTAAACTGTATTGGCGGATATTTCCTTGAGATATCGACTCAGGATCTCGAAATCGGCGCGGAGCGCCGTATCAATGGCTCCAAAGCGTAGAGCGGCAGCTGGATGATAGGTAACAAAGTAGACGCGCTCGCCGCGGGTCTGCACGGTTCCATGCAAGTGGGTGACCGTTGCCGGATCGCCGAGCATCTGGCGGGTCGCCACCTGACCCAAAAGAACCACCAGGCGGGGGGCGATCAGCTCGAGTTGTCGGTGCAACCATGTCGTGGTGCAGATATCCAGTTCGTCGCGGCGAGGAGTGCGGTTCTCGGGCGGACGGCATTTCACGCTGTTAGTAATGAATATCTTGCTGCGTTCGATCGCGTTTTCTCGGAGCAAGGTGTCGAGTAGTCGTCCGGCCGGTCCTACGAACGGTCGACCCGTTCGGTCCTCCATGCCGCCGGGTCCTTCTCCGATCAAGACCAGTTCGGCGTCGGCTGGTCCTTCTCCCGGCACCGCCTGGCGGCGGCTCTGATGCAGACGGCACTTTTCGCATTGCCTGATTCCGGAGGCCAGGACTTCGAGTTCGGCGGCAGGATCTAGCGTCATGATCATATTCCCGCAAAGTTGAAGGTCCTTCACAAATCTCAGACTGCTTCAGAACTCCGCGGTTCGCCGCCGTAAATAAGGGTATAGCCCGGTTTTTTGTAATTGATATCCGGTACGCCGACACCAAAGCGGCTGGTTCGGTTAATGGCCTTTGGAGTGGAAAACCCCTAAGGTCTACGATCTTTCTCGGCACGTATAAAAAAGCCTTATTGCATGAGTTCTACCCGCGGACCGGATTAATTGCCGACTAGCGAGCAGCCTGTGCAGTAAGGCTTGAATCGGGGGTGCTCTCGATTCGAGATCCCGTTATATTATTTTCCTCTGTATTTAGAGATAGCTTTTCGGGCTTAAAGGCCCGGAATGCTCTTTTTTATTTATTATTTTGTCTTTGCGCCCTGAATTTGCCGTTCCACTTCGGATTTGGTTTCCTCATAAGCCTTGTAAGGAACACTCGAGGTTTCTCTGGCCTTAAACAGGAATACCCCGATAATGACCGCAACGATGATAGCACCGATCCAGAGCCAAAAGTTGTCTTTCTCTTGAGTTTCTTGTGCCATTTGTTTTACCTCAACAGACTTAATTGTATTGAATTTTAAGGCGTCCTAAAGGTATAGGAGCGCTCGTCCAAGGCGTAACCGAGGTTACAGTGGCGGACAAAGGGCTGGGAGTACCATACACTCGACCGCACCGGCAGTATTCTATGGACGTTAACAATGATGTTCAAGCGTCCACCCTTGACTTTTTTCAACGAGGCCGGACTCATGGGGTCATATCACTGATTTGATTATGTTTGAGTCGATTTCATCGACTCGCGAAGATGATCCAGCAATCCTTTGGCGGCGATCTCAACTATTTCAAGTACATGCTCGAAAGCCGATTCGTCTCCATGAAAAGGGTCCAGAACATCCCTAGCCTTCACCTGCGGCGCATAATCGAGCAACCGTCCAAGCTTGTGGGCATGCGGTTTGGGGCACATGAACCTTAGGGCGTCATGATTACGCCAATCCATGGCTAAAATGAGGTCGAAGCGTTCGAAATCAGAATGTACGATTCGCCGCGCCCGACATCCGCTAATATCGATTCCGCGCTCGGCCATCGCCCGCAGAGCGCGCGGGTCAGGTGAAGAATTCGGGAAGTCGGCATGAGTCCCCGCCGAATCCACCAAAATTCGATTTCCAAAGCCAGCCTGCTCCACCAGCGTTCTGAAGACACCTTCCGCCATGGGTGAACGGCAGATGTTGCCCATACAGCAAAACAGCACCTTGACTTCACTCATGATCAGGCCCTTTAGAGATTTTACAAATGCTCTCGGAGGGAGGGCGTAAACGACGCATGGATTCCTCCCGAAGTCTTCGATACCGACTATCACTCCCCCATTTGCAGCAGCAGTCCCCGCTGCCGAGCGGTGTGGAAGGCTACCAGATAGAGCGCCAGCCCTGTCGCGAGATAGACTACGTTCAGAGCCGCCGCAGTCCAGAAGGAGTCGAGCAGGAAAACATGCTCGCGGGCCACGGCGCGCATCCCTTCGAACACATGGCTGGACGGCAGGGCTAGAGCGATGGCGCGCAGCCATTCCGGTAGCACAGACAAGGGATAATAAACGCCGCTGAACGGCGCGAGGGCAAAAATGACCGCCCAGGCCAGCCCTTCGGCACCCAGTCCGTAGCGTAGCACCAGGGCGACCACCATGAGGCCGATAGACCAACCCATCACCAACAAATTAGCGAAAAACGCCAGAAGTGGCAGGCCCATCGCAAAAATTGAGTAATGATAAAGCACGATGGCCAATATGGCCGCCGCACCGACGCCGATGGTGGTACGGAGCAGACTCACGGTCAACAGGGCGGCCGCCAGCTCCAAGGGGCGCAAGGGACTGACGAATAGCTGCCCGAGATTGCGAGAGTACATTTCCTCGAAGAATACGACCGAAACCCCGAGCTGTGCCCGATACAACACGTCCCAAAGCAGCACCGCGCCGATCAGGATTCCCGCTGCCTGGGCCACCCAGGCGCTCTGGCCGGCCAGAAATTGATTGATGAGCCCCCACAGAATCATCTGCACGGTCGGCCAATACGTGAGTTCCAGAAGCCTGGGCCAGGAGCCACGAAGCAAATACAGGTAGCGCATCATCAAGGCGTATATGCGGTTTAGGCTGTGCAG
This sequence comes from Methylococcaceae bacterium, assembly GCA_902810705.1. Lineage (GTDB taxonomy): Bacteria > Pseudomonadota > Gammaproteobacteria > Methylococcales > Methylococcaceae > CADDYU01. The sequence continues at coordinate 8,859 of CADDYU010000077.1, forward strand.
CGGGTTCATTATCAAGCGTTTGTCTAGTCCATGGACTGGCGGGCGATATGTATGAAGGCCTGCTCGAGCGTTTCGCGACCGTATTTACGGGCCAGCGTAGCTGGAGTATCCCGACCCACAATACGACCCTGTTTAAGCATCACCACCTGATCGCACAGCCGCTCCACTTCCTGCATGTTATGGGAGGCCAGAAGCATCGTAGCTCCGGTGCGTTGTTGATATTCCTCCAGCCAGCTGCGGATCGTGTCCGCCGAGGCCGGGTCGAGAGAGGCGGTCGGCTCGTCCATGAGTAGGACTTCCGGGTCGTTCAGCAGGGCTTTCGCCAAGGCCACGCGGGTGCGCTGGCCGGCCGAAAGCGATCCATAATGGCGCCGCCACAATAGCTTAAGATCGAAAGTCTCGGCCAGCCGCTGCAACTGGCGGGCTCGATGGCGGATGCCATAGAGCCGCGCATAAACATCCAGGTTTTGCTCGACAGTCAAGCGGTGGGGAAGATCCACGTAGGGTGACGTGAAGTTCATGCGTGGCAGCGCGGCATAGCGGTTCCGGACCATATCCACGCCGAGTACCCTTATAGCGCCGGAAGTGGGCGATAAGAGGCCCAAGAGCATCGCCAAGGTGGTAGTTTTGCCAGCGCCATTGCCGCCCAGCAAAGCACAAGAACCGCCTTTCGGAACTTCGAATGAAATGTTGTCGACGGCGGCGACCTGGCCGTATCGCTTGCTGAGGTTTCGTACTTCAATGGCGGACTTTACGGATGGCATCGCGCTATGGTGATTGGCTTCAAGGCCTTGTATTGAGAATATCCTCTCACCCAAACTCGCCGAAAAAAGAGGCGCTTGGTTCATCTCTTCGGCGGCGGCTCGACACCCCTTACCGCCGGAAAAACAGATTCATCAGCAGGATCAGGACGAGGCTCACCACGATCATGCTAGTGATCGGAATGAAGATATAGCGGTTTTCGTCCTGGATGCGGATGTCGCCGGGGAGCTTGCCGAACCAGCTGAACAGCCCGGGAACGTAGGACAGGATCAGTCCGAGGACAAACAGAGCGAGGCCGACCAGGATGAGGATTTTTCCAAAAGACATGACTTCAGCGGCTCCTTTGGCGTAGGCCGGTCTCACTTCCATAGACCGAAAGCAGCAGAAGGAGCGCGGCGAGGCCGAGTAGCGGCCGGAGATCGGTTTTGGCGGCGCGGCGTTCGGCGAATTCGGCGTCGCGCAGGCGTTCGCTCAAGCGCGCCGGGTCCTCCAGCCGGTGATAGTCGAGGCCGGTGGTGGCGGAGAGTTCCCGAAGATGGGCTTCGTCCAGCCAGGATAAATACACCCCTTCCCGCGGCAGGACCTGGGCTTCCACTTTCTCCGAGTAGTCGGTGGTGGAGACGGGCATGGGCTCGATGTCGGCGTTCTCCCAGTTGCCTAAAAGACGGTTGTCCCGGTCGTAGCGGGGCACCGCCGTGGGCCGGGTGCCGCCCACGCCGACGATCAGGCCGCGGATTTCGCCCGGCTTGCCATTGAAATTGGGGCGCAGGGTTTGCGGCGGCGTCTCCTGCCCATCGGTGAAAAACGCCAGCCGGATGCCGGGATCGCGGTTCGCCACGTCACGGAGGGCCGCGTACAACCCTTGTGTCACGAAGCTGTTGCCGGCCCAGGCCATCCGCCAGTCGATGTGGGCCAGCACGTCGTCGATCACGGAGAAATGCTCGCAGATTTCGATGGGCTCGAACAGAAATTGCACGCTTTGGGTGGTGAAGAGCCCCAGCCCCGCCTCCGACCCGCACGGCAGGTCGTGCAGGACGCGGCGGAGGGCTTCCTTGGCGTAGCCCAGCCGTTCCGCCGGCAGGCCCTCGGCATGATAGTCGCGGGCATTCATGCTCTGGGTGATGTCGAGCACGAACATATAGCGGTACACGTTGCGGGGCAAAGCCAGCTCGGGGCGGGCAAAAGTCGCGATGACCAGGATAGCGGCGGTCAGAAGGGCGGCGAAGCGCCAGTCGCGTATCACGGCCCGCCTCCCGGAGTGCTCGGCAGGGTCGCGAACACGCTGCCTTTCGAGCCCTGAAAATCGGCCTTGGGCTTTTCCTTGGGCGGCGGGGTGATGCGGTAGGCATATTCCAGATTGTAGCGGGCGTTCCAGTGATCCGGCTGCAGCCGCAGGGCTTCCCGGAGGTTTTCCTTGGCCGAGGCCACCAGGGTATTGACCCGGACGTACTCCAGCACGCCCTTGGCGTTCCAGAGTTCCGCCGCGTCCCGGAGATAAAGCGTGCCCAGGTTGTAGCGCACTCTCGCCCGGAAGCGCTCGTCGCCCCGGTGCAACAGGGTGCCGTACAGGCGCAGCGCCTCCTGCCGGTCGCCGTTCCGGGCAGTGTCGTAGGCTTTGGCGAAGATCAGTTCCAAGGCCGTGGAGTCGCCGATTTCAATTCCGGCCGGCGCGGCAATGAGCCGGTTGTCGCGGGAAGCCCGGTAGAGCGCGTAGCTTTCGTAGGCTATACCGGCCCACAGCACCGCCAGTATGGCCCATGTCCAGGCCGGGGAACGCAGCCGGGACATCATCTGGCCCACGAGTTCACCTCCATAGCCTTGGCGGCGATCAGCGGCAGCAGAAAGAACAAGGCCACGCCATAGCACCAGGTCGACATCTCCCGGCGCGGCAGTTTTTCGAGATAGCGCAGTGGCAGGTTTTCCAAGCGCTCCACCTCGGCGATGGCGCCTTGCATGGCCTCCGGATTGTCCGCCTCGAAAGCCCGGTAAGGCACGCCGAGGGTCTGAAAATATTGGTGAAGGAAATACTCCGGAGTGGTGCTCTCGTTGGGATTGGCCGGTTTCTCGGAAAGCCGTCCACCCCTTGGATTACGGAGATAAATCCAGTACAGGCTGGATTGGGTTTCCTGGAACCACTGGCGGAGCCGGTCACGGGTTTCGTCGTCGATGCGGGCCGCGCCGTCGGAAACCAGCAGAATGATCCGCGAGCCGGTCAGGGGCCGGCCGGTGAAGAAATCCAGGGCCATGGCGAGTCCCGGCGCGATGTGGGTGACCCCGTGCCCGCGTCCGCCCGCCGCGGCGATGGCCGCCTGCACCGCCTGCCGGTCCTGGGTCAGAGGCAGCACATAGATCGGCGCCGCCGAGAAGTCCACCATGGCGAACAGGTCGTGCTCCCGGCGGGCCACGAACTCGGAGAGGAGCTTCCGGGCCACGGCGCTCTTGGACTCATGGGGGCGGGCGCCGAGATACTTGCCGGTGAAGTTCTCGTTCATGCTGCTGCTGCGGTCCAGGAGCAGCACGATGTGCGCCCCGGTGCCGATCCGCTCCACCCATTGCTCCCGAAGATACGGTCCCGCGATGGCTAGCGCGAGGCACAGCAGCGCCGCCGCGCCCGCGAGGCGGAGCAGCCGGTCCAGCAGAACGGAGAGAGGATCGGCGGGAATGAGGGCGAGGGAAGAGTAGGCCAGAGCTCGCTGGCCGCTTTTGAGCCAGGGCAGAACGGCCAGAGCGATCAGCAGCAAGGCCCAGGGTTCGGCAAAGCCGAGAGTCAAGGCACTCTCCTTTCCATGGCCGCGCACCGGCGACACAAGCTTTCCAGCCGGGCGATCGGGTAATCCGCCGGAGCGGGCGCCTCGGGCGCGGTGAAAAACAGGCGTTGTGACAAAGTGAAAAATCCGACCAGTTCCTCTCGAATTTCCGTGAAGGCGGGGCGGCTCTCGCAGAAGCGTTCCACCTGTCCGGCGAAAAGGGTGCCACCGGCGGTCTCGTCCAGCGCCCGGTGCAGAAGTTTGACCGCCGAGCGGTAGGTCTCGGGCGAGACCGGGCCGTGCAGCAATTTCTTTAATTCGCGATAGGCTCGGGCAAAGGGCCGGGCGCGGCGGCTCCAGCCCAGCCTTTGCGAGATCAGCCAGCCGGCCAACGCCAAGCTGCCGGCCAGGTAAATCCAAACCCGATGCCAATGCGGGGCCGTTGCGATCGGCTCGGGCGACAGCGCGTCCCGAATCGCCACGGCCTCGTCCGGTAATTGCGGCGAGATGAGAGGCATGAGGGTGAATTCCCACTCCGGCGCGTTGGCTTCCAGAGTGCTCGGCCCGGTGAAACGCAGCGGCAGCGCGGGCACTCGCGCCTTTTCCGGACCGCGGACGCCCTTGAAAACCTGATAGACCAGCCGAATCCGGTAGCGCGCATCGCCGTTCCCGCGCTCCGAGGTCCAATCCGCCGACCGCACGTCCAGCCACTCGTCCAGAGCGCCGGGCCGGGGCAGGAACCCCGTTTCCAACGCAAAAGACTCGGGCACGCGCACGGTGAGGGTATGCTCGATGAGATCGCCCATGACGTAGCCGTAATCGCGCGTGGCGGCGAGTTCGATCCGGGGTTCGGGGGCGGCGGGCAGGGCCGACCCCGCAAGGAAAAGCATCAGCCCGATCAAGCCGCCGCATCGTCCCCGCGCGGCGCGCAGGAACGGGCGTTGGGCTGCCGTATCGGCTGGATTCAATGGAGCCATCGATTAGGTTTGATAGAAGTATCGGGTCAATGCCTCCGCGTCGAACCGGTCGATGACGAAGAACGGCTCGCGCCCTCGCTGGATGCACAGGTGGATCAATGCCGTCCGCCGCTGCTCGAAGGCCGTTCGGAATTTCTCCCGTAAGCTCGGACGCATGAACAGCCGCCGGCGTTCCCCGGTCTCCGGATCTTCGACACAAGTGAGACCCCGAGGCGGCAGCCGCTCGTATTCGGCGCTGTCCCACAGCACCACGGGGACCACGTCGTGGCGGGTCAGACTGCTCAGCAAAGTATCCAGGCGATCGAGAGGAAAATGGAAGTCCGAAACCAGGAACACCAGGGCCCTTTGACGGCCCAGGTGCGGGGCGGCTTGGCACAGGGCTTCCGCCGAGCGTCCGGCAGGGGATAAGCCGCGTAGCCGTTCGTACAAGTCCGGCGCGGCGCTCTTGTGCAGGCGCAAGGGCAACAGCAGATCGGAGCGGATGCCCTCGTCGCAGCCGACGAAACCGAAGGGGTCGCCGGTGCGGTAGGCGGAATAGGCGGCGGATGCGGTGAAGCGGGCCAGATTTTCCAGCTTGTCGGCCATGCCGCGGAAACCCATGGAGGCGGAGAGATCGGCCACCACGAACACCGGAATGGCGCTGCGCTGGCGGAAGCTGCGCACCATGAGCTGGCCGTAGGGATCGTGGAGGCTGGCGCGGAGGTCCAGGTGGCGCGGGTCGGGGTTGGCGATGAACGGAACCTGGCCGGCGAATTCATGGCCGCTGCCCAAGTGGCCGCTGCGGTGGGTGCCGGGATGCGCGCCCGACGCGCGCCAGCCGACCGAATAGTGGAATTCGGGAGTCACGGCGCGGAGACCTGCCGCAGGATGCCGTCCATCAATTCGCCGATGAGGAAGCCGCGGCGGAGTTCATAGACCGGAGTGAAGAACACGCGGTGCGCCGTGGTTTCAACGAACACCGCTTGGAGGTCTTCCGGAATCAGATGAGTGCGCCCGTCCAGCCAGGCGGACACCCTCGCCGCGCGCAGCATCATGCTCATGCCGCGCGGGCTGGCGCCGGCCAGGATGAGCTGCGCCGTGTCCACGCCGTCCAGCTTCACCCCGTAGTTCTCGGGCTTGCGAGTGGCTTCCCAGAGGTTCAGGGCATAGCGCTGGAGCGCGTCGCTGGCCTGGATCTGGGTCTGGATGATGCGGGCGAGATCGGGGATGTCCCGATAGGGCAGAATGCCGGGCCGCACCGCCTCGATCAGCCGGTCCACGTCGTGGAAGCGCGGGTCGAACATCAGGGCGCGCTGCAACTCCGGGTCCTTCGGCGTCTCGATGTGCAGTTCCATCAGGAACCGGTCGCGGGCCGCCGAGGGGATTTCGAAGGTCTCCTCTTTCTCGACCCGGTTGCGGTCGGCGAACACCTGGAGATAGGGAAAGACGTACTCGCGGTTGAAGGCGGTGAGGCTGCGTTCCGCCATGACCCTGAGCAGCAGGGAATGAACCTGGGGCCGGGCGCGGTTCACCTCGTTGAAGAAGAACACCGATAGCAATTCGCCATGCTTGAGGATGGGGCCGGGGTCGATCTGCGGCTTGCCCTGCTCGTTGAGGTAGGTGTGGTAGACGAGATCGTTGGGCATCAGGTCGATGGTGCCCTCGATCCGCTCGTAGGCGCCGCCGAGGCCCCGCGCCACCGCCCGCAGCAGCGTGGTCTTCCCGACTCCCACATCGCCCTCCAGCATCACGTGGCCGCGGGCGAAGATCGCCTGGGTGATCCGCCGAATGGCCCGATCCAGCCCGATGACGGCCTTGCCGATTTCCCGCTCAAAACCGAGCGCGCGTTCCCGCCAGTCGGCGAGGAGCTGGTCTTTGTCGTAGCCGGTAGCCGGTTTCGGATCGGGCAGGATCATGGGCGGAATTCGGAAAGCGGATATTGTGGGTGATGTCGGCTCCGGAGAAGGGCTCTTAGCAAAAACCCCGCTCCAGCGGGGTTTGTCGTCCTGTTTCCCGGAATATCGGCAGTTTTTGGGTTAATCGGGAGCGCGCCGATCTCCTTTAGGGATTGCTCTCGCTGGGCTGCTGGATCAGAGTATCGAAACGCTGAATCTGGCCGTGACCAAAAGATATGATCTCTTTGCCGATGTCGAGGATCAGCCGATACAGAGCGGGAGTCTTCGACAGCGTGTAGCCAAGATATCCCAACGCCGCGATGCCGGCGCCGGTCGCCAGTACCGTAGGCAGGCCGATCCCGTGGATAATACGAATAATATGGAACAGGATGTCCAAGGGTAGAATCAACAACACGCCGAAATAAACCAGTGTAACGAAGGTGAAGAAGACGAACGTTATAAATTTAAACACCTTCGCTAGAATCAGATTCAATTTCATAAAGGATTTTTCCGAAAAAGATTTAAGAACTTCTGCCTGGCGCCGCTCAGGGCAAGGCCCTAGGCTTTTAAGCGGCAAGCCGAATTTTGCTCTAAAGGATTAAAGCTTCAGATTTATCCAGGCGTACGCAAATGCTTAGCGGCGGAATTATCGGCCAAGCATTTTAACATAACGGGTCACGTCGGATAATTCAAAATCCAAGAGCTTGACACCGCGCCGGTTGGGACCGCCTTGGGAGGTCGCAAGCAACGTTTTAGGGCTTTGTTATGACCAAGAAAATCTATCGTCTTTTTCCACCGCCTTTCGAGGCGGTGCCGTTGAAGGGTTTGTATTTACAGTTGAACCTCCATGCTCGGGGCACCCCCGAATCACCCTTCATTTACGCGAACTTCGTGTCCAGCCTGGACGGCCGCATCGCTCTGGAGGATGCGAGCGGCCAAACCTATCTTCCCAAGAGACTAACCTCGCCAGAGGACTTCCGGTTGTTTCTGGAGCTGGAATGCCAGGCGGATTGCCTCATCACCCATGGTGGCTATTTGCGCGCCTTGGAGGCCGGGAAGCTCGGGAATATCCTGCACATCGGCCAGCCGGACCCCGGTCGCGACCTTCCGGCCTGGCGATCGACCCACGGGCTGCCGCCACAGCCGGCGGTGATCGTCGCGAGCGCCAGCCTGGATTTCCCCATGCCGGCCTCGATTCGGGAGCACGGACAGCAGTGCTATATCGCTACCGGCGAAAAGGCCGATCCGGACCGGGTGGCGTACTGGCGCGGGCAAGGGTATGAGGTAATCTTCGCCGGCAGCGGCAAAGGGGTTGAAGGCGCCGCCTTGAGCCGTTGCTTGAGCGAGCGGGGTTACCGAAGCATTTATCTCATTGCCGGCCCTCGAATGCTGGATACCATGGTTCGCGAGGGACAATTGTCGTGTCTGTTCCAGACCATCACCCATCAGCTCATGGGCGGGAAGAGTTTCCGCAGTTTGATGCCGGGACCGGAATTGGGAGCCGCCGGACATTTGAAATTGGCGTCGCTGTACTATGATCCGGATTCGCCGGCGGGGGCGGGGCAATGGTTCGCCCAGTTCGAGAGCGGTAGCCAAGGTGGCGCGCCGCAGGCGGTCGAAGAAGCGGGATGAGCCCGGAAGATGCATCGAGGGTAGTGCTGGTTACCGGCGCCGCGCGGCGGATCGGCGCGGAAATCGTCCGCGGCCTGCATGCGGCGGGGTGCCGCCTGGCTGTGCACTACCATCATTCGGCGCGCGAGGCGAATACCCTCGCTGAGGAACTGAATGCCATCCGGCCGGGCTCAGTGCGCCTGGTGCAGGCTAACTTGGCGGAGACGGGAAAGTTGATGGAATTGGCGGATCACGCGGCTCACTTCTGGGGGCGACTGGATGGTCTGGTCAACAACGCTTCGGCCTTTTATGCCACGCCCCTCGAGACTGTGACTGAGGCTCAGTGGGACGACCTTATGGCGAGCAACCTCAAGGCGCCGTTTTTTCTAGCTCAGGCGGCGGCGAAGCATTTGCGCCGCCAGGGCGGCAGCATCGTCAACATCGTCGACATCTACGCCGAGCGGCCTTTGCGGAACTATTCCGTCTACAGCATCGCCAAGGCCGGGCTTTCCGCAGTGACCCGCGCGCTCGCGGTGGAGCTGGCGCAGGAGGTGCGGGTGAACGGCATTGCGCCGGGTGCCATTCTGTGGCCGGAGCAGGAGCAAGATTCGAAGGCCAGGGCCGATATTCTGGCCCGCATTCCTTTAGAGAGGCCAGGATCGCCCTCGGATATCTCTCGCGCCGTGCGGTTCCTATTGGAAGAGGCGCCTTACATGACCGGCCAGATCATAACGGTGGACGGCGGGCGAAGCGTTCTTATTTAACGGATTCGAACGGCTCGATCCGTCGTTGGCTCAAGCCGGATTTGTCGAAGTGCGCCCAAAGATCCGCATACCGCTCGCCCGTGATGGGATGCCGTTGGTTCGGCGCGATTTCGGCCAGGGGCTCAAGGACAAAGGCGTAGCGGGTGATTTCATCACGAGGCAGGTTAGGTTTGTCTTCCCGTCGCACCAGATCGTTATAGAGAATGAGATCGATATCCAAGGTACGGGACGAGAACTTCTTGCACTGCCGGGTCCGGCCATGTCGCTCTTCGATGTCGGTCAGAATCTCGGCAACTTTTTCCACTGGCAAATCGGTGGAAAACGCCACGACCAAGTTATGGAAAGGAGGTCCTTCGAAACCCACGGCGGCGGTCTCGTAGATGCTCGAGACGGTTAGCGGTCCGAAACGTTGTTCGAGTTCCGCCAAGGCGGACGGAATATGCGCCTCCCGATCGATATTGCTGCCGATACTCAGGAATACCTCAGCCATTACTCGGTTTTTCTCCTCTCTCGATCATGATGCCCACGTCGCTGGCCCCCCGAATGGCGCCCTTTTTGTTGAGCGTCAAACGGACCCACGGCACGCCGAACTCTTCAATGACAATTTGAGCGATCTTTTCGGCGAGGGTTTCCACCAGGAAAAAACTGCTTTCCTCGACGAAGGAAATCACCCGCTTGGAGACCGCCTTGTAGTCCAGGGTATCGGCAATGTCGTCGGAGGCGGCGGCTTTCCGGATATCCGCGGCCATGTCGAGGTCAAGGACAACGGTCTGCCGGACCGTTCTCTCCCAGTCATAAATGCCGATAACCGTCTCGATCCGCAGGCCGCGTAGAAATATAATGTCCATTGTTATTCCGGCTGATTTTCGCGAATTCACGAATTCGTAACATAAAATCCTTAAATCTGACAACCATAGCAATTCGAACGCATGATGGAGTGGCTCCTGGTTCCTTTGGCTTATCTCTTGGGATCGCTCTCGAGCGCGGTCATCGTCAGCCGATTATCCGGACTTCCCGATCCGCGGGAGCAGGGCTCGAAAAATCCGGGCGCCACCAACGTTTTGCGCTTGGGCGGAAAAAAAGCCGCCGCCATCACTCTGTTGGGCGATGCCGTTAAGGGCCTGGTTCCGGTTCTCCTGGCCAAAGCGTTGGTGGTCGAGCCCATCATCGTGGCCGCCGTGGGATTGGCGGCGTTTATCGGCCACGTCTACCCGCTGTTTTTTGGCTTTACGGGCGGGAAGGGCGTTGCCACGGCCCTAGGCGTCCTGAGCGGTTTTTCCTGGCTGGTGGGCGTCTCTATCCTAGTGACCTGGGTGGCCGTCGCGTACCTGTCGCGGATTTCGTCCCTCGCCGCCCTCACGGCGGCGGCGCTGACCCCGGTATATGTTTGGATCATCCTGCATTCTGAGATTTTAACGGTGGCGGCGTCGATCATGGCATTGTTGCTCGTCATGCGGCACCGGGGCAATATTCAGCGTCTGCTCCAAGGTCAAGAGAGCCGCATCGGCGATAGATCCTGATGGCTGGTTGAAATCGCTCCGGCGATGCCGGACCCAGCGCTCAAGGCGGCAGTAAATCGCTCAGCGGCCAACGCGGTCGGGCGCGAATTTCGAGCGGTTCCGCATGGCCGGCCAAGAGTCGCTGACAGCCGGCATAGGCAATCATGGCACCGTTATCGCCGCAAAATTCCAGCCGCGGAAAATATATTCGATAGCCCTTTTCCCGCCCCATTTCGTGTAATTTCTTCCGCATTCTTCGGTTGGCGCTGACGCCGCCGGCTACTACCAGCCGGACCAGGCCCGTTTCTTCGAGAGCACGTTGGGATTTGATGAGCAAGGTATCCACCACCGCTTCCTGGAACGCCGCGGCGATGTCGGCCTTGTCTTGCCGAGTGCTTGAGGTGGCGGCGAGCGTGGTTAGAGTGTGGGTCTTGAGCCCGCTAAAACTGAAGTTAAGACCAGGTCGATCCGTCATGGGGCGGGGAAAGACAAATCGCCCCGCAAGGCCCTCGTCGGCCAAGCGGCCGATTTCGGGCCCACCCGGATAGCCGAGACCCAGCATCTTGGCGGTTTTGTCGAAAGCCTCGCCGGCGGCGTCATCGAGTGATTCGCCTAAAATCTTGTAGCGTCCGATGGCTTCCACCTCGACTAGTTGGGTGTGGCCGCCTGAAACTAGGAGCGCGATGAAGGGAAACTCAGGTGGATCGGGCTCCAACAGGGGAGCCAGCAAATGGCCTTCCATATGGTGCACGGCAACGGACGGAATCCCTAAGGCCCAAGCCAAGCTGCGGGCCACGGCGGCGCCGGCCAACAACGCCCCGATCAGGCCGGGGCCTGCCGTGTAGGCGATGCCGTCGACCCGGTACTTGTCGATGCCGGCGGCACTTAGAGCGCGGCTGATGAGGGGGATCAGCTTCTTCACATGGTCTCGGGAGGCCAATTCCGGAACGACCCCGCCATAGTCGGCGTGGGTTTTCACCTGGCTGTAGAGATGATGCGATAAAAGGCCTTGTTGAGAATGGAAAATCGCGACTCCCGTTTCATCACAGGAGGTTTCGATGCCGAGCACGTACATGGAATTCGGTTTTTGTCTTATTGAGCTTAGAAGGTATAATGACTGTTTTTCTCAGGCCCGGATTAACCGGTTTCCTATGTATTAATTCAAGTTATTTTTTGGAAAGCTACATGCCCTCAATCAAGATTAGAGAGAACGAGCCCTTCGAAATTGCCATCCGCCGTTTCAAGCGCGCCTGCGAGAAAGCCGGTGTCTTGTCGGAGGTTCGCCGCCGGGAATTTTACGAGAAGCCTACCGAGGAACGTAAGCGCAAGGCAGCGGCGGCAGTCAAGCGGCATCTGAAAAAGCTTTCCCGCGAGCGATTTGCTCTGCAAAACCTGCGCAAAGGACGCCCACAAGTTTAAGTCGGAGCACCTTCCAATGAGTTTGAAGGACCGCTTGCAGGCTGATATGAAGGCGGCACTGAAGGCTGGAGAGAAAGATCAGCTCGGAGTCATCCGATTGATCTTGGCGGCCATCAAGCAGCGTGAAGTGGATGAGCGTATCCAGTTGAACGATGAACAGGTCATTGCCGTCCTAGA
>CADDYU010000078.1 GCA_902810705.1 Methylococcaceae bacterium
GCGCGAATTTACCTGGCGGGCCAGAGGACAACCAACGCTCCTCGTCAACAGGCCGGATATAAGGACGCAAGCCAGCATCGCACCCTGCCCATCGTTGCTGGCAACCTCCGAGGAGTCCAGATAAGGATGGAGAATAACGGTTCTTCGCTGAATGGTGCGTGTTCCCTTGGGCCTCGGCAGGGGCTCCGGAAAGCCGGCGAGAATGGCTAACCCTTTCTTGAGATCGTGGCCCCAGACGCCTTTAACCTGAGTTCGGGATAAGTCTCATGCTGCGGCCAGGAAGATTTACCCTCAGGAGATTCAAGGTGGGTGGGTGGTTGGCCCAGCCGTCCGCCACGAGGCCAGCCATCAGGTTGATGAGTGGAAGGTCTGGCTCGGGCCCGTTCCTCGGTCAGCCACTTGGCAATCTCACCCCGCTCGGCGAACGATCCGCCGGTGATCGCCGGTGGCAAGCGGCGTCGCGTCAGCGATGGAAAGGCCATCGCCTTGAGCCAACTCCGACAGGCTCAGCACGCTCCGCCATTGGGGCTGTTTCCTTGCCGAAGTGAGCAGGCGCTACTCCAGGGCAGGCTCGAACCGACAGCAAACATCGTCCCTGCGGCCCAAGCGCTCGGTTAAACGGTCCAGGAGCGTCTCTCCTGGGGGCGATGGGCTTCGGGGTGCACACAACATCTTACGCAAAGAGACAGGCGCCTGTCTCAGCTTTCCTATCCCGAACTCAGGTTAATATGGTTCTTCGTTCTATTGATCCCCAAGCCCCATTTCCGCGAGTCTCCGACTCGCCACCTGCTCTCGATACCAGGTCTGGATTGCTGTTCCAACTCGTGGACCTGCCGATCCAACTCCTTGAGATGCTCGCCCAAGCCTTGCATTAAGGCTCGAAAGACTCCAGGGCGCTCGTTCGCGCCGTCCTCCAGAATCTCGGCTAACCGGGGGTGATGTGCCCGATCCTGCGGCAGAATCATCCCGAATTCGCCAAGGAGTTCGCGGATCTGGTTGGCCTGAGCCATCCGCGCCTGTACGAAACCCTACCGGGCCCGGGCAGTGCTAAAACCGCTTGCTGCTCGCCTGCTTTCAGCGGCACGAAACGCATTGAGAGCCGGCTGACCGCTTTGCAGATCGCTTCGTCATCGGCGGCGTCATGCTTGTTCGATTTCACGTAGGGCTTCACGAACCGCGGCGCTATCAACTTCACCCTGTGGCCCAGAGCCTCTAACTTCCTGGCCCAATAATGGGCGTTGCGCAGGCCTCCAGGCCGATCAGACCGGCTCCAGATTGGCGAAAAATGGCAATACCTGGGACCGCTTTAACGATTTCCTGAGTACCGGCTTGCCACCTCTGTCGACACCATGCACCTGAAAGACGTTCTTGGCCGGGTGCGGGCCCGCCCGTCCACCGCGTCCCGGGTCCAGTCGCGGAGTTTCTCATCGAGATCGTCAAAAAAAGATGGAATCGAGCCGGTCGAGGGTGGTGGCGCTGATCACCCCGTTCGTGGCCGCCTCCACCATCAGGCGGGTGAGGCCCCAGGGCGCGCGCTCGCGCAGCGGGAAATAACTGGAAAGCGTCGGTTGGGGATCGGCGTCGACGAGCAGGACGGTCTGGCCGAGATCGGCGAGGTAGGCGCCGCGATGGGCGGTGAGGGTGGTCTTGCCCACCCCGCCCTTGGTGCTCGTGATCGTGATGCAGAGGGCCATGCTGTGCTCTCCGGTAAGTGGCCCGGGGACCGGTTCCCACGGGACATCAACATGACCGAAGAAAGGGGGGCGCCACAGCCTCGAAAGCTATGGAGCCGGTGATAGGAATCGAACCTACGACCCGCACATTACGAATGTGCTGCTCTACCGACTGAGCTACACCGGCATGGGATCGGGCATTATAAAAAATTCCTGATTTCGGTACAAGGCAACAACGATAGGCTCCTCCAGTGTACGAACCGCGCCCTGAACTTAGCCCCTCTGTCCAATCTTCGCGGTAAAACCAACCACCGGGCATTCTCGAACAGCCCGATGATGATCTTCTCGCGGCCGATCGGCCAGAGAACGTGAATTTAAGCCCTCTGCGATAAGGCGTTCGCTAGGAACATGGCGGCGAAGCTGCCGAGGATAGGCGCGAAAAGCGAACTTTGCTCCCGCGTAAGCCAGTGTCCTCGTGAATCCAATGGAACAGCGCTTCAACACGTGTATCGGTGGTTCGAGGAGAAGCGATTTCCCGGAACTTCTGGAAAGCAATCCCCTCCCTCTGGAAGAGCATTGATCCAAAAGCCGCAAGGAATGGGGAATGGCGCGCCTTTCCAGAATCACGCGGGAAGCGTTGAGGTGTGGCATGCCCAAGCTTGCGGAAGAACTTTCCGGACTGATTCGCTCAAGGCGAAGGGCGCGAGACAATCGCATCTTCAAACATCTTCACGATCAGTTTCGGATTTTCCCGATGCGCTGCCGGGACTCCTGAGGCTTTGGCTTGGCGGGTGCCGCCGGGCCGAACATTCTTGCTGATCCTGCCGGGGCTCATTCCGAGTGTTCTCCAGCGCTGAGCATTCTCCTCGGGCGCTGAGGCAAAGCGGTGATGCGGCGGCAACCCCTAGTTGGAACGCCTGATTGAGGTAAAACAATGATCGCTAAACTCAAGAAGATGACCTTCAAAGCCATATCGATTCTGGTGCTGACTGTCGCCACCATATCCTGCGTGGCGGCTCCCGATCTCCCGCCGGCCGCCGTCGCCGGGCCATTCGGCCGGGCCTCGCTGGCGCCCATGCTGGAAAAGGTTCTGCCGGGCGTGGTCAACGTTTCGACGACCTCGACGGTGAACATTCAGGAGAATCCGCTGTTCAACGATCCTTTTTTCCGGCGATTTTTCGATCTCCCGGATAGGCCGCCCCGTCAGCGGCAGCGGCAGAGTCTTGGTTCCGGGGTGATCGTGGATGCCGATCAGGGGCTGCTTCTCACCAACCATCACGTCATCGCCAACGCCGATCGAATCAGCGTGACCTTGCAGGACGGGCGGGATTTCGAGGCGAAGCTGATCGGCGCCGATCCCGAAACCGATGTGGCGGTGATCAAAATCGACGCGAAAAATCTCACGGCACTGCCGTTCGGCGAATCGCAATCCCTCCGGGTCGGGGATTTCGTGGTGGCCATCGGCAGCCCCTTCGGCTTGAGCCAAACCGTGACCTCCGGCATCGTCAGCGCCCTGGGGCGCTCGGGGCTCGGCATCGAGGGGTACGAGGATTTCATCCAGACCGACGCCTCGATCAATCCCGGCAATTCGGGTGGCGCCCTGGTGGATCTGGACGGCCGGCTGGTCGGCATCAACACTGCCATCGTGGGGCCCGCCGGCGGCAATGTCGGCATTGGCTTTGCGATTCCCAGCAATTTGGCCAAGACGGTCATGCAGCAGATCGTCCAGTACGGCGAGGTTCAGCGCGGCCAGCTCGGGGTCGGCGTCCAAGACCTGACCCCGGATCTCGCGAAGGCCCTGAACCTGGAGCATTCCGGCGGCGCTTTGATTTCTCAGGTTCAGCCAGGGTCTCCCGCGGCCAAGGCGGGGCTGCGCCCCGGCGACGTGGTCGTCGCGATCGATGGCGCGCCGGTCACCAGCGCCAGCAGCCTGCGCAACGCCGTGGGCCTCATGCGGGTGGGTTCCGAGGTCAAGCTGGAGATCCTGCGGGATGGCGAAAAGCGGACCGTGACCGCCCAGATCGCCAAGCCACCTCGGGAAAAGGTTCAGGCGGCGAGGCTCAACGAGCGCCTGCAGGGGGCCGAGCTTGGGGCCATCGAGCCGGGCCACCCGCTGGCCGGCCGGGCGCAGGGCGTCGAGGTGCTGAACATCGAGCCGGGCAGCCTTCTCTGGCAAGCCGGCTTGCGGCGAGGGGATGTCATCGTCTCGGTGAATCGGCAGGAGGTCAGGACCGTGGAGGACCTCCGGAGGGTGGCGGAGGGGAGCCGGGGACCCATCCTCCTGAACGTCCGCCGTGGCGAAAGCGCGTTCTTCGTCGCGATTGGATAGCTAAACGGACACGCTCGATCCATTGGGGGACGCCTAATGGAGCATGAGCCGAAAAGGTTTTTTAACGCCTCACAGGTAGATCGAGCGGGCTCGAGCTGGCCGGGAAAGTCTTCTCATTCGGCGGCATTGGAACTTCCCGCCGGGGCCCCCTTGATCTCCCAAGAGCCCGCCCCAACGCCGCCGGTGAAAGATCCGGCCAGACCGTCGCGACCGAGTCGGAGTTGCGGGCGCGCTCGGGATTTTTCGACGTCCTAAATTGATCGATCCGGCAAACGAATGGTCACACCATATGCCGAGCCGGACAACCTCGGTGTTCCGCTCGGCTATCAACGGGTTCGAGCGGCCCTCCTGCCGAACCCGCCAATAACTATATTCACGAAGGTGGAGAAAATGGCAAAAGTCGTGTGCGTGCTTTATGACGACCCCGTCGAGGGTTACCCGCCGGCCTACGCCCGTGATTCCATACCCGAAATCAAGGCGTATCCTGATGGCCAGACCACGCCAACCCCGAAGGCGATTGATTTCAAGCCAGGCGAAATGCTGGGCAGCGTGTCCGGCGAACTCGGCCTGCGTAAGTTCCTGGAAGGCCTGGGCCACACCCTGGTGGTCACCTCCGACAAGGACGGCCCTGGCTGCAAGTTCGAGCAAGAATTGCCGGACGCCGAAATCGTGATTTCTCAGCCCTTCTGGCCGGCTTACTTGACGGCCGAACGGATCGCCAAGGCGCCCAAACTGAAACTTGCCTTGACCGCCGGGATCGGCTCAGACCATGTCGATTTGCAGGCCGCCATGGAACGCGGGATTACGGTGGCGGAGATTACCTACTGCAACAGCATCAGCGTCGCCGAGCATGTGGTGATGATGATCCTAAGTCTCGTGCGCAATTACATTCCCTCCTATCAATGGGTGGTGAAGGGCGGCTGGAACATCGCCGATTGCGTGACCCGCTCGTACGATCTCGAGGGCATGGAGGTCGGCACCGTCGCGGCGGGGCGCATCGGGCTTGCGGTGCTGCGCCGCTTGAAACCTTTCGATGTCAAGCTGCATTACACCGATCGTCATCGCTTGTCGACGGAAGTCGAGCAGGAACTCAACCTGACCTGGCACCCCGACGCCGAGTCGCTGGTTCAGGTATGCGACGTCGTCACCCTCAACTGTCCCTTGCATCCGGAAACCGAGCACATGATCGACGGCGCGATGCTCGCCAAGTTCAAGCGCGGCGCGTATCTCATCAACACGGCGCGCGGCAAGCTGTGCGATCGTGACGCGATCGTGCGCGCCCTGGAAAGCGGCCAATTGGCCGGCTACGCCGGTGATGTCTGGTTCCCGCAGCCGGCTCCGAAGGATCACCCCTGGCGGACCATGCCCCATCACGGCATGACGCCCCATATCTCCGGGACCAGCCTGTCGGCACAGGCGCGCTACGCCGCCGGGGTCCGCGAAGTCCTGGAATGCTGGTTCGAGGGCCGCCCCATTCGCAATGAATACCTCGTGGTCGACAAGGGCAAACTGGCCGGGGTTGGCGCCCATTCCTACAGCGAGGGAGACGCCACCAAGGGCTCGGAAGAAGCCGCCAGATTCAAGAGCAGCTGAGAGACTACTAGTCCTGAGGTTAAAGGAGGACGCCGCGGCAGCCTTGCATCGACCCCTTGGTGCGCAGAAGATATTCCCGCGCCTTGAGGGGCCGCAGCACTCGTCCTCAGGCTCGCCCCAAGGTATTTTCGGAGTGGGACCCGGAAGGCCGGATAGCGGATAATGCAACGCCCGGGATCCGGTCTTCCGCGATGGCTTCCGCAGTTTCGGCAAGATTGGCGGGGGCTTTTATCTTGCGCCCAATCACGCGCCAAACAAGCGCACCGAGTGGAGGTCCTCCCCATGGCGAGCGAAGATCCAGCGTACATCGAGAGGCTGCTTTGGCTCTTGGCCCAGCAGACCCAAGAACAGTGCATTCTATTGATGGATACCAAGGGCCGGATCATCTGGGCCAATTCCGCAGCGGAGCATGTCCTCGGCTGCCCCGCGAGCGATCTTGAAGGCAGCCCCGCTTCCCGATTCTTTACCCCTGAGGACATTGCCAGGGGCATTCCTCAGCACGAGCGGAGGATCGCCCGCCGCCACGGCACGTCGGAGGACGATCGCTGGCAAGTGCGAGCGGACGGTTCCAGGTTCTGGGTGTCCGGCATACTTGTGGCGCTTCGGAATGCTGAAGGCCATCTTCTCGGCTACGGTAAGATTTTCCGCAACCAAATCGACTGGAAGGAGCAACTCGAGACGCTAAAAAATCAGGTGCAAGCCCTGACCCTCGCGGACCGGCAAAAGAATTTGTTTTTGGCAACTTTGGCGCACGAGCTGCGCCATCCCCTATCGCCCCTCGCCAACGCCGTGCAGCTGCTTCGCCTGGTGGCGCCGAACAATCCGAACCTACAGTATCCGGTCAAGCTGATCGAGCGGCAGGTCGACTTCATCGATCGGCTGGTCAATGACCTTTCGGATCTCACCGGGATCAGCGCCGGCAAGGTGCAGCTCGCCATGGAAAGGGTGGCGCTGCAAGAGATCGTCGAGGCGGCGGCCGAGACCGTTCAGCCTTCTCTGAATCAACATCGTCAGCATCTGGAAGTGCTGCCGCCATCGGCGCCCATCCTGGTGAATGGCGATCCGACTCGGCTGCGGCAGGTGTTTCTTAACCTCATCGAAAATGCCATCAAATACACTCCGGAAGAAGGCCGCATTTGGGTCAAGATGACGGTGGAAGGAAACGAGGCCGTCACTCGGGTGGAAGATACGGGAATCGGCATTTCGCCGGAGATGCTGTGCAGCATCTTCGAAATGTTTACCCAGGTCGAGGCCTCGCACGGACAGGGCGGCTTAGGCATCGGCTTGGCCTTGGTCAAGAACTTGGTGGCCTTGCACAGGGGCACGGTGCAGGCCAAGAGCGAGGGCCTTGGCAAGGGCAGCGAGTTTATCGTTCGCCTGCCGATTCACCCAGGCGACTCTGGATAAACCCTTATCGCGCAAAGCAAGCGACGCCGCGAGATCTTGAGTGCAACCCTAAACCGCTCCGGGAAATGCAGCGCTAGGGGTCCCTCCCCCACTCAGCTTGGTCTTGGATTGAATTTTCCGCGCCGTGTCCTCGTCGAATCGGAAGACTGATTCGCGCCGGAAACCCGACGCCCTTCGGCTTCTCTCAAATTCTCGAGAATCCAGGCGGCATAGGCTGTCGTTAAGCCATGCCCTTTGTTCTCTCCGGGCTTTCGGCGAGCCCGGGCGCATTCGCTTTTCAGGAGCCATCCATGACCGATATCCAAGCACTTCTCGGCGGCGAGGCGGAATTCCTGCTGAGTCACACCTGCAATACCATTCCCAAATCAGCCCTGCACCTGCCGGGGCCGGATTTCATTGACCGGGTCGTGGCCGCGAGCGACCGCACCCCCGGCACCCTGCGGAACTTTCAGCAGATCTTCAATACCGGCCGGTTGAGCGGTAGTGGCTATCTCTCCGTCCTGCCCGTGGACCAGGGGGTGGAGCATTCCGCCGGGGCCTCGTTCGCCCCCAGCCCGGCCTATTTCGACCCGGAGAACATCGTCCGATTGGCGATCGAGGGAGGCTGCAACGCCGTGGCTTCCACCCTGGGCGTCCTTGGGGCGGTATCACGCAAGTATGCCCATAAAATTCCCTTCCTGGTGAAGCTGAATCACAACGAGCTGCTTACGTATCCCACGCGGCACGACCAGACTCTGTTCACCAGCGTGCAGAAGGCCTTCGATCTGGGCGCGGTGGCGGTGGGGGCGACGGTCTATTACGGCTCTCCGGAATCCCGGCGTCAGATCCTGGAGGTTTCCGAGGCCTTTGCCCAGGCCCACCGGTTGGGGATGGTCACCTTCCTTTGGGCCTATCTCCGCAATCCGGCCTTCAAGAAGGACGGAGTGGACTATCACGAAGCCGCCGACCTGACCGGCCAGGCGAACCACTTGGCGGCCGCCATCGAGGCGGACATCGTGAAACAAAAGCAGGCGACCCGTAACGGCGGCTACCCGGCCATCGATTTCGGCAAAACCCATCCGAAGGTTTATAGGGAACTGACGTCGGACCATCCCGTGGATCTGGTTCGCTACCAGGTGGCGACCTGCTACATGGGCCGCGCCGGCATGATCAACTCGGGAGGGGCCTCGGGCGAGAACGACCTGGCCCAAGCCGTCCGCACCGCCGTGATCAACAAGCGCGCCGGCGGCATGGGCTTGATCTCCGGTCGCAAAGCCTTTCAGCGGCCGATGAGAGAGGGGGTGGAGCTGCTCAACGCGATCCAGGACGTTTATCTTTCCAAGGACGTGACCATCGCCTGATTCCGGCTTTTCCCCTCGGCTGGGACGCGGGAGGCGGCCTCCCGCGTCCAAGGCTCATGGGCACGACATGCTTCGCTGGGCCATGTTCCGTAGCCTGTCTCGGCGGGTCGAGGCCGCAACCGTCTTCGAGGGGAACACCTATCGTCCCCAACGCCCTTGTCCAGATTTCGCGCCGCCGCTCACCAGCGCACCGTGTAGTTCATGGTGGCGATGTTCTTCTTGAAGATCTCCAGGGCGAACGGCTGAGCCAGCTCGTAGAGATCCAAGATGGAGTAGTCGATCCCCGGCCGCGCACCTCCCTTGATAAGCCCGGCCTCCACGTTCTTGGCCATGATCAGGAGCAGATCGTCCAGATTCTCCGGGGCCACGGTGTCGGGATCGCGCAAGAGTTTGTCGCTCATGGTCGTGTCCTTTGCGTTGAAGGGTATGGATTTCGGTTGCCGCTCGTCAGCCGACGACATGATGCTTACCCTCGACGATCACCGTGCTGGCTTGCGGCCCCTTGTCGCCCATTTCCTCGTGGAAGCGCACGCTTTCGCCGGTCACCAGTTTGTCGAAGTCGGCATTCACCACGCTGTTTCGGTGAAAGTAGATTTGCCGGCCATCCGAGGCCTGGATGAGGCCATAGCCCTCTTCCTGATACAAGCGCGCGATCAGGCCATGGGCCGGCGCTTCGTGAGCCTTGACCTGGGCTCTTTGGCGCCGCCCGAAGTCCTCCAGCTGCCGGCGCGCCGCGTCGAAGGCATCGCGGATCGCGACATAGACATCCTCGTGAGCATGATCCTTGCCGGGATCCCGGCTGACCGCCAGCTCGGCGCCGGGCACGGTCAGATCGATCCTGACGTGGTAGATATTGCCTTGATGATGACGCCTGTGCTGCGCCTCGACCATGATCCGGCAGCCCATGATCTGATCGTAGAAGAGGTCCAGCTTCTCGGCCCGCTCGCGGATGTGCTGGGCCATCGCCTCGGATGGCTCCATATTGCGGAAGGTGATTTGCGGCGGAAGTTTCATGATTCTTCTCCTTGTCCTTGGCGAGTTTGGATCATCGAAAAATGGGCACGTTCTTTGGGTTTGACCAAAAGGCCCGCAGGGGGGTCGCTCTATCGAGCCGGGCGCGTGGCGCCAGCGTGGAGTGTCTCCGCAGGCAGTCCCCGGAGCGCGCCGCGAGGACTCGAACGCGAGTCGGCCGCCGAGAGTCGGCGAATCTTCATCGCAGGCCAAGTCGCTAGTAGGCCGGCGGATCGCTCGCCGGGAACGAGGCCTCCGAGCCTTCCTCCACCACCCGCTCGGACGGACGGGTTTCGGGGATCGGCTGCGGGGTGGTGGCCAAAGCTCCGGAGATCGTCTCGGCCTTCTTCCCCGCCAGGAGTTGCCGGAGGACATAGGGGAGGATGCCGCCATTCAGGCAATACAACATCTCCCGCGGCGTATCGAGGCGGATCACCGCCCGGAACTCCCTCGCCCCCCCATTCTCGCCTATGGCGCGCACCGTCACCTCGCGGCCGTGCTCGAAAAGCGCGCCGATGGCCTCCTTGAGGCCCACCACCTCGAAAGTCTCGCGGCCGGTCAGCCCCAGCGATTCGACGGTCTCGCCGCCGCGGAACTGGAGGGGCAGAATGCCCATCCCGACCAGATTGGAGCGGTGGATGCGCTCGTAGCTTTCGGCGAGGACGAATCTGATCCCCTGCAAATAGGGACCCTTGGCCGCCCAGTCGCGGGACGAACCGGAGCCATATTCCTTCCCGGCCAGGATGCAGAGCGGCGTGCCGTGCTCTTGGTAGCGCACCGCCGCGTCGTAGATGGTCATGACCGCGTTTTCCGGGAAATAGGTGGTGTAGCCGCCCTCGGTGCCCGGCGCGAGCCGGTTCTTGATGCGCACGTTGGCGAAGGTGCCGCGCACCATCACCTCATGGTTGCCGCGCCTCGAGCCGTAGGAGTTGAAGTCCTTGGGCTCCACCCCGTGCTCGATCAGGTATTTCCCGGCGGGCGAATCCTTCTGGATGCTCCCGGCGGGCGAGATGTGGTCGGTCGTGACGGAGTCGCCGAGCAGGGCCAGCGCCCGGGCTCCCCGGATATCCTCCAGGCTTTTCGGAGCCTCCTCTCGCATTCCGAGGAAATAGGGAGGCCGGCGGACATAGGTGGAATTTTCGTCCCAGGCGAAGCGGTCCTCCAGAGGCACGGGCATGGATTGCCAGCGCCGGTCGCCTTCGAAGACTTGGCCGTAGCTCGCGCGGTACATATCCGATTGGATGGCCCGGCGGACGGTGTCCTCGATCTCTTCCGGGGTCGGCCAGAGATCCTTGAGAAAAACGGGATTTCCATCCCGGCCCGTGCCGATCGGCTCATGCTGCGGGTCCCAGTCGATCCTTCCGGCGATGGCGAAGGCCACCACCAAGGGGGGCGACATCAGGAAATTGGCGCGCACTTCGGGGTTGATGCGTCCCTCGAAATTGCGGTTCCCCGAGAGCACCGAGCAGGCCACCAGCCCGCGCTCCCGGATCTGCTCGGAAATCTCCGGCGGGAGCGGCCCCGAGTTGCCGATGCAGGTGGTGCAGCCGTAGGCGACGGTGTGAAAGCCCAGCTCATCCAGGTACGGGGTCAAACCGGCTTTCTCGAAGTATTCCGTCACGACCTTGGAGCCCGGCGCCAGCGAGGTTTTCACCCAGGGCTTCCGGGTGAGCCCATGCGCGCGGGCCTTCTTGGCCAAAAGCCCCGCCGCGACCATCACCGCCGGGTTGGAGGTGTTGGTGCAACTGGTGATGGCGGCGATCACCACCGAGCCGTGATCGATGGCGAGCTCAGACCCTGAGGGGCGTGATTCCGTGGATTTCTTCGCCGCGGGCAAGAGGGAGGGGAGGGCCGCGTTGAAGACCCGCTTCACTTCGGCGAGACCGATGCGGTCCTGCGGACGCTTGGGTCCCGCGACGCTCGGCTGCACGGTGCCGAGATCCAGCGCCAGGGTATCGTTGAAGAGGGGTTCGGGGGCGTCGGGATTGTGGAAGAGCCCTTGCTCTTTCAGGTAGGCCTCGACCAGCGCGATCCGCTCCTCGGGGCGGCCGGTGAAGCGCAAATACCGGAGGGTCTCGTCGTCGGGCGGGAAAATGGCGCAGGTGGCGCCGTACTCCGGCGTCATGTTGCCGATGGTGGCGCGATCTTCCAACCTGAGGGAGGCGACGCCGGGGCCGTAGAATTCGACGAACTTGCCGACCACGCCTTTTTTGCGGAGTAGTTCGGCGATGGTCAATACCAGGTCGGTCGCGGTGACTCCCGCAGGCAGCTTGCCTTCCAGCCGAACGCCGATCACCTCGGGAACGAGCATGGACACGGGCTGCCCCAGCATGACCGCTTCGGCCTCGATGCCGCCCACGCCCCAGGCGAGTACCCCGAGACCATTGACCATGGGGGTGTGCGAGTCGGTGCCGACGCAGGTGTCGGGATAGGCCAGCGGAAGTCCGCCATCGTGCCGGAGATGGGGGCTCTCGTCGGTCGAAAACACCACGCGCGAGAGATACTCCAGGTTCACCTGGTGGCAAATGCCGGTGTTGGGCGGCACCACCTTGAAGTTGTCGAAGGCCCGTTGGCCCCAGCGGAGAAAGGCGTAGCGCTCGACATTGCGCTGGTAATCGAGCTCGACGTTGTGCTCGAAGGCCTCGGGGGTGCCGAAGGCGTCGACCTGGACGGAGTGGTCGATGACCAGTTCCACCGGGATGAGCGGATTGATCTTGGCCGGATCGCCCCCGAGCTCCGCCATGGCGTCGCGCATCGCGGCCAAGTCCACGAGCGCCGGGACGCCGGTGAAATCCTGGAGGAGGGCGCGCGCCGGCGAGAAGGCGATCTCGCGGCTGGGCGGATGTTTCGGATTCCAGCCGGCGAGGGTTTCGATGTCCTCGCGGGTGACCGTCACGCCGTCCTCGTGGCGCAACAAGTTTTCCAGCAGAATGCGGAGGCTGTACGGCAGGCGGCTCACGTCGCCCACGGCGTCCAGCCGGTAAATCGCGTACTTTCGATCGCCGATACGAAGCGTCGAGCGGGCGCTAAAGCTGTCTTTCATGCCTGTCTCCCGTTTCTGAAGCCATTACGAAAATAGAAGACTGTCGCGGCGATGGGCCCAGCTATCCATATTCCTTGTCGCTGGTCGGTTTTGCTCCCCTCTCCGGAGAATCCCTTCGAGGACCGTTTGCGGCAGCTTGTCGGAGGGGAGGATTGGCAAGGGAGCGATCCTCATCGGAGAGCGGGCCTTGCATCGATCCCGGGCCTTGGCCAGGAAAAAACCGGCTCAGCCCTTGATGCAGGCCATCGGGCTGACTTTGGCCACCAGGCGCGCGAGCCCGACCCGATCCGCGGCCTCGACCACCGCCCGCACGTCCTTATAGGCGCCAGGCGCCTCCTCGGCCACCCCGCGCCAGGAAGGGCTACGCACGATGATGCCTCGCGCGGCCAGTTCGTCGACGACCTCTCGGCCGCCCCAGGTTCGCGCAGCCTGATGGCGGCTCATGGCGCGCCCGGCGCCGTGGCAGGCCGAGGCGAACGACAGGGCTTCGCCGGCCGGGCTGCCCGCCAGGATATAGGAGGCGGTTCCCATCGAGCCGCCGATCAACACCGGCTGTCCCACCCCGCGAAACACGTCCGGCAACTCCGGATGATCCGGTCCGAAAGCCCGCGTTGCGCCTTTACGATGCACATAGACCCGTTTTTTCCGGCCCTCTATCAGGTGTTCCTCCACTTTGCAGGTGTTGTGCGAGACATCGTAAAGTAGATCGAGCCGGGCTTTCGGCAGGAGTTCCGCGAACACCTCGCGGGCGAGGTGCGTGATGATCTGGCGGTTCGCCAGCGCGCAGTTGATGGCGGCCCGCATCGCGCCGAGGTACTCCCGGCCGACCGGGGACTCGATCGGGGCACAGGCCAATTCCCGATCGGGCAAGGCGATGCCGTATTGCGTCGCGGCGGTCTGCATGCGCTTGAGAAAGTCGGTGCCGATCTGATGACCCAAGCCTCTGGAGCCGCAATGAATGGTGACCACCACGTCGCCTCGCGCGAGGCCGAAGGATTCCGCAACCGCCGGCGCGTAGATCTCGCTGACTTCCTGAACTTCGAGATAATGGTTGCCTGAACCGAGGGTCCCCATTTCCGCCCGCTGCCGCTCCTTGGCCTGAGGGGAAACGGCTTCCGGCTTCGCCCCCGCCATTCGGCCACGCTCTTCGATCCTCTCCAGATCGCGCGGATGGCCGTAGCCTTGCCGGACCGCCCATTCGGCGCCGCCGGCCAACATCTCGTCCATTTGCCGGTGGTCGAGGCGGATCCGGCCGCGACTGCCGACGCCCACCGGCACGGTGGCGTACAGAGCGTCGGCGAGTTCCCGCTTGAGCGGGTCCACCTCGTCGCGCTTGAGGCCGGTGTACAGGGTCCTGACCCCGCAGGAGATGTCGAAACCCACGCCGCCGGCCGAGACCACCCCGTCCCGTTCGGCATCGAAGGCGGCCACGCCGCCGATCGGAAAGCCATAGCCCCAATGGGCGTCCGGCATGGCGTAACAGGCGCCGACGATCCCCGGCAGCCTGGCGACATTCGCGGCCTGTTCCCTGACCTTTTCATCCATGGCGCGGATCAAGGCCTCATCGGCGTAAATGATGACCGGTGCCCGCATGGCGTCCACGGGCTCGATGCGCCAAGCGTATTCGGACAGGCGTGTGAGGCGATTGAGGTCCATTGTCGGCTCTCTTTTGGCTACATCTCAAACATCCACGACGCACTGCGCGATCCAGGCGCCGCTTTCATCTCGAAAGACTTTCAGCTCGGTATAGGTGGCGCCTTTGACCTCGACGGCGGGGCGATGGCGCTCCCGCTCGATGGGCTCGCCCCGGGCGGTGGCCCGCAAGGCGGTTCCGTCGATGCAAAGGTCGAAGCGGCCGAACACCATCCGGCGCACCGCCATCTCGTAGACGAGCGCATTCAGCCAATCGACCAGCAGGGTTTCGCGATCGGGGGCCTCGCAGCGGATTTCGACCGGTGTGGTCATCCGGATCCCGGCGGGATCGCAAATGGCCGCGGTCAGCGCCAGAGCGGCTTGGGCGAAAGCCTCTTCGAGCGTGGCGCCATAGCCGCGCACGCCCATGTCGGCTTCGTGGGGAAAATGCTCCCAACGAGGCGTATTCCTGCTGGGTTTAGCGGGAGAGATTTCAGCGCTCATTCTCTTCACTCCTTCGCGCTAGCGCCGAAAACGCCGAACCGGTCCGAGGAGCTAAAGCCCATCGGAGTCGCTCGGCACGGGCGCGCTCTAATTGTCTCGGCACACATGGGACTCTCGGCACCGGGATCAGTTCCGGAGGGCTTCATGTCGCCGCCGGGGACGGCCCTCTCTTTCTCCGGGTTCAGCGGCTGGCCTACCAGCGCTTCAAGGCTTTGAGGTTTGTTCGAGGACTCGGGAGAGTGTTCGGATTAAGGATCGCTGCGACGATGATGGGTCCAGGCCGGCTGGGGCAGAGCCGGTCTCGGAAAAGCGGACAGCCGCTTAAGCGGAGTTGCTGTTCTAATCATTAGCCCGCAAGGGACAACCACCTGAGATCAGAAGATGAATAAGAAAAGAGAAGAAATCATTCGGCGGCTTTCAAGGCCAAGGTAATCTTAGCGGTGCTCGCTTAGGCCTGGAAAA
The DNA here is from genome assembly GCA_902810705.1 of Methylococcaceae bacterium. GTDB lineage: Bacteria > Pseudomonadota > Gammaproteobacteria > Methylococcales > Methylococcaceae > CADDYU01. Next base: position 14,995 of record CADDYU010000078.1, read on the forward strand.
ATCCTGTCCAATAAACCGGGACCACCGCAATTCCCCGCAAGTATTGTTCCTTAACTTTATCTTTCTGTTCGGTCACTTGAACATCGCAGCGAGTATATCGGGTGAAACAAGCACGTGTATTGAAGTTCCTCTTTGGGAGTGCGATGGCACGCGGGATGATGATTACCTTTGGCCTCCTGCCCGCGCTCGTGATGGCGGACGGGAGCAAGGCCTTGTCCCTGCAGGCGCAGCTCGGGACCAATCTGTACCAGCATCGGTTTCGCTCAGGGGGCCGGCCGGCGATGGACCAGACCGTTGCCGATGAATTTCAGCTTGTGGAGCAGCTCGCCGCCGCGGGGTGGTGGAGCGACACGGTGGAGCTTGGACTTCAGCTTCAGTTCAGCGAAGAAATCGGCCATGGCACCTTGAGCGAGGTTCAGTTTCAGCCCTTTGTCGGTTGGCAGCCAACTGAGATTCTCAACCTGACGTTGGCCCTGGTGCTGGCCCCGCAAACGGACGGTCACCGCGAGTTCGGTTTCGGCGTGCAGCCGTCGATCGGCACCAACGTGAAGCTCGGCGAACATCTGCAGGGGGTGCTCACGGTGCAACTGCCGATTATCCTCGAGCCCCGGCCGATATTCCAGATCGCGCCCCTTATTGGGATTAGCTACGACAGGTGATCCTCGCTAGGAGCTATCCCCGAACTTCATGGGCCTCTCAAGCGCTCTGTCTCGTCAGGATCTACTCCGATGCCATTCGGGAGGATGGGTTCGCCGCGCTCTAGCCCTGCTCCCCACCACTTTGTCCTTGTTTGGCTTCCAAGCTGTCCAGGCGTTTCTCGATACGCCGCAAGATGGCCATCATCTCGTCATCGGTGTCCTTGGATTCATGGCTTCCTTTGTGGATGAGGAAAGCCGTCAAAACCACGAAGGTCAGAAGCTGCAAGAACTCGGATTGCCAGTTCTCAAAAGTGGACTCGCCCCACTGCCAAATATAGCCATCCGGTCCAAAAAGTTGAGCCGTCTGCCCATGTTGCTGCTGCTCCGCAACAAAGTACTGCCAGCCCATCCAAGTTTGTAGCCCCCAAGACGTCAAGAAGAACACCGCGAGCACTAAGCTCAAGCTATAATCTCGCCAGAGCCGTCTGATTAGCTGTCTCATGACTAAACTCCTTTGGTATTCTTTAGAGAGGGCCGGAAGACAAATAAAGGGTTTCCGCAATTCTGGCGAATAACCCTGGTGGCTTCCGCCGCCCCACTAGGAATGTGTAGTGTCCAACCGAACCGTCTCTTTACTGGCGACTGTTTGCTCGTCAGTTCCAAGACGCTCGATCCCGCCAATAGGTTGGACCCTGTCTCACTTAATGAAATTATCGGGGCAAATGGGTTATTTTCTTGGAGATCCACAGACAACCCCATACGAGCCGCGCCGCAACGTGAGAATGACAATTCTTAGCGATATCGGCTTGAGAGGCGGAATTATCTGAGAGCACGAACATTTGGTTGTGGCTGAAAGTACGAATTCGAGCACGGCTGCATAAGCTTATCCGAATCTCCTGCAAGCGTTTGTCAATGGGTCTGACATACGGCTTCCGGATGTTTTTAAGGCCAACCTTTGCACTCCGCTCGGAAATCCTAGCCAGCCGTCCCGCGGATTGGCGGGCAAGACTTCGATTTCTTCGTCCAGAGTGGGGATTCGGAGGGGCAGCCCAATAGCGAAGGCGGCTCCTTCGCTCGCTAGGGAATATCTCCATTGAGGCTATCCGATTTGAGTATTGCCGTATTGATTGGCCCGTGAGAATAAGGGAGTAAATCAGCCCTCGCCGATGAGCTTATGCTCGGCTAGCAGTGCCTGATCCAGGTAGGCCGAAGATTGGGATCGCTATGTCAAAGCGATTTCGTTTTTCGGTATCGGCCAGTTTGTCCAGGACCATCCCCTATGAGCCCTATAAAAACAATTCTGCGGGTAGGTCTTGTCCCGCTAATCATGGTGATTTCTTTATCAGGCCGCTCCTTGGGAGATAGCGGGCCCACGGTATTCGTGAATGGCCTCCAATTCCCATTAGGCCTTGCGACTGACCAAGACGGCAACGTGTTTGTCCACTCCGATGCTACCTTCACGACCTTGCTCACCAAATATAATGCCGATGGTATGCCATTAGGACAGATTCAGTTGGGAGGGATCACGGTCGATCAGTTCGGCGGCAGCCGTTTGGTTCGCGATCCGATCACCGGCAATATACTGTTGTTGACGACCCATGGGGTGCTTTATTTCATTGACCGGAATACCGGACAGGGCGGGGTATTGGTGGATTTATCGCGGTTAGCCTTTAGCACCTATGACAAGGTTTTCGATGTTTTACTACGTGGCTATCGGCCGTTTGGCATAGGTAATCCCGATTACGGGGATTTCACCGCTCTTCGCCGAAGCGATACCCTTATGGATCTGTTTATTTTCGCCACAACCGGAGCCAGTGGCGGCTTTCCATTCGTCATGCGGGTCCGCGTCGATTACCAACAGCTCCCCGCCTATTCGGCGGATGTCATACTCACATCGCAAGGAACCACGGCGGGAAATGTCAACCAGCCTGAGGGCATCGCGGTCAATGCGGCAGGCACCGTGCTGACTGCCTTGCCCTTTCCCGTTCGCAGACAAAGCCCGCCTGATGATATCGGTGGCTTTGCCAATGGGCTTGTGGCTTTCGGCGCGGACTTTTCGAATACGGCGAATTGTCCCGCCGATCCGAGTTGTCCACGTTGGATATTTACCTATCCCGATGGCCAACCCGTGGATTTCGACAATGCGGGCATGACGACTGACGCTGCCGGAAACTTTTACATAGCGTCAGGTATTGTTGGAAGCTCGGTCTGTGGGCTGGCGGCCGGAGACGCATTGGTGGTATTTCCATCAAATCTCGATGCAAGTCAAGGAAAATGCCTTCCTGTGCAGTTCCCGATCGGCCATAACTCGGATGTCGCCGTGGCACCGTCGGTCTCGAGCGAGAATATCGTATACATGACCATCCATAATTCTTCCGGGGGTATACTGAAGTTTCTTATAACATCACCATCGCCGCCAGCCCCTCAACCTCAATCCCAACCACAATTCCAACCCCAATCCCTGCGCCTAACAGTAAACAAGACAGGCAGCGGAACTGTGGTTTCATCAAAAAGGAAATTTAAAATCAAGTGTGGCGTGGTATGTAGCCAAGAATACTCAAAGCCCGAAAAAGTCAGGCTGAAAGCCAAACCCGCAAAGAAATGGGCTCTTGTCAGGTGGAGTGGTTGCGACTCGACTCGTCGCAAAATCTGCGATGTCAACATTCATGGCGAGAGAATAGTTAGCGCCGTCTTTGAACAAAAGCGGTGAGCTAAGCCAAGGACTGTTAACATAAATCAACTATTTTTGAATTATGAAACCCTTAGTAAATCTGCTTGGCTAAGCCATTGTGTTGAAGTCAACGGGTCAATCTGAAGCGTTAACACGCCTCAGGTAGTAGTTCCCTGTAGAGTAGGTTAACCCTGAAGATCAAGGCACCGTTATTATCGGAATTGAGCGATGTATTCGTACAGCAGTAATTATTGGAGGTCTTGAGCCGGTTTGTGAAATTATAAATGTTAAGCATATGATATTCATGGCTACCCGGTCAAAGATGCGCTTAAAAACATACGTATTCTTCCAGTGGATGAACTGAATATCATCGTCGATCCACCCGGTATGGATAAGATACGGCACTGCCATGATCAGGCTCCTCAAGAATTTTGCCATGCCCATCTTTCCATTGGATGCAGAATCAATTTCTATTTTCAAGGAGAATATTGTCATGACGCTTGAAGCAAAGGATTTACTTGAGGCTTCAATTGCTCTCTCAGTTTATATTTCAGCTGTGCGCTTATACGCAGAAAGTCGACTCTCTAACCCAATCGAAAAAGATGAAGATACATTAAAAGTTCTGATTTTTTTAGTTACTTTGCCGGACATGTTTTTTGTTGCCACTGTGTTCTTGCTACTTGGTTTTTTGCATTCGATTGGCCATGGCTTCGGCTATCGAATTTTTTATTCGATATCGGTGTTATTCTATTGGTCTCGCTTCACATCGTTGAATGGAGGCGAAATTTTCATAGAGTTAAGGCCTTGCCCAATAAGTGCAAAGCAATCCTAAAATATTTTCATATTCGCCAATAGGTATTTCAACCCTGAGGAATTAAGTACCACCTTTGCCACCGATCCCCACATCTAGCGATGCTTGCCAATATTAAACATTGAGTGTCGTACCGAAATCGTAATCAGCAGGTATCGTGCTCGCGCGGGTGGAATACCCATCTGAGCGCACAGCTTCTCGCTTCGAGAGCAATGGCTGCCTGGTGAAACCGGGGAGTTGCGTCATGATGGCAGTCAGCAGTACCGAAGAAGATGAGTCCCTGTTTCTGACCGATCGAGACGGAACCCCCTACGTTGCCGCAGCCTCGATTGTGGCCGCCGATGACCCGGCCGCTGGCATCCGACACCGGATCGACCTCGAAGCGCCAGCACAATTGCCTGTAGAGCCTCAAAGCCTCCCCGGTAGCCCTCCAACTCATTCGCCGTGTGGCCGATAAACACCGAGTCTTGAAAGATGATCGAGGATGATAAAATCCTGATGGGATTGTTGCGGTAGAACGTGCAGTTCGAAGTGCCGGGGTTGCCGCAAATCACGTGTTTCCAGATGAGCGGCCCATCCGCGGCGTTCAAATCGTACACGGTTTTGCCGGCGGCAAAGTAGACTTTGCCCTGGGCGACAGCCGCTGAAGAGGTGATCTCCCAGCCCTATTCAGCAACCCAAATCGAGGCAAGCTAGCATTTGAGCAGCGGGTGCTTCTGGAGCCGCGCGACGAGGTTCGGCTCGCGCCGACTTAGCGAATTTCTTGCGCGGAGTAATGGGGCAGAAAGGCGGTCGAGAGTTCATGAAATCGGTCGACTTGCTGTCAGCGCAACCCATCCAAATCCCTCGAAGCCTTCCAAGGGCCTTAGCCTAAGTCCCCTCAGGAAGATCTCGCGGCATGTGAACTGAGCATAGCGAGTACTTGCGGTGAGTGCGGTGGTATCGATTGAAGACCTCGCGCGCCGCTTGGAGTAACGCGGCTACCGATTCGACGAGTTCGCCATGGGGGACTTCCCCTCGGCAGGGGCGCCATCACCTCTCAAGGGGATTGAGCCGGGGGCTGGAGGTGGGCCGATGCAGCAGGACCAACCGCCCTAGGGCCCCGCGCACCCTCGCCGCCATCTCGTCAGCCGGGTGGCTATCGGTGTTATCCCAGGCGACGTAAAGCGTGCCCGTAGGAGGC
>CADDYU010000079.1 GCA_902810705.1 Methylococcaceae bacterium
TATGGGAGCTGACCACACATGTGGCTCGTACCTAGAAAAATAGGGTATCCGAGCTTTCGGATACCCTATTTCCTTCCTATCGCCTTGCCGGGCCATTAATGATTAATGGATTTCGCCACGCCAAGCTCCCGTTTCCCGGCCGCGGGATTCGATAAATTCCTTGAAGTTTTCCAAATCTTCCTCAAGGTTGGAGGAAACCATGCCGAGCATATCGCCCACTTTTTCCACCACGGTTTCTGGTTGATATTCCACATCGACCGTGACGCGGGTCTGATCCAGGCCCAAGGGCTCGAAATTCACCACTCCCTGATTTTGCGCGCCACTGATCGTCCTCCAGGCGATGCGACGATCGGGAATCTGCTCGGTAATTTCGGTATCCCACTCTTTCTCTTTGCCACCCAGTTCAGCACGCCAATGAAGGTGCTTGTCGTCGAGCTGACGAACCTCTTCAATGTTCTCCATGAAATTCGGGAATTCCTCGAATTGCGTCCACTGGTTGTAAACGACGTTCACGGGAACATTAATATCGATGGTTTTATGTAAGCTAGCCATGTTTTGCCTCCTTAGTACCGTTTTCAAGCGGCTCCGTCACAATGTTCCGTTACCCATAAGATTAATAGAATCATCTGAGGCAACAGTATGCCGAAAGCGTGACGCTTACGGCTTAACCTTTTGACATGGCTCCATGAAAGCAGTTTATAAGGATTCTTACGGGTAGATGGCGGCATTAGCCCCTTCGCCAAGTGGTTCCCCCCGCGCCGTCTTCCAACACAATTCCCTTCCGCTTCAGTTCATCACGGATCCGATCGGCTGTGGCCCAGTCCTTGCTTTTTCGAGCATCCAGCCGTTGCTGGACCAGAATTTCGATTTCTTCCGCGCTGAGTCCTTGGTCGACGAAAGGCGCACCCTGGAGAAATTCTTCGGGGTCCGTCTGCAACAATCCCAGCACGCCCCCCAATTCTCTTAGGACGGAAGTCAACATTTCGGCCTCGTGCCGATCGGCCGTCCGGACGCGGTTAATCTCACGCGCCACATCGAAGAGCACGGCGATGGCCTCGGGCGTATTGAAGTCATCGCTCATGGCCTCCTCGAAGCGGGCGCGGTAAGGGTTGTCGGGCTCTTGGTCCGCGGGAACGGGATGGAGGCCGCGCAGGGCGGTATATAGCCGGGTCAAGGCGGCGTTGGCCTCGTCCAGGTGCTCGTCGGAATAATTGAGCGGGCTGCGGTAGTGGCTGTTGAGGATGAAAAAGCGGACGACCTCCGGCCGGTAGAGTGCAAGCACTTCGCGGACGGTGAAGAAATTGCCGAGGGACTTGGACATCTTCTCCTCGTTCACCCGGACGAAGCCGTTGTGCATCCAGAAATTCACGAACTTCTCGCCGGTGGCTCCCTCCGATTGGGCGATCTCGTTCTCGTGATGGGGGAATTGCAAGTCCATGCCGCCGCCGTGAATGTCGAAGTGCCACCCCAGGCAGCGCGTGGACATGGCCGAGCATTCGATGTGCCAGCCGGGGCGGCCGGGACCCCAGGGCGAACCCCAAGAGGGTTCGCCCGGCTTGGCCGTTTTCCACAGCACGAAGTCCAGCGGATCGCGCTTGGCTTCGTCCACCTCGACGCGCTCGCCGGCGCGGAGATCCTCGAGGTTCTTGCCGGAGAGCCGGCCGTAGCCCTCGAATTTCGATACCGCGTAGAACACGTCGCCATTGTCGCCCACATAGGCCAACCCCCGCTCGATCAGAACCTGGATCATGGCCAGGATCTCCGGGATCGAGCAGGTGGCGCGCGGTTCGATGTCCGGTGGCAACACCCCTAACGCCCGCTCATCCTCGTGCATGGCTTTGATAAAGCGCTCCGTCAGCGCCGCGACGGATTCGCCGTTGTCGTTGGCGCGTCGAATGATCTTGTCGTCGATGTCGGTGATGTTGCGGGCATAGGTGACCTCATACCCCAGGTGCCGGAGATAGCGCGCCACCATGTCGAACACCACCATGACCCGCGCGTGGCCCAGATGGCAGTAGTCATACACGGTCATGCCGCAGACATAGAGGCGGACCTTGCCGGGCTCGATCGGAACAAACGTTTCCTTTTGGCGGGTCAGGGTATTGTAGATGGTCAGCATTTATTCGGACTCGTACGTGAATTCCGCCAGCCGCCGGTGCAGGCGGTGCTTGTCGAGAATGCGGTAAAGCGTGCCGAGTTCCGGGCCATCGTGGCGGCCGGTCAGGGCGGCGCGAAGGGGCATGAAGAGTCCCTTGCCCTTGGCTCCGGTTTTGGACTTCAGCTCCGTCATGAACAGGTCGAAGCTCTCTCCGGCCGCATTCGCGGCATCGAGGGCGGCCAGGAAGAAGGGTTCGCCCGCCTGCCGGGCGGCTTCCAGGGCCCCGGAACCCGCGCGCGGCTCGTCGGTGAACAGAATACGCGCCCATTGATCGGCCTGCTCGGGGAACACGCAGTTGCTGCGCACGATGTCGAGGAATCCGGCAAGCTTTTCTTCCGGCACGATCGCGCGGGTCTCGGCCCGAAGCCAGTGCCGCAAAGTCTCGTTATCGGCGGCGCGCACCGCCAGATGCTGCCAATGGTCGAGATGCGCCGGATCGAAGCGGGCCGGGGACTTGCCCAGACGGGACAGATCGAAAGCCGCTTTAAGGGCGGCGAAGTCCATCAGCGCGTCGCTCTCGTAAGTGTGTCCCAGGCGCGCGAGCATGTTCAGCAGGGCGATGGGGAAATAGCCTTCCTCCCGCAACTGCTTGATGCTGCGGCTGCCGTTCCGCTTGGACAGAGGCGCCCCGTCGTCGCCCAGGATCAAGGCGCAGTGGGCATACCGTGGCAACGGGAGCTTCAGGGCCCGGAGCACCAGCATCTGCCGCGGCGTATTGGCCAGGTGGTCCTCGCCGCGGATCACATGGGTCACGCCCATCAGCGCGTCGTCGATGGCATTGCAGAAGAAGAAGGCCGCGCCGCCGTCGGCGCGCCGGATGATGAAATCGCCGATATCGTCGCTTTCGAATTTTTGCGGCCCGCGCACCAAATCCTCGAATTCCACGATCTCGCCTTTCGGCACCCGGAACCGCAGAGTGGGCGCCAGCCCTTCCCGACGCTTGCGGCTCACCTCCTCGGCGCTAAGATGCGCGCACTTGCCGGAATAACGGGGCGGCTGGCCGGAACCGAGCTGGATCTTGCGGGAGATTTCCAGCTCCCGCGGCGAGCAGAAGCAAGGATAAGCCAAGCCTCGCTCTTCCAGTTCCTGATAATAGCGCTGGTAAATGGCGCCACGCCGGGACTGAAACCAGGCCTCGACCGGCTCGCCATCCTCCGGCCCCTCCTTCCAGTGCAAACCCAGCCAGCGCAGGTCCTCCAACAGTTCCTCGACGAACTCACGGCGGCTACGCTCCGTATCGGTATCTTCGATGCGGAGCAGAAAGGAGTCTCCATAGAGGGCGCTGAACAAGGCCGTGCAGGCATTGCCGATGTGCATGAGTCCGGTGGGGCTCGGGGCGAAGCGGGTTTTGGTTGAGGTCATGGAATCCACGGTGTAAAAGCGGCGGCGTTTAGGGCACGAACTTTATCAACAAGGCCCGCCGAGGGGCAAACGATCAAGCCAGCGGGCCAGGCAACGAATCTAGCCTGATCGATTCGGACTATCGTGGAACCTTAGGTTTCCCTACGGATCCGTCGCTGTTCGGCATATTCCTGCTCGTTGCGCCGCCAGAGTGAGCGGCCGTAAAGATGGCCGACGAAACTCCAGATGAAAGCCGCGAAAAGAATCCTAGCCAGCCAATTTCCCTCGGTGCTCAGCACATTGCCGAAGTGGGCATATTGGAACACCGCCATGGAAAGCAGAAACATGAATCCGCCCCAACCCAGCACGCCCTGAGTCCAGACGAAATGCCGCATGCCTTGGCTGCGGACCTTCTCCCACTCGGCGAGACGCTCGGGAGACCAATTCGATTGGCTCATTTTTTCCTCCGGGAAGGTGTTGTGGTGAGTTTCCGACCTTACCCGCCTTGTCCGGCAAAAACAGTCGTGCAAACCTTGGACAAGCCGCCTCGGACTTAATCCCAACGACTCACGGGCTTGCCATGACGGCCAAATGGTGCCGTTCATCGATCTCACGCTAAAATGGTCCAACCAATTGGGCTTTGCCAAATTCGACCGAATTTCTTATCCTGAATCCATGCCGTACCCAACTCCCGAGATCATTTCCGTGCTGCACAACAAGGTTCCAAACCGGATCCGCTTCTTCGTGCCAGTGATCAAGAACAAGCGGACCTTGGCCGCGCTGCTCAAGCAGAACCTCCTTAAAGATGGCGAGGGCAAGGGCGTCTATCATGCCGAGCCAAACATCACCACCGGAACGCTTCTGATCAAGTATCATCCGGCCTTCCACAGCGAGGCGGAGGTCGTCGACTTGGTCCGGGAGGCGGCGCGGAAAATCAGCGAGGGAAAAATCGCCATCTCGCAAAAGCACAAAAACCCAAGGCTCGGCAAAATGCCGCCGACAGCGTTCTTCACTCGTGAATTGATCGTCAGCATCGTCGGCAATGTGGTCGGGGGAATTCTTCTGGCGGCCATCATTTCCCGCTGAGCGAAACGATCGTCGGCTCGGGTGGAACCTTAGACTTACAAGGCTCGGGCCGCCAAGGCTTCCCCCTCGAACTCAATGCCCGCCCATCCGGCTCTCATGAAAGCCCGGATATTCTGGTGCCCTTCCCCGCCCGGGTTCGGCAGTACCTCATCCCAGTAGCATTCTCCGAACAGCGCCAGGGTTTCCGGCTCCGACAAGCCGTGCAACCGGGCGAAGTAGAAGATTTTGCAGGAAGCTTCGTTCACGCCCGGCTCGTTCACCTGCCGGTGGTCCCCGAGGCCATTGTGGAATCGGGTGGGCTTATAGGCATAGTGCGCGGCGATGATGGCCAAGGTCTGCTTGAAAGCGACCCGCTGGCCGCTCTTGATTCGGGCAAGGAACGCCTCGAGTGAAGGGGACATCGGAGTCTCTCAGCGCAACAGTTCGGAAATGCGCTTGAACGCGGGATGGGCGGCATCCCGCAGCCATTCGAACACGACCGATTCGAAGTTGGTGACCGCTACTCCCGCCTCCCGCATTCGGGCCAAGGCGTTGCGCTTGTGCACGATCGAACGGGAACAGACCCCGTCCTCGACCACGAACACCCGATAATCTCGAGTCGCCAGTTCCAGGGCCGTTTGCAGCACGCAGACATGGGCCTCCTGGCCGACGATAATGACTTGCCGCCGATTGCCGGCTTTCAGAGCCTGCCAAAATCCCTCGGCCGCGCAGCAGGAAAAACCGGTCTTCGAGAAACTCCGCGCCATGGCGGGCATTCGCTCCAAGAGCACCGGCGTCGTGGGTCCGAGCCCCTTTGGATATTGCTCCGTATAAATCACCGGGATTTCCAAGGCCTTCGCCGCCTGTAAAAGTATTTCCGTGTGCTTGACCGCGGCGTCGCGTTCCGCCTCCGGCATGGCGGCCAAAAGACGAACTTGCATATCCACGACCACCAATCGACTGTCACTGGCTGAACATAGCCCTGCGGAATTCATAAGGGTCTCTCGAGGCATTTTCCAATACGCTTGAACTTACACGCTTATAACTCGCTGATGAGGCGTATCTCCACCGCGCTCAACTTATCGGGGCCACGTTCCGAAGGCGCCAGGCGAAATTCGAAAATATGATCCCGGCTCGGCAACTTACTGGTAAGCGATTCGTCCTGAAGCTTGGAAAAATGAAAGAACGCCGTTTCGAAAGGCGATTCGGCATACCGCCTTTTGTCGGTCAGCCATAGCCCCTTGTCGATTCTCGACAAATAACGAATGAATCCGATGCCCTTGATATCGTCGTAGTAATAACACCACCCTCGCACCCAGGAACCGATCTGGCCCCATTCCGGACCCGGATTCGAAGTCGGGATCAGGTTGGGAATGAGATAGCCCGACATGAACAAATCGGCCTCTTGCCGGAGGGCCGAGGACACATTGTCCAGCGCCACCACCTCCACCCGGCAGCCTTTGTTCTGCAAGGCCCGGACCACCTGCACGAAATCGCCGTCGCCGCTCGCGATCAGAACCCGGTCGAGATTCTCCGACTGCAGCAGCGCATCCACGGCCAGATCCAAGTCGGCGTTGGCCTTTTGGACTTGCTCGCCGAACTCGTCCACATACCATTTGACTTCCTTGATGATGACCTTGAAGCCGATATCCCGCAGCGCCGAGTGGAACCCTTCGGCTTTCTTTCGATAGTCATAATCGGTTTTAGCCCTCCGCGCGTCGTAAGATACATAGGCGTTCATGCGTACCGGCTCGCTGTTGTCCCGGCAGGCAAATTCGCGCAATACATCGTACTGCATTCGGACGCCACCATTTCTGTACATATTCGCTGAGTCGACAAATACTCCGACCTTTGTAGTGGATTGGCAGAATTTCATAACGGAATTCATGGATATTTTTCTTAAATCTGAATGGTCAAATACGTCGCTTTCATTATCGTCCCCCATCTTAAAACCTCTCACTTTCCCAATATGGCTTCTAGTTTCTCCCAAACCTGCGCCAGCAAGATCGATTGAGCGTCGAGATTGGGGTGAATGCCATCGGGCTGCATTAAATTATTCTGTCCGCCCACCACCCCTTCCAACAGGAAGGGGACCAAATCCACGTCGTAGCGTTTCGCCAGATCCGGGTAAACCTTTTGGAACAAATCCGCGTAGCGCTTGCCGTAATTGGGAGGGATCTTCATGCCGAGCAGCAGGACCTTCGCGCCGGCCGCCTTGGATCGCTCGATCATGGCCGCGAGATTGGATTCCATCTGTTTGGGAGAAAGTCCCCGAAGGCCGTCGTTGCCGCCCAATTCCAGGATGACGATGGATGGCCGGTGCCGCTTCAAAAGATCATCGATCCGAGTCCGGCCGCCGGCGGTGGTTTCCCCGGAAATACTCGCGTTGACGATCGAAATACCGTGCGGCTTCAATTTCTCCCCGAGCAGGGCCACCCAGCCTTGGTCGAGTTTTTCCAAACCGTAGGCGGCGCTGATACTATCGCCCACCACCAGAATCGTGGCGGCCTGAACCCAACCCGAAAGCACGAGCAAAATGAACGATACCAGCAATCTAGCCATGGAAGACAGACAAGTCGAAAATCTCTGGGAGGAGGCCCCGAACCTTATTGTGCGGGCCGAAGGCCTGGGAAAGCATGTGACCACCTCGGACGGTCGGCTGGATATATTGACAGCAGTGGACCTTTCGATCAAACCTGGAGAAACGCTGGCCATCGTCGGCGCCTCGGGCTCGGGCAAATCGACCTTGCTGGGGTTGCTCGCGGGACTGGATCTGCCTTCCGAAGGCCGCATCTGGCTGGCCGACGCCTGTCTGACCGATTTGGACGAAGACGGCCGGGCGCGCGTTAGGGGCCGAAACGTCGGCTTCGTATTCCAATCCTTTCAGCTGTTGCCGAATCTGACCGCCCTGGAAAACGCCATTCTGCCGCTGGAATTGGCCGGTGCCGACAACGCGCGCGCTCAAGGACTCGCCATGTTGACCCGAGTGGGCCTAGAGCACCGCATCAAGCACTATCCCCGCCAGTTGTCCGGCGGCGAACAGCAGCGCGTGGCCCTGGCTCGCGCCTTCATTGGCGAACCACGCATCCTGTTCGCCGACGAGCCCACTGGCAATTTGGATCAAAGGACCGGTCAAACGATCATCGAATTGCTGTTCGAACTGAATCAGGAGAAAGATACTACCCTGGTTTTGGTCACTCACGACCCGGCGCTGGCCTCGCGCTGCGAACGGACCATCCGTCTGGAAGGCGGGAGAATCGTGGACCCTGGATAACGTTCGAGCTGGCGCAATTCACCCCTTCCCGCTCGCCAGGGAATGGATGTGGTAAGGATCAACGCTCGCCCGCGCCGATGACCAAATGAACGTATCTTCAAGCGGTGGAGTCTTAAAGACAGAGTTATTCGCCCCTTTGAGGCGAGCTCCAGCCCAGGAGGACTTCCGTGGCCTACCGTGACATCGTGGTGATTGGCGCTTCGGCAGGCGGTGTAGAAGCCCTAATTCAGCTCGTGCGCAACTGCCTCCGGAATTTCCGGCCGCCGTATTCGTAGTCCTGCACATTTCGCCGGGAGCGACCAGCCAACTTCCTCAAATCTTGAGCCGCAAGGGCCATTTGCCGGCCGCCCATCCTGCCGACGGCGATCCCATTCTTCCAGGGCGTATCTACATCGCCCCTCCCAATAGGCATCTCCTTTTAGAAAAGGAGGCCGTGCGCCTGTCCTCGGGGCCCAAGGAGAATGGATTTCGGCCGGCCGTCGATCCCCTGTTCCGCTCGGCGGCCCGAAGCTTCGGGCCGCGAACGATCGCCGTTATTCTGTCCGGCACCCTAGGTGATGGAGGCATGGGTGCTCGAGTCATCAAGGCCACAGGCGGCCTCGTCCTGGTTCAGGACCCGGACGAGGCCATTTTCGCGGACATGCCGTTGAACACCCTAAGGCGCGTCACGGTGGATCAAGTGGCTTCGATCAAGGAAATTGTCGCTCGATTAATACAGCTGGTCACGCAAGACATTGAAGCCCAAGGAGGTGTTTCTATGGCCGAGGATGTTCAGAAAGATGCCAAATCCGTCCAAACGGGAATGGAAAACTTCGAGTCCGGAGAGGGCTCGGCGCGAGCCACCAGTCTGACCTGTCCCGAATACGGAGGTACCGTCTGGGAAATCGCCGAGGGCGAAATCATCAGTTACCGCTGCCACGTCGGCCACGCTTTTTCCTCGGAAAGCCTACTGGTCGAGCAGTCGGAAGCCCTTGAAAGCGCTCTGTGGACTGCGGTCCGAACCCTGGAGGAACGCGCCTCTCTGCTGAGGCGCATGGCGGTCCGCGCTAGGCAACTCGGCAATCAGTTTTCGGAGAAGAGTTTCATCGAGGAGTCGCAGGAGGCGGAGCAAAACGCCGACGTGATTCGACAGGTGCTCGTGAACGGCAAGAATCCTGAAGCCGAGGCGAGTGCCTACACGACCGCCGCAGACTCCAGCTAAATGCCTTATCTGGCTGCCCCCGGGCCGGGGACTGCCGAGCGTTCTGTTCAGGGCAAGGCGAGGCACGGATTACCGCCCTAGAGACGGGTCTTTAGGTCGCCAGCTTGGGCGATTCTGGCTCAGCGTTTCGAGCGCAAGCCTAAGAAAAAGCTCCGGTTTCGTCGGGGGCATCGTCGGCCGCTCTCTCCTCGGGCATCGAAGGTACGGCCGAGTATCGGCCGGTCGGCGGTACGGCATGGAGAGGTGCCCGCGTTCTCGCCGGGCTGCCCGGCAGCATGCCGTAGAGAGCGAGACGGTGACGCAGTACGTTCCGGCTGATGTCCAAGAGCCGAGCGGTTTGGACCTGGTTCTGCTCGCAGAATTCGAAGACGGTGCGGATCACGGTTTCCTCGATCAACTCGAACAGCTTGGGCGGAGCTCGTTCGCACAGGCCCCGCACGGCGGCCTCCAGCGAGGTGGTCGAGACCGAGGGCGCGGAGGCCGGATGCCTCAGGGCCGAGAGCTTGAGATCTTCGGGACGCAGCTGATTGCCGGGGCAAGTCAGGAGCGCCCGGTGGATGGCGTTTTCCAGCTCCCGGATATTACCTGGCCAATCGTAGTTCAGCAGCAGCCGTTCCGCCTCGGCGGATAGTGCGGCTTCCGCATACCCCAGACGGCCGGCGTAAATTTTCAGGAAATGCTGGGCCAGCGGCAGGATGTCGCCAGGGCGCTCCCGCAGCGGCGGAAGCCGCAGGGTGGCCACATTGAAGCGGTAATACAAGTCGGCCCGGAACCGGCCGGCTTCCACGGCTTCCTCCAAGTTCACGTTGGTGGCGGCGATGACCCGGACGTCCACCGGCGTGGCGCGCCGCGCGCCAACCTTCACCACCTCGCGCTCCTGAAGCACCCGCAGCAGCTTGGCTTGCAAGCCCAAGGGCAGATCGCCGATCTCGTCCAGGAACAAGGTGCCCTTGTGAGCGGCCTCGAACCAGCCGGCCTTGGTGCTCAAGGCGCCCGTGAACGAGCCTTTTTCATGGCCGAACAATTCGCTTTCGATCAGGGTTTCGCTCAAGGAGGCGCAATTCAGGGCCCCGAAGGTTCCGTTGCGGCGCTCGCTAAAGGCGTGAATTTGCCGAGCCACCAATTCCTTGCCGGTCCCGGTTTCGCCGATGATCAAGACCGTGGCGTCGCTGGGCGCGATGCGCGTGATCTGTTCCAGCAATTGGCGGGAAGCCGGATCCTCGAACATCAGGGCGCTAGCTCTCAGGGAAAGCGCGAGCGAGCGAGGCTCCTGAAACGTCAGCACCGGCGGATGCTGAGGGCTTTTGAGTAAGGCTGCCCGCCCGTCGGGAAAGGAGGTGAGTGCCATGAAAAGGAATGTTGTGGTCAGGGTTTTTACTTGATTTTTTAAAACCAGGATCGCGATCCTGCTAAGGCCGGAAATTCAAAGTCCGGCCTAGCTTTCGATAATAGTGCGACAATTTTATTTCTAAAAAGAATATATTTTATTAAAAAGATAACCAGAATGAATATAAAGCCGTTCGACGGCACTCTCATCAACACACGTCAACACACGATTCAAGATGCGGGGGTCATGGGTGCTGAAGACCACTTCCATGACCCGCGCGTAAAAGAACGCGCGGGTCCGCAGCTCGCGCACTCCTGGAATGGCCCGATCTAAGGAACGGCGAAGCCATCCTCGATATGGCTCGTGGCGGAGCCGCGGCACGCTTCGCTTCAGAGAGGGGAGGCGGCTCGGGCCATGGAGAGCGCTGCGACCAAATCGCTGCCTTCCGGGGGCCGTGTCGAACGGCTTGAGAACGTGCCTATGAACTCCCGTTCAAGGAAGGGGAATTCGACACGGCGCCCTGCGCTCAGACCCTCCAGCTTCCGGAAGAGGGTCACGCGCTTTGACCGAGACGCGCCGCGCTCTCGAGCCCTATGGTCTCCTTGCCTTGAGCCTCAGGTGCGATACTCGGGAGAACCCTCTCAAGGCGTGGATTCTTTTGGACCGCCCTCACCTTCGGAGCTCGGCCTCCTCGCAAGATTTCCCGCCCAAATCACCCTGGAAAAATTCCGCCGCCGTTCTCAGGCTCGACCCTCGGAGTTCGTCAAGGCTTCAGCACGACCTTGATGCAGTCGTCCTGCTTGTGTTTGAAGATCTCGTAACCCTCGGGCGCGGCATCGAGCGGGAGGCGATGGGTAACGATGAAGCTCGGGTCGATCTCGCCGTTCCGAATCCTCTCGAGCAAGGGGCGCAGATAGCGCTGCACGTGAGTCTGGCCGGTCTTGATGGTCAGCGCCTTGTTCATCACGGCGCCGAAGGGAATCTTGTCGAGAAAGCCGCCATACACGCCCGGCACCGAGACCGTGCCGCCGTTGCGGCAGGCCAGGATCGCCTCGCGGAGGACGATGGGCCGGTCGGTCTCCAGCATCGCCGCCTGCTTGACGCGGTCGTAGGCGTACTGAATCCCATGGCCGTGCGCCTCCATGCCCACGGCGTCGATGCAGGCGTCGGGACCGCGCCCGCCGGTCTCTTCCCTGAGCATATCGATGACGCTGTCCACCGCCGTGTAATCGATGGTGTCCGCCCCGCCCTGCTCCCGCGCCATGCGCAGCCGCTCCGGGACGCGGTCGATGGCGATCACCCGTTCCGCGCCCAGGAGATAGGCGCATTTGATGGTGAGCTGGCCGATCGGCCCGCAGCCCCAGATGGCCACCGTGTCGCCGGGCTGGATGTTGCAGTTCTCCGCCGCCATGTAGGCGGTGGGGAAAACGTCCGAGAGAAACAGCACCTGCTCGTCCGTGAAGCCATTCTCGATCTTGATCGGACCGACATCGGCGAAGGGCACCTGCGCATACTCGGCCTGCCCGCCGGCGTATCCGCCCACTAGGTGCGAATAGCCGAAGATGCCGGCGGGCGAATGCCCCCACAGCTGTTCGGCCATCGCCGCGTTCGGGTTGGAGTTCTCGCACAGGGAATACAGCTCCTTCTTGCAGAAGAAGCAGTTGCCGCAGGCGATGGGGAACGGCACCACCACTCGATCGCCGACTTTCAGGTTGTTGACGCCCTTCCCGACGTCCACGACCTCGCCCATGAACTCGTGGCCGAGGATGTCGCCCTTGTCCAGGGTGGGGATGAAGCCGTCGTAGAGGTGCAGGTCGGATCCGCAAATCGCCGTCGACGTGATCCGGACGATGGCGTCGCGGGGATTGAGGATTTCGGGATCGGGCACCTGCTCCACCCGAACGTCGTTCTTGCCGAACCAACAGGTTGCTTTCATGACTTTGCTCCTTGCCAAAGCGAGGCGTCAGGCTGCGCGAGCCGCCCGCGACCTTCGGTCTCAAGTCCTGACGAACTCGTCGTATTTCTTCGAAGTGCCTTGGGCGCGGCCGGCGGGCTGGCCCTCGGTCCTCGCGATCTCGCCGGTTTCTATGAGTTGCTTCAGCCGATGGAGATCCACGGCGATCTGCTTTTCCGGGTTCTCGCCGAACAGCTTTGCGACCGTCGCGCCGAGCGCTCCGGCGGGCGGGCGGTAGTCCAGTTCCACCCGGACCAGGGTGCCCCGGCCGCCCGCCGCCCGCTCGAACCGCACGCTGCCCGCGTTGTCCACGTCGGCGCCTTCCAGCGAGCGCCAGGCGATCAACTGGTTGGGCCGGTCCTCGGTGATTTCCGCGTCCCATTCGAGCCGCGTTCCGGCCGGACCCTTCGCCACCCAGTGGGAACGGTTCGGCGCGAACTCATGGATCGACTCCAGATGGCTCATGATGCGGGGAAGCGCACCGAAGTTATGCCAGAAGCGGTAAATGTCTTCCGGCGGACGGTCGATGATGATGCTTTTCCGCACATGAAAGCCGCGGTCGACGGCGCCGCCGCGGCTTAGATCTTCGCTACAGAGCAGATCCAGAGCGGTCACTCCGAGCACCGCCGCGGCGGCCATCGCGGCGCTGCCCCGCCTCGGGTTGCCCTTGGCGAGCGCGGTGCTGAGCAGCGCCAGGTCCATGATGTCGCCCGCCACCCGGGACTGCACCCAAGCGGCGGGCCGCGGCTGGGTAAGAATCCCCAAACCACTCACGATCTCGCGCACGCCGAAAATCCGCACCACGGCCTGGCGATTGCCTAGGCCCAGCAGACTGGAAATCCGCTGTGGAACCAACACCTCCATCAAACCCAATCCGAGACTGAACCAGCCAAGACCCTGAGTCACTTGCCGTCCGTCCATGAGCTTCGCTCCCGTAAATAGGGTGAAAAGAATGACATGGCCTGAAATTTCCTTTCGTCCCGATCACCTCAATCCAAACTTGGCGTTAAGCGCTCCACGAACAACGTACCGGTTCCGCTGCGCCGCCATCGAGAAGACTGCCCCTGTTTCGCCGGGACCGGGCAATTTCTTCCTTGAGCCGTTAAACGACTTCGACCGCCGCAACCACGCCCCATTCCCCGAGACCGCGGCGATTTCGCTCAAGCATTCCTCCGGCTTGCCGCTCGAAAGCTCGGTGAATACACCGGCCGGCCCCGCTCCGCCTCGTTACGTACTGATCATTACCTACCCTGGCACTAGGGCATTGCGTCCGAATTGGAGTCGGCTACAATGGCCAAGCACCGCCCTTGGCTGACCCGAACCAAGCCCCCCTTCGAAGCAGCGGCCCCAACTCCGACGATGACCCAAGAAAAAACCATGCAAACAGCCAAATCCCCATGGCCGGCCGAAGCGGCTGCGAAACACGACGAGCTTAAATTCCGCCGACTGATGGCCGTGTTGCCGGCGGCGGCGTATACCTGCGACGCCGAGGGGCTCATCACCTATTTCAATCAGCGCGCGGCGGAGGTTTGGGGGCGCGCGCCGAAACTGAACGATCCCGTGGACCGCTTCTGCGGCTCGTTCAAATTGTTCGCGCCGGACGGTTCGCCCATTCGCCACGATCGCTGTTGGATGGCGCTGGCCCTCCAGGAAAACCAGGAGTACAACGGCCGCGAGATCGTCGTCGAACGGCCGGACGGCGAACGGCGCACGGTGCTAGCTCACGCCAATCCGTTTCGCGACGAACGAGGGAACCTGACCGGCGCGGTCAACGTCCTGGTGGACATCACCGATCGCAAGCGGGCCGAAGATGCCTTGCGGGAGGCGGATCGGCGCAAGGATGAGTTTCTGGGCATCCTGGCGCATGAGCTCCGCAATCCGCTGGCCCCGCTCCGCAATGCTTTGGAAATTCTCAAGCTTGATGCCAGCAAGCCCTCGACCCTGGAGCAAGTCCGCGCCATGATGGAGCGGCAATTGGAGCAGATGGTCCGCCTCGTCGACGATCTGATGGATACGTCTCGCATCGCGACGGGCAAGTTGGCATTGCGGAAAGAGCGGATCGAACTCGCCGCGGTGCTGCAAAGCGCCGTGGAAGAGGTCCGGCCGCTCATCGAGCGGCATCGCCACGAATTGGCTCTCTCCTTCCCACCCCGGCCGATTCACTTGAACGGCGATTTCACCCGCTTGGCCCAAGTGTTCTCCAACCTGCTGACCAACGCCGCGAAATACATGGAACCCGGCGGGCGCATTCAACTTTCCGCCGAGGGGCAAGGCCGCGACGTCGTGGTGAAGGTTCGGGATGCCGGCACCGGCATTTCAGCCGGTATGCTGGACAAGATATTCGAGCCCTTCGTGCAAGCCGACCACTCGCTCGAGCGAACGCACGGCGGACTGGGCATCGGCCTGAGTCTGGTGCGTAAACTGGCCGAAATGCACGGCGGAAGCGTCAAGGCCTACAGTGATGGCCCCGGCCACGGCAGCGAGTTCACCGTGCGTTTGCCAGTTCTCGATGAATCGAGCCCACGAGAGATTCAGGCCGGCGGCAAGCCCGGATCGACCCGCGCCGCTTCCAGATACCGCATTTTAGTGGTGGACGGCAACAGGGATGCGGCGATGCGTCTCGCGGCGCTGTTGAAGGTCATGGGCCACGAAACTCGCACGGCCCATGACGGCCTTGCGGCCATGACTCTAGCCGAGGAATTCGGACCCGACGTCGCGCTGCTCGATCTCGGCCTTCCGAGGCTAAGCGGTTACGCCACCGCCCGGATGATTCGCGAACGGGCTTGGGGACGGGCGATGTGGCTGATCGCCCTGGTGGAGAGCGAGGACCCGCGCCACCTCGCAGAAGCGGAATTCAACCTCCGCATGGTCAAGCCGGTGGACCCCACCGCCTTGGAACATCTTCTCGCCGGGATCGACCGAAACGTCTCATGACCCTGGCCTCCAGGGAATTTCACCGCATGGGTCGAGCTTTTGCTTCCGGTTCGCCAGGCTCAAGGAAACCCCCCTCATACCGCGCCGTTCAACCGCGCCCGGTAACTCGACGCCGCTCTCTTCTCCGATAGAGATACCGAGGCTCAGACTACCTGCCGACCCCGCTCGCCCGTCCGGATCTTTCCTCCTTCCAGCACCTCGATCATATAAACCTTGCCATCCCCCGGCCGGCCGGTATGGGCATATTGCAGGACAGCCGCGAAGATGGCCTCCGCCAGATCGTCCGGGGCGAAAATTTCCAGGCGCTTTTTGGGGGCGGATGGAATGAAACCGCTGCCGGCCTCGATGCGGTCCTGACCGAAGCCTTCGCAGTCGCTGACGGTCAAGCCTGGAAAACCGGGAATATCCGCAAGCGCTTGCACGAGGCGACCCAGGACGAAGGGCTGAACATAGGCCCGGATTTCTTTCATGAGCGAATCCTCTCCTCGAAATACCGATACAACAGCGGCAGGATCGTTAAAGTCAGCAGGGTGGCCGTGACCAGGCCGCCGATGATGACCACAGCGAAGGGCTTGGCGGTTTCCGAACCCACGCCGGTGGATAGCGCGGCGGGCAGGAGGCCCAGCATGGCCATCAGGGCGGTCATGACCACCGGGCGCAACCGGCCGGTGGCGCCGGTGACGATGGCGTCGTGCAGGGGCAATCCCTCGCGCAGCAAATGATTGAGCTGGGACACCAGGATCACGCCGTTCTGAACGGCGATGCCGAACAGGGCGATGAAGCCCACCGCCGCCGAGATGCTGAGGTTGATACCGGTGACCCATAGCGCGACCAGCCCGCCGATCAAAGCGAAAGGCACGTTCATCACGATCAAGGCGGCGTACCGGACCGACTGGAAAGCCCAGAACAGCAGCACGAAGATCAGGATCAGGCTGACGGGCACGATGATCGAGAGCCGCTTCATGGCGCGCTGCTGATTCTCGAACTGACCGCTCCAAAGGATGCGGTAGCCCGGCGGCAGGACCACTTCCCGCGCCACCCGCGGCATGGCCTCCTGGACGAAGCTGCCCTGGTCGCGGCCGATCAGGTTGCACTTGATGGCGATGCGGCGCATGTTTTCCTCCCGACCGATGCGCGACGCGCCGATATCCACCTTGATCTCGGCCAATTGAGCGAGGGGAATGCGGCTCCCGTTGGGCGCCTTCACGGTGAGATTCTCCAGGTCCGCGACCGAGGATCGCCCGTCGGCGGCCAAGCGCACGGCGATGTCGAAGCGTCGGCTGCCCTCCAACAACTGGGAGGCGGCCTTGCCGCCCACCGCCATCTCGATGACATCCTCCACGTCGGCGACGTTGAGGCCGAAGCGAGCGATCCGGGCGCGGTCGATTCGGATCACCACCTGAGCGAGGCCTGCCTGCTGCTCCGCCGCGACGTCCGTGGCGCCACGGGTGGATTTGAGGATCCGCACCACCTGATCGGCCTTTTCCTGGAGAACCTTCAAGTCCTCGCCGAAAATCTTCACGGCGATCTCGCCTTTCACCCCGGAAATGGCTTCCTCCACGTTGTCCTGTATGACCTGCGAGAAATTGAGCTGGACCCCCGGAAACACGGCCAATTGATTGTTCATCACGCCGATCAATTCGTCCTTGGTTCGGAATCGCCAGGTGTCCTTGGGCTTAAGGGCGATCAGGATTTCGAGGTTGTTGAAGCCCTTGGGGTCGGTGCCGTCCTCGGGGCGGCCCAACTGAGTCAGAATGGTCTCGGCCTCCGGAAAGGTCTCGATGTGCCCCCTGACGGTGCGTTCGATTTCCTTGGCCTTGTCCAGGGAAATGGGCGTGGGCAGGGTCAGGGTGAGCCAGATGTTGCCCTCGTCCAGCTTGGGCATGAATTCCGTGCCGATGACGTGCAGCAGCCCCAGGGACAAGGCCAGCGCGAGCAAGGCGCCGCCGATCATCCGCTTTGGCCGGCCCAGCACCCACTCGAGCAGTGTCCGATAGCCTCGCTCCATCCGCTGCACGAGGGGATTGCGCCGCTCCGCAAGCCGCGGTCCCAGGAGGAAGCTCAAGAGCACCGGAATCAGGGTGAGACTCACGACGAGCGAGCCCAGCAAGGCAAAGCTCAAGGTGTAGGCCATGGGGGAGAAAATCTTGGCCTCGACCCGCTGGAAGGTGAATATGGGCAGGAAGGCGGTGATGATGATGGCCTTGGAGAACAGGATCGGCCGGCCCATCTCGGCGGCGGTCATGAGCATGGACTGCCGCATATGGTCCAGGCTCAGGTTCTGGTGTATCTCCAGAGTGATCTGGACCATGATGGCCTCCACCAGCACCACGGCGCTGTCGACGATGATGCCGAAATCGATGGCTCCGAGCGAGATGAGGTTGGCGGAAATTCCCCGCGCGTCGATGAGAATGAAGGCGAACAGCAGCGAGAGCGGAATCACCAAGGTCACGACGGCCGCCAGCAATAGGCTGCGCAGGAACACCATCAGAATCACCAGGATCAGGACGGCGCCCTCCAGCATGTTGTGCTCGACGGTGTGCACCGTGAGCTGGACCAGAGCGGTGCGATCGTAGATGGGTTTGATCTTGACGCCGGGCGGCAGGCCATGAGCGTTGAGTTCGGCGATTTTCTCCTTGACCCCGGCCAAGACTTCGGTCGCGGATTTGCCCTTGACCAGCAACACCACGCCCTCCACCACGTCATCCCGCTGGTTGTAGCCGACGATGCCGGTGCGCGGCTGCGGCCCCGAGGCGATCTCGGCCACGTCGCGTACCTTGATGGGCGAACCGTCGCGGCTGGCGACCACGATATCGCCGATTTCGTCACCTCCGGTGACCAAGCCCACCCCGCGCACCACCAAGGCTTCGTCGCCGTGCTCGATATAGCCGCCGCCGGTGTTGCCGTTATTGTCGGCGATGGCCTGATAGACGTCGCCGATGGAAACGCCGAGATCCTTCAGCCGATCGGGCTTCACCTGCACCTGGTACTGCTTCACCCCGCCACCGAAGGACACCACGTCCGCCACGCCCTGCACGGTGCGGAGCTTCGGTTCCACCAGCCAATCCTCGATGGCGCGCTGCTCCACCAGAGGCAGACCCTTGGCGTCGATCACGAACCGGTAGATTTCACCCACGCCGGTGCTGAGTGGCCCCAGCACCGGATTGACTGTCGAGGGTAGGCTGACATTGTGCAGCCGCTCCATGACCTGCTGCCTGGAAAAATAATCCTCGGCGGTGTCGTCGAAGGTCAGGGTCACGACCGACAGGCCGAAGATCGACACCGAGCGCATGTTGATGAGATGAGGCAGTCCGTTCATTTCCCGCTCAATGGGCAGGGTAATGATCTTTTCCACCTCTTCGGGAGCCTGCCCCGGATATTGAGTCACCACCTGAACGAACACGTTCTGCACGTCCGGAAACGCCTGGATCGGCAATTCCTCAAAGGAAAATATGCCAAGCGCCACGATCACCAGCGTGAGGCCCAGGACCAGCAGGCGCTGTTGCAAACAGAAAGCGAGAATGTGCTGGATCATGGCGCTTGGGTACCGGATTGCGGCCCGCTGTCCTGTTCGTTGGCTTCCTCGGTCCTCAACATCAGGGCGCCTTGGGCTACGATCGTTTCGCCCGGTTCGAGCCCTTGCCGAATGACGGCGCGGTCGCGCAGGCGAAGACCGACCGTCACGTCGCGGCGCTTGTAATGGCCGTCGCCGATCGCCACGAACACCTGATCGCCCTCGCCCTCGGTAAAGAGCGCCGACAAGGGCACGACGATGGCGCGGTCGTTGTCGTCGCTCTGCACCTCGACGCTGGCGTACATGGCCGGCAGGAGCCTTCCATCGGGATTCGGCAGATTGCAGCGGACCTTGACCGTGCGGGTGGCCTCGTCGACCACCTTGTCGATATACTCGATGACGGCCGGAAATCTTTCGTTCGGATAAGCCGGCACGCTCACCAGTACTTTCTTTCCCGGGCGGATCAGACCCAGGTCCTTTTCGAAGACGTTCATCAGAACCCACAGCGATTGTAGATCCGAGGCGACGAACAAGGGATCGGCGAGATCCGGGCGGACTTCCATGCCGGGATAGACATGCCGCTCGGTGATGACTCCCGCGACGGGAGTCCGGAGAAAATAGCGGTCGTCGATCTGGCTATCGGCCACGCTCAGATTGTGCAGGTGCAACTGGGTACGCCGCACCGCGTTGCGGGCGCGGGTTACATTGTCCTCCGCCTGCTGGAATTCCTTCCGAGGCAGCACGTTGCCCTCGTAAAGCCGCTTCGCCCGCCGGTACGCCTCTTCGGCCAGCCGTTGGTCCGCGATCGCATTGGCGTAGTCCTCCTTAGCCTGGCCGAGGTCCGGGCTGTCCAGTTCGACCAGCGGATCATGGGCCTTGACGGTCGCGCCAAGGGCTGGAATGGACGAAATTACGCGGCCCGAAACCGGGGAGGTGATGCGGGCGGTGCGGGCTTCGTCGTAGGCGATCTTGCCGGCCACGGGTTCCATCACCGGCGCGGGAACGAGTTCCACTCGTTGCTCCTGGATATAACCCCGCTTAGATGAATTGGGGGGGAGACGGACTTCGTCCCGCGGCAGCGCCGCTGTGGGCGATGCGGTCTTGCCGTCGTCATCATGGTGACAAGCGAAGAGGCTTAACACCATCGGCAGCCACAGGACAAGCATCCAGCGGCGCGCCAAAAGCTTTCCGATCATTTTTTGGGCTCCTCTCCCAAGATACGAGCGAATCGGCATGGCAAAGAATTCGGTCGATCAAAGCGGCACAATAATCCAGCATGCGGCCCCTCTCCTCCAGCATGTCAAAGACAGTGTCCGGCATGGCTTCTGCCGAGTAAAATTCGGCGGAAACCAGAGTTAGCGTCGGTTCCGGGGCTAGGCTCTAGAGGCTGTTGTGAACTTTTTCTGAGGCAGGAGTCAGGAGTAGGCATGACTACTCCGACTTCCCGAAAACCGTATCCGAGCGATGTGTCTGACGACGAGTGGGCGTTTGTTGCCCCTTATC
>CADDYU010000080.1 GCA_902810705.1 Methylococcaceae bacterium
GCGCTGACCTACGAGCAATTCGCCGCGGTCACCGCCGCCGCCGCGGACCGCGGGCTCCAAATGCACGCCGACGAGCGCCGCAACGCGGCCCGCGTCCGCCTGAACGTCGGCGTCCACGTGCTGCCCGATTCGACGCGGGCCGAGCGCGTCGACGTGACGCTGCGCGACCTGTCCCCCCGCGGCGTCGGACTGACCGCGCGGCGACCGATGGACGTCGGACGCCAGTTCGTCCTCCCGCTCTCGCGCGGCCGCGGTCAGCGGCCGGCGCTGGCGCTGTACACGGTCGTCCGCTGCCTGCCGCAGACGGGAGGCACGTACCTCGTCGGCGGCGAGTACGCGGGCATCCTGCCCGACGACGCCGCGGCCGACCACGGCACCGGCGACACCGACGACGTCGCCCGCATCCGTCAGTCCGTGCTCCGATAACGGCGCGCCGGCATTCCGTCGCACCGCGCCGCGCCCGCGAAACCCCGTCCCGTCCACGCCGCCGGTCGACTACCATTCCGCTCGC
The DNA here is from genome assembly GCA_902810705.1 of Methylococcaceae bacterium. GTDB lineage: Bacteria > Pseudomonadota > Gammaproteobacteria > Methylococcales > Methylococcaceae > CADDYU01. The sequence goes on from CADDYU010000080.1 coordinate 512, forward strand.
GTGCTCCCGACCCACCGGCTCGACCCCGACCTTCTCCCGCTCCAACCGCGGCCGCGGCGGAGCGTCAACGCGCGGTCGGTCGGGCTCGGCCTGCTCGGCGTCCTGATCATCTGCGGCGTCACGCCGTACAACGATTACGCGCTGAACAACACGTTCCTGGTCGGCAACAACCTGCCGCTCGGCGTGATCATGCTCGCGTTCCTGTTCGTGGTGTTCGTCAACGGCCCGCTTAGCCGCTGGCGACCGCGGTGGGCGCTGCACGGCGGGGAGATGTGCGTCGCGCTGTCGATGGCGCTCGTCAGCTGCGCCCTGCCGAGCAGCGGCCTGATGCGGTACCTGCCCGGGTCGATCGTCGGACCCTTCTACCACGCGCGGTCGAACACGCAGTTCCGCGCGATCCTGCTGACGCTCAACCTGCCGGAATGGATCTTCCCGCGGTTCCAAAGCGGCACCCGCGCGTCCGGGCTGTACGACCCGCTCGTCACCGGCTTTTTCGGCCGGTGGACCGAGACCGACGCGCACGGCAACCCGACCGCGTTCCCCTACCTCGCGTGGCTCGTGCCGGTCTGCTCGTGGGGCGTGTTCCTCTTCGCGATGTACGGCGCGCTGCTCTGCATGGTCCTGATCGTCCGCCGCCAGTGGGTCGACAACGAGCGACTCCAGTTCCCGCTCGCCCAGATCCAGCTCTCGCTGATCGAGGCGCCGGCCCGCGGGCGGTGGCTGAACGCCACCATGCGAAGCCGCTCGTTCTGGGTCGCGTTCGCCGCCGTCTTCCTCCTGCACGGGTGGAACGCGCTCGGCCAGTACTACCCGCAGTACTTCGAGCGGGTCCCGGTCTACTACAACCTCTGGTCGCTGTTCAGCGACGCGCCGTGGAAGTACGCCGACGCGAAGCTGAAGGACGCGGCCGTCTTCTTCACGGTCGTCGGCGTCACGTTCTTCCTGGCGTCGCAGATCGCGTTCAGCCTCTGGGCGTTCTACATCCTGCACAACGTGTACAAGATGGTGCTCGGCAGCTACTGGGGCGACCCGACGACGCCCGGCACCCAGGACCAGCACTTCGGCGCCGTCGTCGCGTTCGCGATCAGCCTGATCTGGGTCGGCCGCCACCACTGGGCGGTCGTCGTCCGGCAGGCGTTCCGCGGGCGGCGGTACCCGGAGCGGGCTGGCAAGTACGCGCCGCGCGCGGTCGCGTTCTGGGGGCTGGTCGCTTGCAGTTGGGCGATGGTGGCGTGGCTGACGTTGGCCGGGTGCACGGTCGTCGGCGCGTGCGTGATGGTGCTGCTGCTGCTCATGCTGTTCATGGTGATCACGCGGATCGTCGCCGAGGCGGGGCTGGTCCACGGGCAGCTGCAGGTGCCGATTTACAAGCCGTGGACGTGGCTGTCGCTGGCCGGGTTCCAGCGGCCGGTGCCGATGGAGACGTTCTACCTGGGCGCGATGCTCCAGAGCGTCCACTACGACTTCCGCGAGCCGATGCCGGTCTACACCGCCCACGCGTTCAAGATGGCGGACGTGACGGCCGACAACGGCGCGGCGTTCGACGCGCGGCAGCGGCGGCTGTTCGTCTGGTGCCTGGTCGGCGCGCTGTTCGCCGGCTACTGGACGAGCTGGGGCTCCACGCTCTGGACCGAATACACCTACGCCACCACGCAGGACGAGAAGGCCGAGAACCCGATCAACCGCTGGGGCACCTACGACAACTCGCGTTACACGATCGTCGACGCGACCGTCCAGTACGCCCGCGGCAACTACGCGACGCCCCACAACCCGGCCGCCCACTTCGTGTTCGGCGGGCTCTTCACCGGCTTCCTCAGCTACATGCGGCTGCGGTTCACGTGGTGGCCGCTCCACCCGATCGGGTACCTGATGATCGGCACGTACCCCGGCGCGCACCTGTGGCTCAGCATCTTCGTCGGGTGGCTGGCGAAGGTGACGATCCTGCGCTACGGCGGGACGAAGCTCTACACGAACGCCAAGCCGTTCTTCATCGGCCTGATCGTCGGGGAGAGCGTGGCGGCGGGATTCTGGCTGGTGATGAGCATCGCGCTGAGCGGCATGGGGCTGCCGTACAAGGCGATCAACATCATGCCGGGATGACGAGTGACGAGCGACGAGTCCGCGAGGAGAAGGCGGTCGCCCTGCTCTGCTCCGCGTCACTCGTTACCCGCTACCCGCTACTTCGCGGCCGGGATGTCGACGTGGAACGCGGTGCCTTTGCCGACCTCGCTCGTCGCCCACAGGCGGACGCCGAGCAGGTCGGCGGCGTGGCGGGCGATCGTCAGGCCCAGGCCGGAGCCCTTCTGGCCGTGCGTCTGGCCGCGGATGTAAGGCTTGAACAGGTGCTCGAGCGACGGCGCGTCGACGCCGGGCCCGGTGTCGGTCACCGACAGCCGGCAAACGGCGGTCGAATCCGGGCACGGGCTGACCGCCGCCACGCGGATCCGGCCCGACTTCGTGTACTTCACCGCGTTCGACAACAGATTCTGCAGGATCAGGACGAGCAGGTTCTTGTCCGAGGTGATCGTCGTCCCGTCCGGCACGTCGATCGTCAGCTCCAGCCCCTTCGCCTTCGCCTGCGGGATGAACCCCGTCGCCGCGTCGTTCAGCAGTTCGCGGACGACAACCGGCCCGAGCTGCGGTTGGATCCGCCCGCTGCGGAGCTTTTCCGCCTGCAGGAAACGGTCCATGGTCGCGACGGTCTCGAGGATGCTCCGCCGCATCGTGTCCAGGTCCTCGACGCTCTCGCCGAACTGTGCGTGAGGCTGCAGTTCGCGGCGGAGGACCTCGATCATCAGCAGCACGCCGTTCAAGCCGCCGCGGAGGTCGTGGGAGAGGAACGACAGGTACTTCGCCCGCGACTCGTTCTGCTGTTCGAGTTCCTGGCGGTGGTGGACGTCGTACGCGAGCACGCCTTGCTGCACGGTGATGTCGATCGCCAGGTGGAGGCTCGTCCCCTCCGTCGGTTCCAACGGGCGGCCGAGGCGGCGGGTCACGTGCTCGACGATGATCGGCCGCAGCAGCGTGTACTCGGTCAGCAGCTCTTCCAGGGCGTACCGCTGGCCGAACCGCACGTCGCCGTGTTCGGCGGCCATCGTGGTCATGGCCGGCCAGTCGACGGGGCGGTCGGCGGCGAGCAGGTCGGCGATCAGGGCGATGACTTTGTCCAGGTTGTTTTTCAGCTCGTCTCGGGACAGCCCCCCCGCCGCCGATACGTTGTCCCGCGCGATCGCCAGCCACTCGCCGACGATCCCCCCCGTCGCCGCACGAAGCGCCGCCGCCAAGTCGGGGAACGGGCGGTACTTCAGCAACTGCATGGCGCGGTCGGTAATGGGCATGGCGGTTCGCGGCGAAGAGGGATCGGCGTTCGGACGGCGCTCGAGAGCGGGCCGGATTGTTGCAGGGCATGGCGACGGTGGTCAAGCTCGATTGACCGCGGCCTGACATCCGCCCGTCGCCCGCTTCGCCGCCGGACGGGAGACCGGCGCGTCACCCGTCCCACGGTGAAAATCGCGGACGTCCGGTCCCGCGGCAAAATAGGGGGCGCGGGCGCGCCGCTGTTGCCCGGACTGGGTCGCCTTCATATACTGCGCATTTCGCCTCATGCCGCGGGGCGTTCCCGCGCGGGCGATCTGTGACCAGACCGGCTCGATCCCGCCGCGCGGGCGGGGGCGGTGCCGTTCCCAACTCCGGCCGCGCACAACAAGGACAAGGCAACCGTTCGCCGCTGCCCCGCGATGGGTGTTCGCGGGCGGGTGCCGCATTCACGTTATGGTCGACCTCAACCTGATCCACAGCCTCGGCGACATGGACGCCGAAGTCGATTCCGCCGTCGCCACCGCCCTCGGCGACGCCGCCACGGACCTGAACAAGCTCGTGCAGGGCGACGACAATCAGGACTTCAGCCCCGGCTCGATCATCAAGGGCAAGGTCAGCTCGACCGCCGGCGACGACTTCGTCGTCGAACTCGGGCTGAAGAGCGAGGGCATCCTCGAGCGCAGCGAGTTCGACAACCCCGACGACGTGAAGGTCGGCGACGAGGTCCGCGTCCTGCTCGAGGACGTCGAAGGCGACACCGGTCTGGTGAAGATCAGCAAGCGCAAGGCTGACCGCATCATCAACTGGGAAGCCATCATGAAGTCGAAGAAGGAGGGCGACCCGGTCAGCGGCAAGGTGACGAAGAAGATCAAGGGCGGCCTGCTCGTCGACATCGGCGTCCCCGTCTTCCTCCCCGCCAGCCAGGTCGACATCCGCCGCCCCGGCGAGATCAGCGATTGGATCGGTCGTCACATCGACGCGATGATCCTGAAGATCGACGAGGAGCGTCGCAACATCGTCATCTCGCGCCGCAAGATGATCGAGGTGCAGCGCGAGGAACTGAAGCGCAAGACCCTCGACACGATCGCGGTCGGCGAGATCCGCAAGGGGACCGTCAAGAACATCGCCGACTTCGGCGCGTTCATCGACCTCGGCGGCCTCGACGGGCTGCTCCACATCACCGACATGTCCTGGGGCCGGATCAACCACCCGAGCGACATGCTCAAGATCGACCAGGAGGTCGAGGTCAAGGTCCTGTCGGTCGACAAGGACAAGGAAAAGATCGCGCTCGGGCTGAAGCAGAAGGACGCTTCGCCGTGGGAGAACATCGAGACGAAGTACCCGGTGGGCAGCGTCCACTCCGGCGAGGTCGTCAACATCATGTCCTACGGCGCGTTCGTGAAGCTCGAGGCCGGCGTCGAGGGCTTGGTCCACATCTCCGAGATGAGCTGGACCAAGCGGATCAACCACCCGTCCGAGGTCGTCACCCAAGGCCAGATCGCGCAGGTCAAGGTCCTGGAGATCAACAAGGACAAGCAGGAAATCAGTCTCGGCATGAAGCAGGTCGAGGAGAACCCGTGGGAGCGGGTCGCGGAGAAGTACCCGCCCGGCTCGGTCGTCAAGGGCAAGGTCCGCAACATCGCCAACTACGGCGCGTTCGTCGAGATCGAGGAAGGCATCGACGGCCTGCTCCACGTCAGCGACCTCAGCTGGACCAAAAAGGTCGGGCACCCCTCGGAGGTCCTTAAGAAGGGCGAGGACATCGAGGCCGTCGTCCTGTCGGTCGACCAGGAGAAGCAGCGGATCGCGCTGGGCCTCAAGCAGATGACCGAGGACCCGTGGGTGGACGCCATCCCGTCGGCGTACCGCCCCGGTCAGGTCGTCCTCGGGCACGTCACGAAGATCGCGAACTTCGGTGTGTTCGTCGAACTGGCGCCCGGGCTCGAGGGCCTCCTGCACATTTCCGAAATCTCCGACCAGAAGGTCGAGAAGCCGGAGGACGTCCTCAAGATCGGGCAGGAGTTGCAGGTCAAGATCCTCCGCGTCGACTCCGACGAGCGGAAGATCGGCCTCTCGCTCAAGCGGGCGCAGTGGGCCCAGGAGCAGGAGGCGCGCGAGGAGCAGCGCCAAGCGCGGCCCGACCGGAAGAATCTCCGCGGCGGCCTCGAGGGCGGCGAGCAGTCGTCCGGCCTCGGCGACCTCAAGCTCGGCGAGTAACGTCGATCGAGCGGCGAGCCCGGGTGTTAATCTGGAGCATCTACAACGGCCGCCCCGGCTTCGCCCGGGGCGGCCTTTCGTTTGAGCCGTAAATCCTGATGGCACCAGCGCGAATGCCCCTTGACGCCGGTTCCCCGAACCGGCACAATCTGCCTTATCGAATTGGTGAACGGCCTGATGCCGCTCCCCTCAACTCATCGATCACTTGCGTCTCGAAAGTCGTTCCAAAACGTAGCCGATACCAACCGGGTAAGGTCGTCCGGCTCACGCAAAGTTGCGCGAACCGATGGCCCCGGATAACCGAAGAGTAAAGTGTGGGCTCGCATGATTGTGCGGGTCCGCCCCCGGTGCCGGGGTGTGCGTCCAACACGTGACCCGGACGAACGCGGAACGGGCGGTCAGCGCCATCCGGTTTCGCCCGGGCGTCCGTAGTCCTTCTCGGTCAACCTATGGCAACTGTCGCGGTCCAGTCTGGGTTGCAGCTTTACCTCCGGTCGATCAACGAGTCGCCCCTGCTGACGGCCGACGAGGAGAAATCCCTCGCGCGCCGGATCATCCAGTACAACGACCCCGAGGCGCGTGAGCGAATGGTCCGCTCGAACCTCCGCCTCGTCGTCAACATCGCCAAGCACTACGTCGGCCGCGGCCTGGCGCTGCCCGACCTGATCGAGGAAGGCAACATCGGACTGCTCAAGGCAGTCGAAGGGTTCGACCCCGAGAACGGCTCGCGGTTCAGCACCTACGCCTCCTGGTGGATCAAGCAGGCGATCAAGCGGGCGCTGATCAACTCGGTCCAGCCGATCCACATCCCGGCTTACATGGTCGAGATGATGAGCAAATTCAAACAGGGAATGCGGCAGCTGGAGGACGACCTCGGCCGCCTGCCGACGCTCGACGAGTTGTCGCACTACCTGAAGATGTCCCCGAAGAAGCTGAAGATCATCAAGAAGGCGGTCAAGGCGTACCACTCCCCGACGCAGGTCGCGAGCGACGACGGCGAGCTGACGATCAACGACCTCGTCGCCGACACGCACAACCCGCCCCCGGACCAGGCCGTCACCGACTCCGACGAGCTGCGCCAGCTCGGCGAGCTGCTCAAAGCGATCGACAACCGTGCCAGCCGGATCCTCAATCTCCGCTACGGGCTCGAAGGCGAGGACCCGATGACGTTGAAGGAGATCGGCGTGCGCATCGGCCTGACCCGCGAGCGCGTCCGCCAGATCGAGCACGAGGCGCTCCGCAAGCTCCGCGACTCGATGATGGCCGGCGTGAACTGAGCGGCAGTCCAGCGATCTGAAAAAGGAAACGAACCGCCCGAGGCGCGCAGCGCCGCGGGCGGTGGTGTTTTGGCACTGCTCACGCGGCGCGTGACGAGCCGGTCGGTTGCGCCGGCTCGTCCCCGCCTCCCCGAACCGCGGTCACGCGTCGTCGACGGCCAAGATGTTCCTCTCCGACCGCGCGCGGACCGCGACGTGAGCCGAGTGCAGCTCCGGTCAACGAGAGGCGGGCGGCGCCCCCGCGCCGGGCCTGCGGCTGGCGACGAAGGTCAGGATCAAGCTCCACGCCGCCAGCGCGAAGATGAACAGGACGAACTGCAGCGACGTCGGCAGCGAGTAAATCAGCAGCACGAGCGGGGTCCAGTAGAACCACGCCGGGATGACGACCGGCAACACGTCGTCGACAAACGTCCGCCGCAGCGGCGTGAGTGACGCCAGCGTCCGCCGCGCGTCGTAATGGTGCGCCCGCCAGCGGTAGACGACCAAGCTGACCGGCGACGTGAACAGGACCGTGTAGACGCCTTGGTCGACGGACACCTTCTTCAGGACGGTGAGCCAGTCGGTGCCGTCGCCGAACACGAGGGACTGCAACTGGTAGAACAGGTTGGTCCCGACGCCCGCGAGCAGGGCGAAGAACGCGGTGTTGAACGCGAGGTCGTTAAGCCGCCTGCGGTCGAACCGCCAGTCGCCGAGCGCGACGGCTTTCGCGGCCTCCGGCAGCACGCCACCCGCCACTGCCGCAACGACCACCGCCCATCCGAGCCCGCCACGGTCCTTCCACGCCGCCAGCGTCTCCAGCCCGCTCCGGGCGCCCGGCAGCGTGTAGAACGCGACGACGACAAGCAACGCGCACGCCTGGATCAGCAGGAACGGCCGCGCGTACAAACGAACTGCCGCCAAGCCCGGCCGCATCGGCGCCGGCAGCCACGCAAGCGAACCGGGACGGGCGCCGCGCGCGGTCAGCGGCGGCAACGGGCGAGGCGCGGACATCGTGGTGCTGCTGTTCATGGTGCGTAGTCCCATCATGAACTTCGCGCCGCCGCCCACAAGGCCCGCGGGTATCCTGTTCAGCAACTGGATTGCCCGTCCGCACGCGGCGTGTCATGCTGCTCACCGTGCTGGTCACCCGCCTGCTCACGTTCCGCCGGCTCGACCCGACGCGCGACGCCGCCCTCGCGTTCGCCAGCCACCGCGACGCCCACATCGCCAGCTTCGGCGACGATGCCCACTGCCGCGACCTCGCCGGCTACCTCCGCTGGATGGCGGCCAAGGCCGAGGAGTACCCCGACGGTTACGTCCTGGCCCAACTCGGCGGCCGAGTCGTCGGTCAGCTCGAACTCGAAATCCCGTACGGCGCCACGACCGGCTACGTAAACCTGTTCTACGTCGCCCCCGCGTTCCGCCGCCTCGGACTCGGCCGCCGCATGCACGCCGAGTACGTCGGGCCGTTTTTCCGCAGTTGGGAGGCGACGCGGATCGAGCTGCACGTCGCCGCCGCCAACCGCCCCGCCGTCGCGTTTTACCGATCCCTGGGGTACCGGTTCGCCCACGTCGAACCACCGGGCGCGCGCGTACGGCTGATGGCGAGAGACCTCTGAAGGCAAACGCACACGGTCGACCACTACGGCTGCCGACCCGCATGAGGCTGCCGTCACAACGATAAATGCGCGAACAAAGGGTCTATAATACTCGGGGAGGAAAGATGCGATTGCCCTGGCCTATGTAATGCCGTGCTCGTCGGGGAGATTGACACCGACGGCAAATACCCGTGAACTAGCGTGCCTTTGACCGCGGCGCTGACGGGGCGGCAGCTTTATCGCCGGGATGGTTTTCGGAGTTTCTGCTACACTCTCCGCCAACTCTCACGGACAACGTTCCTTTGAGCCAATCCCACCGCCAACGCGAGTTCACGATGCCAACCGAAGCCGCACCGCAGAACGAAGACTCGGCACCGAGCAATACGCACGTCATGCAGTCGGCCCGGCGGGGGCAGGTCGTCGCGATGGGTGGCGTAATCGCACGGCGATTTTTCGATTCCTCCGGCCGCTGGACGCATCCTGGAAATGCGCCGGATGCGCGCGAGCGATTATGGATCTGCTTCGGGCTGCTGCTCGGTTCTGATGGCGATATCTCCCTTGCTAATGCGATCCTAGCAAACACCGGGTTTCAGCACCACGTTGCAGTGCGCGCGGAAGAGGAAGCGAATCACCCGTTTGACATCTTCGTCAGCAATCATGCGCTGCAACTGCTCTTGTTGCATGGCGACAAACTCGTAATGCCTGTTCGGCAGAAACTCGAGCGGTGGGCGCGCGAAGTGCTCAACGACTACCCAGGCGATCGTCAGGCCGATTACCAGTTTCATGGCTACAACGACAACATGCCGGCCAAAGCGTGTTTTGGCATGATTCTGGGCGGTGAACATTTTGGCGACGACGCTGCCGCCCGGCACGGCCTGTGGAGCTTGGGGCAACTGCGCGACATGCTTACGCGCCGCGGAATGATCAGCGAGTTCAATAGCCCAACCTATACCCCGCTGACGATCATCAACCTCTCGGAAATTAGTCAACTGGCTAAACATCCGGAGGCTCGGTTGCGTGCGGCACAGTGCGTCGAACGCATCTGGGCCGATGTGCTTGGACACTTTCATCCGCCGACCGGGATGGTCGCCGGGCCGTATTCCCGGGCGTACACCACTGATTCGGTGGGGCACCTCAGCAGCACGAATTTTATGCTGTGGCTTACGTTTGGCCATGGCATCTGGCCCAACCCTCTGGAGGAAGTGAGCCGGGAACCCCCGCGGGTTGTTCTGCACCACGCGGGCGACCTCTACTTTGTAGTCGCCCAGTATTGCTGGCTGGCCTCGATCGAGCATTCGCCACCGCCGCAACTGGTTCAGTGGATGACGCGGCGGAGCTATCCTTTCAGCCTGATCGCCACCGCCGAGCGAGGCGAGGGTCTCGCCGGCGAATGGGACGCCGGCGAAATCCTCGCGACAACCTACCAGGAAGCGGATTTCGCGATGGGGACCTCTGAAGGAGACTGGGGCGCTCAGGCTGAAGAACTCTTCATCCAATACAACCTGCGCAGCGCGGCCCAGGGGGTGGACGACGTCCGCACAGGCTATGTCCGATTTCTCATCAACAACGATGCGCCGGGTACGCTTGCGAGCAATCACAACGGGCTGTTTACGGGCGAGGCCGATCACTTGCAGGACATGGGCCGGTATCACACCGTCCAATGCGGGCGGGTGACGTTGCTCACGGTCAGTCCCCTTCTCAAACTCGTCGGCCAACCGCTGACGAAGATGGGATGCGCTTTTATTCTGCCCGAGCACCTGAGCCAGGTGGAGCACATCGAGTATTCCCAGGGGCATGCCTGGATCAGGGACGGTTCCATTTACCTCGCCGTCCGACCGCTGGGCGCGACGGACATGGGTCGCGGCGACTCGGTGCGAATCGAGTGCGTGAATCGATATCGACAACTCTGGTTCGCCAATTACGAAGGGCCGCCGCGAGCATTTTCCGAGGCAGAACTGATTGATACGGTCAACGGCTTTGTCGTCGTCGTCGGTTCCCGGCGCGACGGCTCGTTCGATGACTTTCACCGATTCGTAAGCGATGGCCAACTTCTGGATTACACCGCGTTTAATTCACGTACGGTTCGATATCGACTGCACGATTGCGAACTGGGAATCAGCTACGGTAAACGCTCCGGGCAGGTACGATTCGCCACGATCAACGGCAGACCTGTCCCGCGACCCGTCTGGCAAGCGACAGGCCTTCCCCCCGAAGAAGTGCCCTTTTTGCGCTCGCCGCCCCAGCCCAACACGCTGGCGTTGCCCTATGAACACCTTCGTGTCATCTGGGCGCCGGACGCCAAATGGCGGATCTTTTCCCGCGCGGATATTGATCCGCAGTCGGAGGCATGAGTATGGATTCGATCCCCTTCAAGCATGGCACCACGCAGGTGCAATCGCGCCTGAGCCTGATCTGGTAGCCGCCCTCCATTCGGCGTCCTCGAAGCCGCCTTCCCCATGCCGTGGAGATTCGCGCTAACTTTTTGCAACCCAAAGGCGTATCCGTGAAAGGCCCTGCAATGAACCTGTTCGTATTCCCATTTCCATTCACCTTTCGCGCACTGGAGTCACGCTCCGTCACCCAGGAAAATCCCACCGGCGGCAAGGGGCTTGGCGGGAAGGGCCGCGGCAATGGACTTGGCCGTAAAGGCGCGCCCTGCATCCACAATATTGCTCCCGGCGAAACGGCGATCCTCTGCGACGTCGAAGGACCGGGCATGGTCCGGCATCTATGGTTCGCGTTGCCAAGCCAATCGCCTGAAGCACTGCGCAGCTACATTCTGCGCATCTACTGGGACGACTCACCGCATCCGTCGGTGGCTTGTCCTATTTCCGACTTCTTTGGAATCGCGCATGGCCGGACGGCGCATTTCATGACGCCGTACCTGGGCATGCCCGAAGGCCGCGGGTTTCAGTGTTATTTCCCGATGCCATTTTCAAAGCGATGCCGCATGACGATCGAGAATGATTTCTCCGAACCGCTTGCTGCGCTTTTTTATCAGGTTGACTATACGCTGGGCGATCACATTACCGATCAGATGGGCCGCTTTCACGCCCATTTTCGCCGCCAGAATCCGGCTCCGGTCAGTCAGGATTACGTCCTTCTGCAAACCAGCGGATCGCCAGGCGTTTTTGTTGGTGCGGTCATTGGTGTCAACGTGCTTGCGCCGAATTGGTGGGGCGAGGGAGAAATGAAATTCTACATCGACGGTGACACCACGTTTCCGACGATCTGCGGCACCGGCACGGAAGATTATCTCTGCTCCGGCTGGGGGATGGAGCGCCACGAAGCGCTCTATACGGGCGTCAATTGCCTGGAAACAGATGCACAAAATGTCTGGAAACAGCGGGTGTCATTCTACCGGTTCCACGTCCTGGACCCGATTTACTTCAAATCTGATTTACGCGTCGAATTGCAGCAGCTCGGCGCGCCCAGCGCCGAATTCCTTGGTGATCATCATGTGACAAAAGAAGGCCACACACACGATACCACCGCCCTTCAGGCCGCATACAAAAAGTACGGATGGGTTGGCCCGCACGTTCATCCTGGCGGGAGCGATTGGTTGTTCGACCGCTCCGATGATTATTGCTCAACGGTTTTCTGGTATCAGCGCGTCACGGCAACGCCGCTGCCGGCTCTGCCGACACAGGCCCAGCGTGTCGCGCGACTCTCAAACTGGTAATTGGCGGTTAAACGGTATGTAATCAGAAAGACTTTCTCGTGAACCATTCAGAACAAAAGCTCGTTGTCCACATGGTTGGCAATGCCCATCTCGATCCCGCATGGCTATGGACCTGGCAGGCGGGGGTGGATGAGGCCATCGCAACTTGCCGAACTGCCTGCGATTTATTGGATGAATATCCAGACCTGCACATCACCCGCGGCGAGGCATGGGTGTACTTCCAGGTTCAGCGGCTCGATCCAAAGCTTTTCGCCCGGATGAAACGGTACGTTCGGGCCGAGAGGTTGCATGTGGTAAACGGCTGGTGGATTCAGCCCGACTGCAACCTGCCGCTGGCCGAGTCCTTTTTAAAACAGTCTGAAGTTGGCGGCCGTTATTTCCGGGAAAATCTCGGCGTCACAACCACCATTGGTTACAACGTCGATTCCTTCGGGCACTGCGCAATGCTGCCAACCTTCCTGCGACAGGGGGGCAAAGACGCCTATGTCTTCACGCGCCCCGGCGTCCACGAAATGACCTTGCCGGCCAGCCTTTTCCGGTGGGAAAGCCCCGCGGGCGATAAAGTCACCGCTTATCGCGTTCAAAATTACGGCGCGTTTCATATTTTCGAGATGAAAAAGAACATTGAGGCCGAACTTGCCGCGGCCCAGCCGGGCGCCGGTCATGCGATGTGCTTTTACGGCATCGGCGATCACGGCGGTGGACCCACCCGCGATCAGGTGGAATGGATCGCCGATCACAAAAATTACGCCCCTGGCGTTGAACTGCGCTTCAGCCACCCCGCCGCATTTTTCGCGGCGGTGAAAAATCAGGCAACCCCCCTTCCGATCGTCACGGGCGAACTCAATCCGCATGCCGTCGGGTGCTACACGGTTGTACGCGATATCAAGCGCGAAGTGCGCCGCGCCGAAACAATGCTCCTACAGGCGCAAGCACTTGCCGCCGGCGAAAAGACGCTCGCTGGCCCGTTCGAAGAGGCATGGCGCACGCTCCTGTTTAATCAGTTTCATGACGTGATGGGCGGCAGTTCGGTCAAAGTTGCCTGTACGCAATCCCTTGAAGAATTGGGGGCCGTCAAGGCAATTGCCCGCGATGTGATCGTGCGCTTCACGCGTAAAGCCACGGTGAAGTTGCCGCGGTGCCCACGGCAGCGGATCGTGATCGATAATCCGACTTCTGCTCGATGGAACGGGCATGTTGAATTTGCCCCATGGTTTCAACCCGACGGCTCGCCGCAACACTACGAGTTGCTGGATCAAACCGGCATTCCGGTGCCCTTTCAGTCGATAAGCCTTCCCTATCCCAGCGAAGGGCGCAATCACTTTCTGTTTCCGGTTGACGTCCCGGGCAGCGGAAGAAGCATCATCGAAATCCGCCGCCGCCTCACAGAGCGGCCGGCAGATCCGACACGCCTGATCCTGAGCGAGCAGACGATCGCTAACGGGGCCATCGCGGCTGAACTTGACGCAACTGGTATCCGCTCGGTGGCGTTCAATGACCATCCGCTGCTGGGAACCGGCGGAATCCGAATATGCTCGTTCGAGGACAACTCCGACACCTGGTCCCACGGCGTTCTCCATTATGGCGGGCCGCTGGTTGAAACGCTCACCTGCCAACATCCCTGGTCGGTGCTTGAGCGCGGTCCGATTCGCGCTGCCATGCACAACACGCTGCAGGGCAAAGACGGAAAAGCGTCATGGGTCGTCCAGCTTCTTGAGCGCGGCACAGCCCTGCAGATGAAATTGCGCCTAAACTGGTGGGGACATGGCAAGATCGTCAAACTGATCGTGCCGCCGGGTTTCAAGGCATCGACCCGGCACGATGGCACGCCGGGAGCAATCACTCGGCGGCCGCTCGACGGCCGTGAATATCCGATCGCCGATATCCTCTCTCTTGCCGGGGAGCATGCCAGCCTGACGTTCGTCAGCCCCGATGTCTACTCCGCCGACTGCGCCGCCGACGGAACGATGCGCGTCACCCTGCTGCGTTCTCCGGCATACGCCCACCACCATCCGTCGCCGTTCGATCCAAACTCGCCGCTGCCAGTGACCGACCAGGGGGTACACGAATACGAGATTGAGCTGATTCCCGACGAGCAGTTCCACGAGGAACGCGCGGTCGAGACAGCGTATCGGATGAATTATCCGCTGTGGCTTTCCGAGACCACCGACGGCATGCCATCGGCTTGGAAATACGACAGCCCGCCGAAGCACATCCCCGCCAGCATGCCGCCGGTCGCACCCAATGACGCGCTGCTGCCCGCTTCGCTGCTCGACTTCGCCGGCCCAACGAACGCAACAATCGTTCCCAGTGGCGAGCTTTGCGACCAATGGCCGGGCGAGCAGTTGCTTGTCTCCAATGGCCCTACATTGACAGTGAACCTGCCGATCGCCGTCGGCGCAAAATATCGCCTGCGCGTCGCACGATTGGCGGGGAAGGGATTTGGCCAAGCGAGGGTGCTTCTCGCTGGCCAGCCGATCGCCACCCTATCCGCCGGCAAAGGCCGCCCGATACCCGCCGATGATTTCGTTGGCGACTTGTTCATTCCAGAGGCAGGCGCCATAGATTTTGAGTTCAAAGCATCGTCAGGAAATCGTGTCGCCGTTGCATTTGTGCACCTTGAGCCGGTTTATGTGCCGATCACCACAGATTTGTGGAGCGTAGCCGGACCGTTCCTGTATGCCGAACCCGATTCCATCAACCCGCTCGAAGGGGTTGATGCAATCGTTGTCGGACAAGAATATCCACCGGAGCGATCCCGGGATTTTAACGAGCCCATCTCAATGGGCGACGGTTCAACGTTGAACTGGCTTTCTGTGCCTGGCAATGATGACTTTATCAATTTCGCAGCCTTAACCGGGAAGAAAGCCGGCAGCATTCACTATGCCGTCACGCACATCTGGTCGGACGCGCGTCGCTCGGCGAAATTGTCGTTTGGCACCGATTTCTGGACCCGAATCTGGCTCAACGGCGAGCTAATCGCGCCACTGATTCATGGCTGCGGCGCACCATTCAAAGGACAACTGAACCTCACGGCCAACCTCGAACAAGGCTGGAACGAGTTGATGTTGAAAGTTGCCTCGGGTCAAAATGGTAACGGTTTCTGGATGGCGGTTTCTGATTCCGGCGCGCTCCGATTCTCAGCCCGACCCGGCGCAAAGTAGACGCGGACATTGCTGCTGCTGCATCGAGGGCAATGGTGCAGATTGCGCCGTCCCCCCCGGAAAGGCGGCAACGCAAATCTCATGGTGATTGCGCGCGGCGGTATGCGCTGGGCGTGGTGCCCATGTGTTTGCGAAATGCGCGGCTGAAATAAAAGGGATTTTCAAAGCCGCAACCGCGCGAAATATCTTGAATTGGCAGGGCCGTGTGCAGGAGCATCTCGCAGGCGGCCTCAATCCGTCGCCGAATAAGATAGTGAATGGGAGACCGCCCAAACTCCTTACGAAACACCTGCCGAAGGTAGTCCGGGCTGATGTAAACACTGGATGCAATTTCGTCGAGGCACAAGGGTTCATGAAACCGCGTATCGATCAATTCCCGCGCCGCTGCCGCAGGGCCGCTCGGTTTTGGAACGCCCGGGCTTGAATCGGCCAGCAATTCGACGGCGATCAGGCCCGCAAGCAAATCCAGGTGCGTGCGCTGCCTGGCGGCCCCGCCCTTAGAGACGTCCCGAAGGCGCTGGAACAACGGACCGATCACTCCCGGGGCAGGAATGACGCCAACTGCAAGGCACTCGGCGCCGCACCCGGTTATGCCCAGACAGATGTGATTCCCACCACACTGGTTTTCCACCCAGTGCCGGCCGCCGGCCTGATAAATCAGCAGTACGCCGGGTTGATAGTGAAATTGCTTATCGCCGTCAAATAACTCGCCGCGTGATTCCCCGACATGCACGATCTCGGTGCAGGGGTGCGCGTGCTTTGGACACGTCTCGCCCGCACCGACTTCCGTTTCGAAGGTGAACCAGCATTTAGCCTGGGCCATGGCGATTCCTCGGGGGCGAGACGTTCGACCCGCCACACGCCTTTGGATCGAGCTCTCCGAATTGTACAAGCAGATTCCCCGGATCGTTCATTTAACTTGCCAATCCTGCGGGATAGATTTTAAAAGTTGCCTCGCATGCGTTGTCAAAAACTCTTCGTAACACCATCAGGAGTGCCGATGCGCGTACCATTTGACGTCGCCGCCGTGCGGCGGGATTTTATGGAGTTGGGTGCTGTAATTCTTCCCGGGTTTTTCGATGCCCGCAGACTAAAGCCGATCGTAGCGGCCGTCGATGAGCACTGGAAGCAGAGCGATAAGAGTCCCCTCCGCCACTCGGATTTCGATCGGTTTGAAACATATCCCACTGCCTGGGGCCCTGTTGCCGAGGCCAATCCATTGTTTCTTACGCTGCGGGACGATCCAGACCTCGTCGCGCTGACCCGCGCGGCAATCGGTAGTGATTTCACGCACGGGGTCGATCTGGTGATGTACACAGGAAAAGGCAAGGGACAGGCTTGGCACCAGGATTGCCCGCCGGATGATCTGAGCAAGTTCACCGTCAACCGGTTGATTTACGTGCGGGATGTCGATCCGGCGCAGGGCGCACTGGTATACGTTCCCGGTTCGCACAAATTCGGCCGGATTCCGCCGGGTGGAAATCAAGATCCGATGCCTGGCGAAGTTCATCTCTCTCCCCGGGCCGGGACGGTGGCAATCATGAACTCGCTTTGCTATCACCGTGTTACGGCAAACCAGCTCAACGAACCGCGTGTCTCCATCAACTTCCGCGTTCAGCCGCCAAACGTTGCTCAAGATTACGATAAGGTCGCCGCTTTCCGCGGCGGAACCTATGATTTTCGCACCGAGAAAGTGCTCGATCAGCGTTAAGAGCAGTGAAGCCAACTAGGTTCTGTCTCACAACTTAAAAAGGCGGAAGCACCGGCGGATCATCGCGAGCGTGGGCCGCGCGAGGGGAGTTCCCCGCGGGCATTGTCGCACCGGGTGCCGAGCCGCCGGCTCTCCTTCAGCCGGTTCACGCACCGCTCGGGCGACGTTCCGGCGGCGGTACGCCGGCCGGTCCAACCGCGCCGGGCACCCACGCTTGCCGAGCTGGTCGGCCTTCAGCGGGATCACCGGCTTGATCCCGCGCGCCGCCAGAGCCGCCGTCGCACGAATGCGTGGCTGTAGCCCCTGTCGCCCGCGAGCCCGCGGGGGCGGCGGTGACGCCCGACCCGCAGACGCCCTGCGTCACGGGCTCGACCTGCTTGCTCGCGTGCGCCTGGCCCGCGGTGACCGTGACGGCCAGCGGAGTTCCGCGACCGTCAAAGGCCAGCTCGAACTTGCTGCCCCAGCCGCCGCGCGAGCGGCCCAGTGCCACCGACCGCCCGTGTGCAGCACCCACGGGATACCGTTCAGCACCGCCCGGTGGTCGCGCCACGGCCGCCCGCCGTGCCGGCGATCGAGACCGGCTTCATCCCCCGCACCGCGTCCCAATGGCCGTCCGTCAGCTCGTACCCGCGCATCGCGGCTTCCGTGCCGGAACGCGATGCTAGGAAGGTAGTGACACAGGCTCTTATGGAACAGGCTCACGCCGGATCGATCCCGAACAGCAGCCCTCCGGCCGCGACCGGTTTACCTTCGGCGCAGAGTACGTCGCTCACCCGGCCCGCGACCGGCGAGAGGACCGGGATCTCCATCTTCATCGACTCGATGATCGCCAGCCGTTGGCCGGCGGTGACGCGTTGGCCGACCTGGGCCTCCAGCTTCCAGAGTTGGCCGGGGACCTCGGCGGTGACCGGTTCTAAGCCCGCTGCGAGCGCGCCGGCGGGGGCGGGTTCGTCGACCGGGTCGGCGGAGACGACGGACTGGCCGGCGGCGGCCCACCGGGCCCGCTCGGCTTCGAACGCGGCCTGCTGGGTGGCCTTGAACGCGCCGATCGACCCGGCGTTGTCGCGCAGGAACGCATTGTACTTCCGCAGGCTGAACGTCTCGTGCGCCACGTCGAGCGACACTCGCCCGGCGATGAAGGCCTCCCGGAACTTCAGCAGCTCGTTACCCGACGTCTCGTAGAACCGGATCTGGTCGAAGAACCGCAGCAGCCACGGCTTGCCGCCGGTGAAGTTCTTGGTTTGGCGGTGCGTGTTCCACATCTGGCACGTGCGGCCGACGAACTGGTACCCGCCGGGGCCTTCCATGCCGTAGACGCACAGGTACGCCCCGCCGATGCCGACCGAGTTCTCGGCCGTCCACGTGCGGGCGGGGTTGTACTTCGTCGTCACCAGGCGGTGCCGCGGGTCCATCGGCGTGGCGACCGGGGCGCCGAGGTAGACGTCGCCGAGGCCGAGCACGAGGTAGCTGGCGTCGAACACGATCCGCTTCACGTCGTCGGTCGACTCCAGCCCGTTGATCCGGCGGATGAACTCGATGTTGCTCGGGCACCAGGGCGCGTCCTTGCGCACCGACTGCACGTACTTCTGGATCGCGAGCTGACAGGCCGGGTCGTCCCACGAGAGCGGCAGGTGCACGATCCGCGTCGGCACCTCGACGTCCTCGATCGGCGGGAGCTTGCCTTCCGCGTCGGTCAGGATCGCGAGGAGCGTGTCGACGGGGAGGATGCGCGAGTCGTAGTGGACGTGGAGCGAGCGGATGCCCGGCGTGAGGTCGATGATGCCGGCCGGCAGGTCGCGCTCCAGGTGGAGCATGAGCTCGTGGACGCGAAATCTCAGGTTGAGGTCGAGGACGAGGGGGCCGTACTCGACGAGCAGGTACTTGTCGCCGTCCTGGCGGTAGACGACGTCGACGCCGCCGGTGCGGGCGGGCGTCTTCAGCAGGATCGGGGAGCCGACCTGCGCGGACGCAGGGGCGCACGGCCGTGCGTCCGTAGGAGGTTCCCACGGCCGCGGCGGGAGGGACCCGCCGTGCTCGATGAATTGCTCCTGGGCCGCTTCGAGGTCGCGGGCCTGGTCCTGCGTGAGGGGGTGGAAGCGCACGGTATCGCCGGCCTTGAGCTGACCGGTCTTCCAGAGTTCGGCGGCGACGATGGTGACCGGGCAGACGAAGCCGCCGAGGCTCGGGCCGTCGGGGCCGAGGATGACGGGCATGTTGCCGGTGAAGTCGACGGTGCCGACGGCGTAAGCGTTGTCGTGGATGTTGGACGGGTGCAGGCCGGCCTCGCCGCCGTCGGTGCGGGCCCACTGCGGGTGCGGGCCGATCAGGCGGACGCCGGTGCGGTCGGAGTTGTAGTGGACCCGCCAGTCGGTGGCGAAGAACGTGTCGACGTCTGCGGGCGTGAAGAAGTCGGGCGCCCCGTGCGGGCCGTAGAGGACGCCGACGTCCCAG
Organism: Methylococcaceae bacterium; assembly: GCA_902810705.1. Classification (GTDB taxonomy): domain Bacteria; phylum Pseudomonadota; class Gammaproteobacteria; order Methylococcales; family Methylococcaceae; genus CADDYU01. Next base: position 19,909 of record CADDYU010000080.1, read on the forward strand.
TGGTTGGCGTAGGCGGGCGGGTCGTAGCG
>CADDYU010000081.1 GCA_902810705.1 Methylococcaceae bacterium
ACGTGGCGGCACACTACGCCGAGCCGCTCGACGTCGCGACGCTCGCGAACGTCGCGGGCCTGAGCCCGTCGCGGTTCGCGGCCCTGTTCCGCGCCCACGCCGGCACCAGCCCGATGGACCACGTCCGCACGGTCCGCGTCGACCGCGCCCGCCGGTTGCTGGCCGACGTCGACCTGTCGATCAAGGAGGTCGCCGCCCGCGTCGGGTTCGACGACGCGTTCCACTTCAGCAAGGTCTTCCGCGCCGTCGACGGCCTGCCCCCGACCCGCTACCGCGAGGCGCTGCTGGCGGGGCGCGGCAGCAGGGCGGAATCGCGGCCGCAACGGTAGTACCGTGGCACGATGCTGGTGACACCGGTGATCGCGGCGTTCAACGACCGCGGCGTCAAGTACGTCGTCGTCGAGCTGCGGCTCGGCGACGACCGCCGCGATGACGTGGTGGAACGCCTTCACGGGGTCGCTGAACGGTCCCGAAAAGGGTACCCGCAGCGGTGACCGCGGCAGATCGAAGCACCTGGCCCGTCGCTGTACCCGTGACGCCAGCGTCGCGTTCGGGTGCGGCCCGAAATTCTGGCAAGGACGCACTACCGCGCGTCCCTTCCCCACGACGGCCGACGAATCCAGCACGTCCACTTAGGCAATCGCCCTTCACGTGCATGGAACACGATCGAGAAGGGAAGGGTTTCACAACGCGCCTAGATCAACTCGTTCCAGCTTGACCGACTTATAGTGGGGAGTGCCGGGCATCCAGTCTTTCGTTGCTTTCCGGCTGATCAACGTCAGCTTGTTCGGTTCGCCGAACTTGATCCACGGCGTAACGTCCATCCACGTCACGGGCTTGAACCAACTGACGGGGTGAAGAATCACCTTTTCATTGATTGCGAAGGAATCGTATTCACCTTCGTTGCCAAGGGAAATATTGACGAACACGCGGGAACCCTTCCACGAAGCGGGAACGATCAAGTCATCTTTCCACGCATACAATCCCTTGACGACTCCCGGGATGGAGGCTTTGGCAGTGCCGGCGTCGGCGTCCAGTTGGACGCTAACTGTTCCCGTGACGTCAAGGGTTTCCAATACTGCCGGGCGGCGGCGCAGTTTAATTTCACCCATAAAGCCGTCAGTCGCCGTGACAATGCAGACTGTGTTGGGCCCCGACCAATTGACAGATTTGCTAATATCGGCCGTAATGCCTCCAGCCAAGAGGGTCGAACCGATGGAGGCAGCGACGTTTGATGCGCTCTTACCACGAGAGATCACCTTTATTCCATTGACATAGGCATCAATGGCATCGTCGGTGGGCGCGCCGCTATGGGCAGTGAATGCGCTGACGACCAGCTCGATGGAATCCGCGGGCTTCCATTGAGTTGGAATCGACACCGAATTGTGCAGGATGAACCGCCGATCGGGGTCGGGCTTGCTTCGGTTCTCTTCAAAACTTTGTCCGGCCCAGAGTTCAAACCCTGCGCCCGGATCAGCCGTCTTTGACAACGCAGCGATGTCGAGCGCGGCTAGGTCGCTTTTTGAAACGGCTTTGCCCTTCATCGTCGGAGCCAATTGCATGCTGAAGGAGGGAAGATCCGGCCGGGTGAGCGGCGCTCCAGGGGCAGAGGGGCGCGACCAAAGTGCAAGGTGATCGAACCAACCGCTCATTGCCTCCTGCGGGGCCCTCTTGGAAGTTGCAGCGACAATCCGGGTCTCAAGTCCGTCGAGCGTGATCTGATTGAGCGTGACCTTGTTACCGTCGATTGTGCCGTCGATCTTCTTACCGTTTTTCGGATCGAACAAAGCACCGGCGGGCTGAACGGTATTCCATTCCACGGAAAACGTTCGCGGTTTATCGGATGGGTTGAATAGCGCGAGATATTCTTCGGTCCCGTTGTTCGCCAGATAATGCTCGCGCCAGACGTCGCGGGTATCGGCTTTAGCAACAGGTTTGATTCCCAGGCTTTCGAAAATGTCTTCCAGGAAATCGTTCTGCGATTCACCCGGCCACCACATGCCAGCGCGATCACGCGAATCGCGCCAAAAGGGGCTGCCCAGGGTGATCACCTTTCCCCTGCCGAGCTTTCGCATACCAATGGCGATAGAGCCGTCCTGGTACCTCGCGATGGCCGTTGTATCGGCTGTCAGGGGTTCCAAGGCCACGCACGCGTCGGCGTTGTTGTAGTCGGAATAATCGACGCTCGTTCCGAAGTTATTGAAATTCTTTCCGGCCAGGTGTTTGAAGAGCGGTTGATTGGTGAGAATGGAGACCGTCCCCGTCATGGGGCGGCTTTCGCGGACTTTAAAGCCAGTGAGATCGGTGATCGGCCAGGCATCGCGCCGGGTAAAGGTGTGGCGACCGGTTTCCTGCAGGGCAACGTACGTTCCCCCTTCTTCGACATATTTTTTCAGCCCCGCAACGGTGGTGGGATCCATGATCCACGTGCCCGTGTCCCAGACGACAGGATACTTGTTCAAAAGTCCGTTTCGCACGCCAGCTTCATCCACGTACACATTCGACTGTCCAATAAAGTGCAGATCGCCCCGGCCGAGGTCAAAGCTGTACGGTGTCCCATGCGGCAGGAGCTGGACATTTTCAGAGGACCAGAAAAGGGCGATCTGTGGCTTTTTGAGATCACTGCGGTTGGCAAGCTTCAGATAGGGCAGATACTCCAGCCAAAGATCCCGGACTGGCGAGTACATCATCGCGTGAATGTTGTGGAAATTGTCAAAAGCATTGTTGCCCTCGAAGGTGAACCAGCCGAGCCACCGTTTCCACGCCGCCGGCTCTACGATGCTTCCACCGAATTCTGCCGACGAAGGAATCCCGTAAACGTAGCCGAATCGTTTGTCCCACGGACGAAAGGACGAACCCTCGCCGGTGTTGTGCGGAAAGCACCCGTATTTGGCCGCCAGCGGAATGCTCGTGTCCTTGTCGTATGCGGCCATCATTTTGAATGGACGATCGCGATCGATCGCCCGCATCGCCTTGTAGGTGTCTTCCATCTTCTGGTTCACGCACCACGCGATGTAATCGTGCCAGTCAATATACCGGGCGTTTAAGTGCGAATCGGTGAACGGGTAGGCTTCCATTTTGCGCGTGGTCAGGAAATAGGGGCCATCGCTCGAATACCAAGTCACATTGGCAAGGTGCGCGATCCGGTTAACGCCGGGTTTGATCAGGTCAGTAACATCGATCTGCGTCACGGCGTAGGTGCCGGGAGGGGATGAAATCGCCGCAGCCTCTGTTCCGTTGAACCAAAGGCGATCCGGAAGCTTAGGCCCGAGATTTACGTTTAGGGCGACGACGCTTAGGTAAATTCGGCCATCGGTTTTGGCGCGATCGATCCAATTTTGAGTGGCTTCGATTGTGCCGCGTCGCCAGAAAAACTTATTAAAATGTTTGCTATCGGCGCCGAAGTAGATCGAGGCCAATTCCCCGCCCGGCCGGCTGAACTCTGCCCAGCCAGCGTCGCTGAAGTCAACCGAGGAAAATCCGCTGTCGATATCCTTGCGGAGATTGGCCGGCAAATCATTCTTCAGTTCGGGCCACGAGCTGCCGTCATAGTTCGTATCTTCAGTAGGAGATGCAGGCTGAACGCGCCACGATCTATTCGCCACGACGTCGCCTTCACGCCAGCCGAAAAAGGCGTATCCGGCCGGAATCTTCACATCGTCCCATGTCTTAAAATACGAGTCGTTCCCTCGCCAGGCAGCGCCGAGTGACTGCGGAGTATATTTCTTGACGTCGCGCAAGTATTGCACGAGGTTTTGGCGATTCGCTTCGGAAAAATCCCAAAAGTAAAAGAATGGCGCCGGGCCGACTTCTCCGTTTGGATCGTTCCAGTCCACGAGCAGGGGATTATCCACGTGCTGCCGCATGACGCTCTCAAAGCACCAGTTTCGATACTGCAACAACTTGTGTCCCCCTTCGCTGATCTGGCCATAATAGTGGGGCATTGTCGTAAAATCCGACCCGGGCGAAACAAGTTCATCGGGTGCCATCAACGCAAGATCGGAGCTCCATTCCAGCCACTGGGCGATGTGATATGGACGGGCGTACTCGCGGAGCTTGGGCAAAAGATTGCGGAATACATAGTCTCCGCCGATCTGAAGAGACAACCCTTGCTCCCGCGCATAGGCGAAGTGCTCGTCAACGGAATTCAAATGCCCCTTGGAGTAGGCGTCGTTCCAGTAACTCGGGTACCAGGAGCCGATGCCCGTGCTGGAGAATTTGTCGTAGAACGCGGGGTATTGGTAGGCAGGATCATAGAAACGGGCGCCTTTGAGCTTCGGGGCCGCCGCTGCAAACGCGGCCGACAGATCGGTTGTCTTCGGACTTGAGAAGACCAGCACGTCGGCCCCGCTTGCAGCCGGTAGAAACGAGCCGATTCCGGCTCGCACCAGTATGTTTGCGTCTGAGTCGCCGAGCTGAACGTGCTCCCACTTGGCCGGGATCGTCGCGCTCTGCTGCATGTCTCGACCAAACTTGTGAGCGAGCAGAACCGCCTTTTCGGAATTTTCACAGGTGAAGACTGTGAACTCCAGCCCCTCGAGCGTGGTAGTAGACCGCCCAATCGTGCCGAATCCGCGTAGTTCGCTGGATTGTGCCCGGGAAGCGTGGGTGCTGTAGCACACACAGCAGATCAATGCTGCAATCGCAGGCCGGCATAGACACGAGTGCATCGATCGGATCATTGAATTCTTCCTTTACGACATGCTGGCGGTCGGTTGAAGCGCGCCCAACCCCTCGGGCACGCCACACAAGAGGACACCTCAGGATGGATCAGCTGGGTAGAAGCCGAGGACAAGCTCCTTTACCGTGTGCATCGGGGTGGTACGACCTGGCGCCGAGTTTGTATCGAATTGGCCCCAGCGCACCAATTCGATTTCATTGCTTTCACCAAAGCGGACAAATGGAGTGAGATTCAGACTCCCGCGCTGGCCGACCATGTGGTGGTGGCGACGGACCAGTTTCCCGTTTATTAAAACGCTGATCAGCGCCGGATCGCCGTCGATCGTAATCACCGCCTTGAGTCCTCGGTACTTCGAGACGATCAGGACCGTGCGCTTCAAAAACTGCGTCTTGAATTGGCCCGGCAGTGTCACGGGTGCCGTGTAATTCAGTCCGTCAACCGACGGCAACCATTCGCCGGCGAGGTCGATCGATTCCTGAGGCCTGGGTTCGACCGACAGCCAGCATTGGCCGCGTAGCCCCGCCAGCACGCCGCGACTCTGCGCTTCGACGGCCAGCGTGTGCGTGCTTCCGGGCGCCAGCGCGGCCATACCGATGGCGATATATTCGCGTTCGTCCATTGGTTTGACTTCGACGCCGTCCAGCCAGACCCGTCCCTTTTCGACAAAGGAGGAACCGGCCCAACTGGTCATCCACAGCGAAACCTTGCCATCGCCCCACGATGCAGGAACGGTGAAAGTCTTGCGAAAGACGGCACGTCTCTTGCCACCAGCGTCCTTGACATCCCAGATGCCCAGGTCGCGGGAGGGCCAGCTTTGGTCGTCTACTTGCGTCCCGAGCAGCGCCGTCGCATCCTCGCCTTCGTCGAGTGTCTCGAACTTCCAATCGGCGGTTAGTTCATAAGCAAGACGTTGGACCGGTGCGGGCAGCGGCTTCGGATCGGGCTTGGTCGTTCCGCGCCACCAATTTCGCTGCAGATCGAACCACGCAGTCGGCGCCTCGGCGATCCGCCCGCGCGGTGTGAGAAATGCGCGGGCTTCGAGCGGATCGAGAACGATCCTGTCGAGCCGGGCACCCTTTGCCGACTTTGTAATCGGGTACGGCTTACCATCTCGCGCATCAATGGCGAACGTCGGCGGCTTAGCCGTCGTCAGCAGCAGCGAAACAGTTTGGCTCGTGTCTTTCGACCAGTTTCGCAGGGTCCATGTGTCGTACAAACCGTTGTTGGTAACACCCGGACGGGCCCACACCTGTTCGTTCGCCGGCGATAGCTCGCAAGGCTCGTGCTTGACGCCTTTCCAGTCCAACACCGCCGTCAACAGTTGTCGCAGGAGCTTGGTTTCCGGGGAGTTCTGGCCCGGTTCGACCCGATCGAATATCTTGGCGCCGGTAAACTTGGCGCCCAGTTGCACGATGAATCCCCTGCCAAGTGGACGTACGCCCGCCGCCACAGTGCCGTCGTTCCACAGCAGGAGGTCCTGGGCATCGGACGCCACCTTTTTCAAGTGCAAACCGTTGGCTTGAACGGAATCCCACGCGGCGTCGAATACGGGCTGTCCGGGCGCCGGCTTGAGCGTGCCGGATTCCTCCACAGAACCATCGGACTTAATCCGGTCGATGCGCAAGACATGATACCCGGTCAACGACGCGACGGGCCAGCTGTCCGGATTCTCGGGCGTGTGGCGTCCGGTCTGTGCCAACGTAATAAACGTACCGCCGGCGCGAACCCATTTCTCGATGTCGTTCACCAGCGCCTGATCCACGATCGAAGTGTTGGAATCGACGATCAAGCGATAAGCATTGGCGTCGCCGCTGGCAAAGGAACTTTGCGACAGGGCGTCATAAGGGAAAGAACCGCGCAGTACCGCCCCAGCATTCCAATGCCAATAGCCGCCGCCCAGATTGGTGTTGTACGATGAGCCCCACGGATAGCCGGTCAATTCCGCTATGCGATCGGAATACAAAATGGCGACTTCGGCCTTGGCCGAATGACTTTGCCCCAGCAGCGAGAGCTGCTTGCGCTGTTTTTCATATTCCGCCTTGATCTCGGGGTTCCACAGGATGCTTCCGATGTGAATGAAATAATCAATCGCCTGTACGCCTTCGGTCTGGTACAGGCCGATCTGCTTTTTAAAATCTGCCAGATCCGTAGCGGGGCCGCCCGGTTCGAGAGAAAACGGCAGATTGGCGCCCCGCATCAGAGACGGCAGCACATCTGCGTAGGCCACGCCCATGAAACCGGTATCGCGAAACTCCCCGCCAAAAGCGGCTGCCAACGACTTGACACCGTCGGCATACGGGTACGGAGCCATCAGGGTAATGCCCTGGTTGGGCGCAACCTGCCGGATCGCCTCTATGCCGCGCCGCACCGTCTGGATGCGCGACCACGCGGTAAAGTCGATGAAATCCACCCATTGCCCGTTGAGATGTTCGCCTAGGTCGGGATATTCCTTTGGTTTCACCGGCGACAGATATGATTTATAAGCGATGTATCCCTGTGGCAAACGGAGCGCCAACGTGTTTCGCCCGGACAGCAGCGTGGACGTTACTTCGATGGCGCTCCAGTGCGGCCGGATGAATTGAACCCTGCTGCGCCCGACTTCGGTTCCATTCAATACCACGCGAACCTCCTCATTGGTCGCGAGGTTCATGTCCCATACATACAACCAAACCCGCTGCTGCCGGGCCTTCCATTCCGCGGGAACTTCGAAACTGCGGCGAAAGACCGATGGGCGCTTCGGCAGGAAAAGTTGATGGTCGTGTCCGGCGCCGGGAATTTGCGGCCAGCTGGCGTCATTGAAATCGGGCTTGAACCAGTCTTCGGGCGCCGGATTCGATTTTGGGGTGGTGAGCGCGGCGGACCAGTTGTAATCGGCGGGCATTGGAGCCGCTAGTTCTTCGTAACCGACGCGCCATAACCCGCCGATATCCAACGCCGCTGGCCCCCACCCGGCAAAGGAGGCGATTTCCGGCACGCGTACCTCGTCCCATGAATTAAGGCGAACGCCCCACCGGTCTGCCAGTGCCTCCAAAGTACGGTATTTTCCTTGCAGGTAGCGGCGGTAACCGGCATCGGCAACGGGGCCGTACTCCAGGAAAATGTCCTGGTTGCCATGTTTTAGCTCGCCGTGCGGTTCTAAAATCGACGTGACATTGGGGCTGGCGACTAATCGCCGATATTGCTGTTGCAGCAGGGAGAGGCGGTCATCTTCCGCCGTGGTCGCGCTCCAGGAGAGAACACCCTGAGCGCCCAGTTCCGGGCTCATCAACGAATGAAAATTTCCGGTGAATCCGGGCATCTTCAGTTGTGTCTGTTCCCGATAGCGGTTCAGAAACCATGTCGGCTCGCTCGATGCATTGGCCGCAAAGTGCAGATCGACCGGCAGGTTGCGCTTGCTGGCTTCCTCAGCGACCCAATTCGCAAAACCGCTGTTCCACATCCCGTCGGCGCTATCCGTCGCCAGCGGGCCGCCGCCGAGCAGGATTCCAGCCCGGTTCATTTGCTGGGCGTAGTCGAACTCGTGGGTGAAATCGTACGTCGCGTCCGTCTGGCCTTTGGGAAGCTGCCAAGGCCAGTAATAGTGCCGGAAATTAAATTTGTCCCAGCGGTCCAGCCACATCGGTACGTCGACTTGCGCCGTGCTTTCGCCCAAAGGTTGGTTCTGCCGGCTAAGACTGTCGAGATTTTCGCTTGTGGTGGCTGAGAAGATGACCACCTTTGCGCCGTCCTGGAAGGCGGCGATGCTGCCTTGGCCGTCGATCGAATAGCTCGTCAGGTTGTTTTCGACGTTTTCTTTCACGCCCGGAAGAACCTGCAGGTCTGAAAGGTATTTTGCCTGCAGCAGTTTAGCCTTGTCGGCGTCCTGACAGTCGATCTCCAGCACAGAGCCGCTGGCTTGGTTCCAAACCGCGCCGGCGACCGTGCCGTACCCGCGCAATTCAACTGGGGCATATCGTTCCGACGGAGCCGTCGACGGTGCTTTGCCGAAAGCGCCGGACGCCGTCACCAAAAGACCGGCCTGTAAGAAGCAGGCGCCGATGGCGCGGTAATTGTTTATCATCCGGGTTTCTCCTCGGTTCTAGATCCTCTTGAATGCAATTATAACTAAAGGGTAATGGCGTCGATCTGCGCGAGCTCGTTAGGCGTAAACGGCAATTGATTCAACGTGCCGATATTTTCCTCCACCTGCGCAACACTCGATGCCCCGATGAGGGCGCTGGAAACAACAGGTGATCGAAGCACCCAGGCGAGCGCCATCTGCGCCAATGTCTGCCCCCGCAACGCAGCGATCTCATTAAGCGCGCGGGCGCGCTCGATCAGCTTTCGGATCGGGGCATCGTCGCTTGCGCGGCTCAGCTCGTCCGCCAGCCTCGCGCCGGCGGCCGGACTCGTTCCGAGGTATTTGTGCGTGAGAAGACCTTGGGCCAGTGGGCAGAATGCCACGCCGCCAGCGCCGTATGCAGCGGCGATCGGCCATTTCTCGGCATCGTCTTGCCGCTCCAGGAGGTTGTAACGACTCATAAAACTCGTGAATTGCGTCAAGCCCGCCGCCTCGATTACCCGACTTGCCGACACGAAGTGTGCCGGTGAGTGGCTGCTGACCCCGATATAAAGCGCCTTTCCTTGGCGAACCAACTGATCCAACGCCGCGGCCGTCTCGGCGACCGGAGTATCGGTATCCATTCGGTGGTGATAGAAAATGTCGAAGTAGTCCAATCCCGTCCGCCTCAGCGAGTGCTCGCAGGAGGTAATAATGTTCTTTCGCGATCCGCCATCACCATAAGGCCCCGGCCATGCCCGGTAGCCGGCCTTGGTCGAGATGACCAGTTCGTCGCGATGCGCGCCCAATCCGTCCTGAAGGATTTTGCCAAAAGTGCGCTCCGCCTCACCGATCGGCGGTCCATAGTTGTTAGCCAGATCAAAGTGCGTAATGCCTAGGTCAAACGCCCGATGCACGATGGCGCGCTGGGTTTCGTAAGGCCTACCGGTTCCGAAGTTCTGCCACAGTCCGAGTGAAATCAGCGGGAGTTTCAGCCCGCTGTGTCCGCACGCGCGATACCGCATGCCATCGTAGCGAGAACTCAGCACAGGAGTCATGCAAGGATCCCGAAAGTGAATTGAGATAGCGGTGTATGACGGCGATTTAGATGCGTTGGTGTCCGCCCCGTGAATGAAGAGCTCCAGCCGGGCTTAGAACGGGCTGTAACAGGGATCATCGGGATACAATAGCAACAACATCACCGCACCCTCTCCGTCAGTCCATCGGGGCGTCCGGGCGCCAATTCCGTTTGTTCAATTGCCTTCGGCAGCCGGATTCGCCGTCGGGGCATCGGTCTCGGGTATCGACGCTGCTTTAACCGGCGGCTCCTCGGCCATTGAAATAGTCGGCGGAATTCGAATCGCGTTGAATTCTTCGCCGCGCAGTTGTGCGTGAATCATGCCGATCATCGCCGCGGCAACCTTCTTGACGCTATAATCAACAAATGAAGCGGCGAGCGGGCAAAATAGCCCGAGCTCGACATTGCGGTGCAGAACCAGTTTCATCTCCTGCGGCACGGCAACGGATCGTTCCGTAATGGCCATTAGCGCCCCGCGCGCTACCCAGTCGTGCCTCACATACATTCCATCAGGGCGATCGGGTAGGGCGAGCACCGCCTTCATCTGGTCATAACCAAATTGCTCGGCTTCGCGCTCGTCAACGTCTCCTTGCACTGGAATTCGAATCCAGTCCGTACGCGTCTTGAGGCCGAGCGACTCCAGCGTCTCAAGGAAGAGGCCGCTGGATCGCGATTGGCCGATCAAATGGTCGTTGGGCTCGTGCGCGTCCAATGCGGTGGCCGCGATTATCCCGGCCGAACAGCATCCCTGCCGGGCGAGTTCACCGGCCGCAAGCCGCTCACCGGCGTCGGTCTCGAAACTCACCGTGTTCCGACCGGAACCATGCGATAAAGTCACTACCGGAACGGGTAGCCGGCTGAGCCACTTGGCGTGCCGAGCATCGCCGGCAATCATCAACACGGCCTGCAACTGGCGTTGCTCGGCCATGCGCGTCAGCTCCGGCCACGGCTCAGGCTGCTCTTTTTTAGGGCGTGAATCGATCCACACGTCGGGCGTGACCCTTCGTATGCGCAGCAGATCGCTTAATTCGACCACAACAGCGCGCCGGAAGGCAGCCACACGCATGCGCCAGATGTCTTCCGCTAAATAAATGCCGACGCTTGTCAGCGTCGATTTCCGCTCGGTGACGAACGTGCCGCGCTTGCGGGCGCGCTGCAGCAAACCTTCCTTCACCAGGCTGGACATGACCGCCTGCACCGAAGAACTCGCGACTCCCCATTGTCCAGACAGCTGTTGATTTGACGGCAGCCGATCTCCGGGGCGGATCTTTCCAGTCAGGATCATCTCCCGCATTTGCCGCGTCAGCTGCTGCCGAACCGACGCCCGTGGCAAAATCTGGACTTCTGAAAGTAAAGCGTTCATTTAGACCTATTCATCTTTCCTCATCGAATACGCCACAAAGTAGCGGTCTTTTTGCGGAAGTCAACGGAAAAGCCTGTTTTTCCGGCCGTTACAGATTCCGGATTTTTTATTTGACGAACCGCTTTTCCGGTGTCAAAGTGTATCGATTCAATGTGTATCGGTTCAATTGGGGCTGGTTCAATTCTGACCGATTCGGGCGGTGAGGGAGCAGATCGCGTGAACGGCGTGGTTCGAAAGAGCAAAAGGGAGAATCGGACGCAGCGCGTTCGAAAGGTCTTGAGCGATTTAGCAAGGGAACTCGGTCCCGACGCCAAGCTCTCCACCACCCGAGAACTGCGTAAATCGTTAAACGTCTCTCAGGCGACGCTCGATAGCGCCCTCAAAGGCCTGGAGCTCCAGGGGCTCATCCGCCGCCGCCGGGGAAGCGGCTTGTATGTCTCGCCCCATGTCCGCACCCGGCGGATCGCATTGGTCTTCGCCCAGGGTATTTTCGGCGGGCGGGCGAACGTGTGGGATCAACTGCTCTTCAAGGCTCTCCGGCCGGTTGCCAGGGGACGCAATTGCCTCGTTACGTACTACTTTTTCGACGCCGATCACGACGATGCCGAGCACGGCCCGCAACAGTTGGCCGTCGACCTCCAGCAGGGGAGGGTGGAGGCGATGATCGTCAGCGGCATGATGGAAGGGCATATGCGGCAATTACAGGCCCTGGCGGCGCCGTGCGTCTTCTTTACCTCAGATCAGGCATGCAAGCCGCGCGTCGATAGCAATGCCGGCGTGGCGATCGCCGAGGGCGTTCACCTGCTCGCCCGGCGCGGGTGCCGGCGAATTGCCATGGCCTACCCGGATTTCGAACTCACCGGCGATCAGCGCTCCCATGTACGCCTGGTCCCGCTTTTTAGGCAGGCCATGCAGGACGAAGGTTTGGCCGTGCAGGATGATCTGCTGATTCCGTTTCATTCCGATTTCAGCCCGTCGCGTCCGCTCGAAGCGTCGACCCGGTTTTATGAATCATGGAATACCTGGCAGGTCCGGCCGGACGGGCTGTTCAGCACCGACGACCAGTACACTTCCGGCATCGTGCAAGCCGCCAAGTTGTTAAAGGTGCGTATCCCGCAAGACTTGGTGATCGCAAGTCACGCCAATCATGGGTTGAATCTGTTTGGTGACGCCGACGTGATGCGCATTGAGCTCGATCCCGCGACGATCGCCCAGGTCCTCCTCGACGCCGTTGATGAGTTACTGGCCGAGAATCAGCCCGTTACCGAAGTGCGCCTGGTGCAGCCGCAGGTTGTGCTTTCGCCGAGTCAACAGCAGGCCGTGAACAGCGGCGTGCGGAAAATGAATTAAACAGGCCCTCCCCGCCGAAAGCGGACGGGTCTGGCAGCAGAAGGCATTTCCATAGATTTAAGCGTCGCCACGATTTCGCGGGCCGGGATCGAAGCAGCTCGATCCTCCAATCCGCGGCGAATGGAACAAATCTGATGTGGCTTTGCCTAGCACGCGGTAAGCGGGATTAAAAACGCACCCGCAATTTGTGCAGGCATGTGGTCGTAAAACAAAAACGATCCGGACAAGGATGCCTGGGTTTGGTGTCAAACCCGATTCTTGATCGAAAGTTCATTTCTGGAGGGCTGTTATGATTACGGTGAAGAAGAGTTTTGTCGTTGCGGGTGCTTTGCTTGGCTGCGTCGCAGCCGCCAACGCCGGCGTGGTGTTTCAAGCCGATTTTAACGGTTCCGGCAACGGCACCGGCGGGGCGGGGGATATCGTCACGTCGGGTGGCACGGGGTCTCTCGCCACAGGCAATGCCAATTTCGCGGCCAGCATCCAGGGAACAACTCCCGTTACCGGTGGCAATTACCTGAATACCCTGTGGCCTTCCACCGGCAGCGGCGGCGGTAGCGGGACCTACGTCACCTATACCCCCACGAACGCCGCAAGCTCCTTTGCCAGTTTCGTCGGCACGCCTGTGTCGAGTGGAGGCCGCAGCTACCTGAACATGAACGGCGGATATGACGTCTTCACGCGGCTTAACGTGGCAGATACCACAGTCCCGCGATCGGCTGAGTGGTTGGGCGCGATAACCGTCATGGACAATTCGGGCGTGGTCTTTACCTTTAATGGTCTCGGCTGGGGCGCCGCCCGGCTTCAGATCAATACTACCGCTACTAATGGTTTCACCGATTACACCAAATTGAGCGGCCCTAACGGATCAGCGACGGGTTCGGTAACCAATGTGGCCTACATGGACGGCATTGGTGATTTCTACAACGGCGTCGGTTCCTACCATCTGGGCTTTACGTTCAGCACGGATCAAACAACCGGTTTGATTACGGCGAAAGTGTTCGGCAGGAAAGACATGGAGGCAATTGACACCACCGCCACTACGGACTTGCAGTATTCGGCGTCATTCCATCTGGACACTGCCACCGTCGGGACAGGCCCGATCAGTTCGGGTGTCTGGCACCAATCTGGGTGGGCAAACATTGCTGGAGAGAGCGCTGATTACGACACGGTGCGTCTGTACGCAGGCACTCCCGCTAGCTTCGATGCCGTTCCCGAGCCGGCCAGCCTCAGTCTGCTGGGTTTGGGTGGTTTGACGCTGCTGCGTCGCCGCCGTCATTGATCTTCCTCCGCCAGCGGCAATTCGCTTCACCGCGGGCTGTCGCCTTTGATTGGATTGTTGCGTTTTAAATTGCGCATTCGTAGCGGACGCGATCGGGTGCGGGTTGATTACGAAAAGGAGTCCGTCATGTCACAGGTTTCAAGAACGAATCGCCAAGCAGGTGGCCGCGCTGCATCGTCGTCGCGGGGGGCCGGTTTCACGCTGGTGGAACTGCTCGTGGTGATTGGTATTATCGCCTTGTTAATCTCCATTTTGCTGCCGTCGCTGAACAAGGCTCGCGCCGCCGCGAATAGCGTGGCCTGTGCCAGCAACATACGGCAGTTCGGGCTCGCGTTTACCATGTACGCGACGCAGAATAAGGGAACCTACCCGCCGACCTACAACTGGTCGGACGGCAGCTACCCGTGGGCTCACCCGGAGACGCCTGCAAACCCGCAGCTTCAAGGGTGGTGGTATGAGTTGCTCGGGAATCAAATGGGGCAGATCCAGAATGGAAACAGCCTGGATTGCCGGGACCCCAATAACCTTAAAGAGTTCGCAAACATGGGCATCTGGCGCTGCCCGTCCAATCTCGACCAATTCAGGCTTGCCAGCGGATGCAACGGAGATACGTCCGCCTTTGGATTTCCGATGGACAGTTGGAGAAGCTACACCACCAACAGCGGCAATAGCGGGCGAATGACCCAGTATCCGATGCGCACGGAGAACCGGTTTTTGGGCCAGAGAGTGTCGGCGTTCAGGCATCCCTCTGAGACCTATGCGATGTATGAAAGCCACTTTACGGAGCTAGCGGTGGGAATTGGCGTCGACGGCGAGGCGAATTACCCGGTGGACGGACAATTCTGCACGCCGTCGGCCACGATGGGACTCAGGGGCGTGCGGTATCCTCACAACGCCGGGCTGAACATCCTGTACGTCGATGGACACGTGGCTTGGCAGAAAGGTCCATTGCTGGGCCTGCATGACATCACCACGCCCGATCCGGGATACCCGAACCGAAATCGCGCCGCGGTGTGGGCCAACGGGAACAACTGGTTCGCCCAGTAAGGCCGGGCGTGGTCGGAGAGTAAGTCCACCGTTGGCGGTGCTGTTGCCGCCGAGGGGTGCTGTAACGACAACCGGCGTGTTGTAAGGCAACGATGACGACAAAACTCAAAGCTGTCGTTTCAGGGGCAACGATTTTTTTGTCAGGGGCCGCGGCATCTCCCGCCCTGGCAGGCGATTTCACCACCTATACCATGGGAAATTCGCTGTCGGGCGATCTGGAGTATCATTTCAGGAGCTTTGCCAACGCCTACGAGGTCAAACAAGGCAGTACTTATCACTGGGGCCAGCAGTTCCGGCCCAGTACGACGCTGACGTACCTGCATGATAATCCGACGGATGCGGGTTTGGACTCCAAAGGCAATCCGTTTGACCAGGTGACCCAATCGGCCATCGGCTTGGATTACACGCAGGGTCTGCCAAGCAATGCCAACTCGACGCGAGAGTCGAAGTGGGACAAGGCGTTGCCCGAAAACAAATGGGACGCGGTAATATTTGAACCCTACCGCAGCACCGCCGGCGCCGAAGCCCCGTACGTCTGCACCCTCGGTTCGGACCGGGCCTTGATCAACGACATGATTGCCAAGACCCGCGGCGCGCCTGGCGGAGTGAATGCGTCCACGCGATTTTTCCTTTATGCCGCCTGGCCGGATTGGGCATATACCGAAGCGCCTTATACCAACGCGAAGTATCAAAGTAACTTTACGGCAACCACCGAAAACAAACCTGATCAACCCGGGCTTCTCTCCCGCGGGTACTATCAACATCTGTACAACAACGTGCATGCCGATAATCCGGACGTTTCCATTTCAGTAATTCCGGTTGGCGAGGTGTTTTACGCGGTGTCGCTCCTGATGGACCAGGGGAAGCTTAACGCAAGTAATCTGACGTCCATCCAGCAACTCTATCGTGACGGATTTCATGCGAACTTTCTGGGCCAGGACGTTATCGCCTGGACGGCCTATGCAACGATCTTCAAGTCAACGCCCGTTGGCCTGGATGCAGGTCCAAGCGGCCTGATCAATAGTAGCCCGGACATCAATAACGGCTATACCGATTTGCAGACGAGTAGCCTGACCGTCGAAGACAAGAGGCTGATCCAGCAGACGATTTGGGATGTCGTGACCGGCAATAGTGCCTACACCAATGTTCCTGAACCCAAAAGCCTGGGCGTGCTCAGCTTGAGTGGATTGTCGCTCCTTCGACGCCGCCGGGTGTGACGTCCATATGATGTAGTTGTTTGCGATCGGAGCGAGATTGCACGCTTGTGCCAGGTGCTTGAAATGCTTTTCTGCAGCCGCCACAATGGCGCCGGCCTTCAGTCATTTGGAACGGTGAAATGGGAATTCGAGAGAAACTCAACCACCATCCGTCGATCGGCTTGGGTTTGGTAGTGATCGCAGCCGCGGTCGCGAGCTTCGTTATCTACCGATCCATCCGCGCGAGCCATCCCAACCGGGAAACTTTGCAGTTTTACACCGTCGATGACGGCAAGTCGTGGTTCGTTGACGATGCGGACAAGATTCCACCTTTCGAAAAAGACGGCAAGATGGCTGTGAAGGCGATGCTCTTCGAATGTGCTGGAGCCGGTGAACCCTTTGTCGGATACCTCGAGCGATACAACGACTCAGCCCATAAGCAGATGGTGGATTTGAAGGAAAAGGCGAAAAGCTCCAAGCAGGACTTATTGAATAACATCGGAACGATTCAGGGCCTGATGTTAAACGGCATCGAACGCAAGAGGCCGGGAGACAAGGCTTGGGTTCAGGGCAACGTAGAGGTCAAGTGTCCGGACGGAAGCAGCGCGGGTTTGGCGCGGGTAATTGCGGATTAGCAAGCGGGCAACGACAAACACGGGTCTGAACAACGCGGGCGGGTGTCAGATGCGCTGCAAACTTCGCCGTGTCGCGCTTTGGACCATTGTTCAGGCGATCGGCATCGCTCAACCTGCTTTTGTGCCTGCAGCGCCGGTCATTCGAAACGGCGACGTGCTGGCCGTGTGCGGCGATTCGATCACGGAGCAGAAGGTCTATTCGGTTTATCTTGAAGATTACCTCCTGATGTGCCAGCCGGTGCTCGTCCAGACGATGCAGTGCGGTTGGGGCGGAGCCGTCGCGCCGCATTTTGCCGGACACATGCAGCGCGATGTCGTCACGCTCAGGCCGACCGTCGCCACGACGGCATATGGCATGAACGATGGCGGCTACAATGT
Organism: Methylococcaceae bacterium; assembly: GCA_902810705.1. Taxonomy (GTDB): domain Bacteria; phylum Pseudomonadota; class Gammaproteobacteria; order Methylococcales; family Methylococcaceae; genus CADDYU01. The sequence continues at coordinate 17,047 of CADDYU010000081.1, forward strand.
CAGCGACCTCGCGACCGAGGAGCGTTACCGCGATGGTTTGGTCCGGATTGTGCGGAACTTCAAGGCCGGGCACACGCCGACGGTCATTATCGGTTCGCCCGGAGCGGTGGACACGCATTACTTTCGCAATCCCAGGTTTCCGGGCGTCCTGGCCGGACAATACAACCAGACGCTGGGGCGGCTGGGCGAGATTGGAAGGGAGGTTGCCGCGTCGGAGGGCGTGCTCTTTGCAGATCTGCACACGCCACTGTTGGACGCGATGGCCGAGGCCAAGGCGGCGCTGGGCGATGAGTACCCCGTATGCGGCGAGATCGACGGCGTACATGCGGGCCCGCCGGGGCATTTGGTGATGGCTTACGCCTTTTTGAAAGCGATGGGCTTTGACGGACAAATCGCCACGATAAAGCATGACATGCTGAGCGGCGACACGATGGCCGGCGAAGGCCAGCAGGTTATTTCCTCCAAGCCGGGCGAAATCACCCTGGCAAGCAGCCGCTATCCCTTCTGCTTCTTCGGCGGAAAAAAGGATGCGCCGGACGATCAGGTGTTCAGCGGCCTGAACGACTGGAACTATGGCGACGCGGCCATGACCCGTTTTTGCCCGTTCAATCAGGACTTGAATCGTTACATGCTGGTGGTGACGGGCCTGAATGCCCCGAAGGGCAGGATTACCTGGGGCGATCAGAGCAAAGCGTTCAGCGCCGAAGAGCTTTCCAAGGGAATAAATTTAGCGGCGGAGTTCCTTCGCAACCCGTTCGTAAAACCATTTATGGAAGTAAATCGAGCGGTGGAAGCCAAGCAAGGGTTCGAGACGCTGTTTGTCCGCGACTACCTTTCGGATAAGGAACCGAACCTGCTCCAGGTGATTCCCGCTAGAGCTGCTGCTATTAAGTCAGTCGAGGCGGGACTTCGAGACATTCAGGCCGGCCTGCTTCAACGCTGCGCCGAGGCTGTAAAGCCGGTAACGCACACGATCAAGATCGAGGAGATTCGATGAGGAATCCGGCGAGGCTGCGTCGTCGCGTCCGCGCCTTCAAGCCGGTCGGCCGGGCGCTGGCGAAATTGTGCAGCCCGACGGTGGAAAGTTGCTGAAGGTTTTTGGACGACAAGCTGGCTGCTGTCGACGAGCAACACGGTGGAACGCGGCGACCGGCGACGTCGCAAGATGCAGAGGAGTGTCTACCGCGCCGCACCCGCCCTGCTGCGTGACCCTACGCCCCCGCCCCAACCCGCGCCTGCACCAAGCCCGACTGGGCAGCGGATGAATTTCAACAATGCTATTGATTAAAAAAAGGTGCCGTGGGCCTCTCGGCGTCCCACGGCACCCAGGGAAGGAGGTGGTGTCAGGTTCTCGGCTTCAGAAAGGCGTCATGTCACGCTTCCGGCCGAGAACGGCCGGGGCCATTGGGGCGGCCTCGGTCCGTCGGAGCCAACCACCCGAAGGCGAATAGTCCCGACACTAACTGTACGCTGGTTCACGGTGGGGGTTCACACCCAAGCGCAGAAATGTTCGGTCGATTTGCGGTCGAGGCTGGCGACGCTCGGTTAGGGAACCATCTGCCCGACATGACCCGCGTTGTCAGCGGCACCGTCTGCGCCACGGGCTCGGAAACGCGGGCGAAGGGGTTCGACACGCGCGAGATGACCGTCGTCTACAGGCTCGGCCGGTCGGGCGACGCCGCCAGTCCCGGCGGGTGGGCCGCGCCACCGATGGAAGCGACCTGCCGGTCGTCCGACGGTGCCGCCAGCGGCAAGCCATTGCGGACCGGTCGACCGAAGTCGGGCAGCCCGTCCTCCGTCCACCGGAACGGCTGGGCGCGGACGACGCGGTCCCACCCGTCCCACCGGTACCGCTTCGCGTGGTACAGGATCCAATCCTCGCGCCCGTCCGGCGACGTGGTGAAGCAGCAGTGCCCGACGCCGAACACGTCGCCGCTCGACTCGAACACCGGGCGGTCCAACTTGCGCCAGCTCCGCGGGTCCATCGGGTCGGCCGACGCGTCCATCGTCAGCAGGCCGAGCTTGTACGTCGTCTGCCAGCTCCCGCTGGCCGAGTAGACGACCATCACCCGCCCGTTGCGGGCCAGCACCTGCGGGCCCTCGTTCAGACCGCGCTCCGAGCGGCGCTCGGCGCAGCGCTCCCACAGGTGGCAGTCGTTGTCGCAGAGTCGGACGCGGTCGGAGCTGACGGTCGTCGGGTCGCTCATGCGAGCGATGTAGAGGTGCTGGACGTCGCGCTCGTCCGCCCAGCCGGACCACACCAGATAGAGCTGACCGTTGTGATCGAGCACCGTGCCATCGATCGCCCAGCGGCTGCGCGACCCCCGGGCGACGTCGTCGCCGGTGTAGAGCTGGCCGGCATCGACGAACCTGCCCTGCGGGTCGTCACTGGCCGCGGCGAGGACGCCCACGCGGTGGTTGCGGTTCGGGCCGTCGCAGGCGGCGTAGTAGATGTACCAGCGGCCGCGGACCAGGTGCAGTTCCGGCGCCCAAATGTGCTTGCTGTTCCAGCCACGGTCCGGCGGGGTCCAGACGACCGCCCGCTCGCCGCGGTCGGTCAGCGTGCGGCTCCGCCAGATCTCGATCCGCCCACCCGCGCCGGCGCGGCAGTGGAAGTAGTGCTCGCCGTGGCGGACCACGTACGGGTCCGCGCCCGGGAAGAGCGGGTTGACGACGAACGACTTCGGCTCGGACCGGGCCCGCAGGCTCTCGTAATCCGCGCCCCATGCCAAGGCGTCGGCCAACGCCGACCCCGGCCCCACGACCCGCGCCATGACGCCAGCCCGTCCAATCC
>CADDYU010000082.1 GCA_902810705.1 Methylococcaceae bacterium
GCGCTCAGCGGGCGTAATGACTAAGACAGCGTTCGGGCGACCGTTCCGCGTCGGATATCTCCTCAAGTCAAGATACCCGAAGTTCAAGCAAGATTTATGCTACGTATTTAATGGGATAAAATACTAGTCCCAGCTTAGAACACCGCCGGTCTGGTATTCCGTTACCCGTGTTTCAAAGAAATTTTTCTCCTTCTTGAGATCGAGGATCTCGCTCATCCAAGGGAAGGGATTAGCGGCGCCGGGGTATTGCTCGGCCAGGCCGATCTGAGCACAGCGGCGGTTGGCGATGAATTTCAGATAATTCTCGAACATGGGAGCATTGAGCCCCAGTATGCCGCATGGCATGGTGTCATGGGCGTACTGGATTTCGATGTCCACGGCTTCCCGGATCATGCCAATGATCTCCTGCTGGAAAGGCTGGCTCCACAGGTGAGGATTTTCGATCTTGACCTGATTGATGACGTCGATCCCAAAATTCATGTGCATGGACTCGTCGCGCAGGATGTACTGGAACTGCTCGGCGGTGCCCGTCATCTTGTTGCGGCGGCCCATGGAGAGAATCTGGGTGAAGCCGACATAGAAGAAGATACCCTCGAAGATGACGTAGAAAGCGATAAGATCGCGCAGCAGGCGCTGGTCGGCTTCCGGCGTACCGGTGCAAAAAGTGGGATCGCCCAACGATTGGGTGAATGGCAGGGCCCATTCCGCTTTGCGGGCGACGGACGGCAGTTCCCGGTACATGTTGAATACTTCACCCTCGTCCATGCCCAACGATTCCACAACATACTGATAGGCATGGGTGTGCAGAGCCTCCTCGAAGGCTTGGCGGAGCAGATATTGCCGGCATTCGGGGTTGGTGATGTGGCGGTAGACGGCCAGCACGAGATTGTTCGCCACCAGCGAATCCGCCGTGGAGAAAAAGCCTAAATTGCGCTTGACGATGGTGCGCTCGTCCTCGGTGAGCCCGGCGCTGTTCTTCCACAGCGCGATGTCGGCGTTCATGTTGATTTCCTGAGGCATCCAGTGATTGGCGCAGGCGTCCAGATATTTTTGCCAAGCCCAACGGTATTTGAAAGGCACCAGTTGATTAAGGTCGGCGCGGCAATTAATGATCCGTTTGTCGTCTACCTGGATGCGACGCGCGCCTATTTCAATGCTTTCAAGGCCTGTGGCACCATGGCTGGCAGACGAAAAAATCTGGAACTCGCCGGCTGCCGAATCGATTCCATCAGGTTTCTGACAGGGGGTCGGCGTAAAAACGGCTTGAGCGGCCGAGAAAGAGGATCGCGACTGCTTGCCAGCCAATCCGTCCAGGGGGTTTTCCCAATTCAGCATAATGGCCTCTCCTTCGTAAATGGTTGAATTTTTGGCGTGAGCGCGCCAATTGCGCCGAATAGCTCAAGTTAGCTTTGCTATATATTGTGCATATAAATTAAATCAATACAATATGTAGGATTCAGAGGGTAAGCCACCGGTTTAACTTCTCCTGGGGGCAGAGGGAAACGAGGCGGGTCCAAAGTGCCTAGCACTTAGCATGCTTGCAATGGGAGTATCTCAATCTGGAAGAACGGTCGATCGATGCACTGCCGAGCAAGAGACTTAGCGGCGCATCAAGGCGATATGCTCACCGAAGGGAGTTGTTGTCCGAGGGATTGATGCGCCGCCACGTTGCAAATGGTTATGACGCGGTCACGGGGCGCGGAAAGGATCCAAGCGCCCGCTTACAAGAATTTCGCGAGTTAAATTAATTTCGTTGCCGAGGTATCTAGATTCCTAAACTCCAGGCTTGGAACGCCTCAAGGCCTGAATTTAGGTTTTTATGGTTGAGTTTCGATGTATACACAGCTTGGTTTCAAGCTGATACAACTGGCTTGTCGGCGGCTTCCATGGTCCCTCTTTCGGAAAGACCGCATAAGACGCTCTATAAAGCGATAAAGGGTTGCCGCTGATGAGGGCTACGCTTTAAGCCTGAGTGCAGCGATTCGAGAGTTGCCGGAGGACCCGGCCCGGAATGCCGCCGCGGTGAGCACCTCATTCGGTATCTTGCCGAACAACTTGCCGAGATTATTGCTTTCGGCGAGAGATTGGACGGTCAGGCTTGAGTATGCAGTCTCCATAATATGCACCCGGTTACGTCCACGCTTTTTGGCGGCGTAACAGGCCGTATCGGCAGCGTTCAGGATCGATCTTACCTCTCCGCTCGCGGCATTCAGCGGCATAATGCCAATGCTCATACCTATCGAAAACTCCTCGCGGTCCCAGGTAAATCTGAAATTCCTGACGGCCTCTCGCAGCTCATTGGCGATGGCCCAAGCTTGCTCTAGAGGACAGTGCTCTAGCAAGAGGCCAAACTCGTCACCTCCGAGCCGCGCCAAGGTATCACTCTGCCGCAAGCGGCTTTCCAGAAGCCGCCCCAAGGATTGCAGCAACTGGTCTCCGGCGGCGTGTCCGCAGGTATCGTTCACTGTCTTGAAGTGGTCTAGGTCGAGAAAGCAAAGTACGTGTTCGGAATAGTCCTCGCGCGCTGCTACCAAAGCTTTCGCCAAGCGCCGCTCGAATTCCGCTCGGTTCAAGAGACCGGTAAGCGCATCGTGGCTGGCCTCATAGGACAATTTCCGGGTGAGCGCCTGAGCTTCGGTGACATCGCGCGCCACCATTACAGCCCCACCAGCGCCCGATTCGGAAAGCATGGGGTGGGCGGAAAATTCCACTGCGGATGAACTTCCATCCGAACGGCGCAGAACTTCAATAAAGCGGCTTGGCACGCTTCGAAGTAATGTGTGCTTTAGCGGATATTCGTCGCCGACAGGAGATTCACCGTCAGGCCGATGATCCTGTAACAGCGCGAATATATTGCGGCCTTCAAGTTGTTCGGGCGAATAGCCGAATAGTTCGGCGCCAGCCGAATTGACGAAGTTGCAACAGCCGTCAGCCCCCAATCCGAAGATTCCTTCGCCAGCCGACGCCAGCAGCTTCCGGAAGTAAGCCTCGCCAGCCCGAGGCACCATTTTGGCCGATTCGCGTCGGCGAAGCTCCAGCACCAACTTGCCACGGGTTGTGCTATCCGGCTTGCGCTCCCTTAAGAGTCGGGAGGTCCTTGGCTCTAAGCATTCCTTTATTGGGGGCCGATGGTCGCTCCGGTCCCGCTGGAGTTCCTTGGCGTGGGTGATATCCACCAGAATGCCTTGCAGAAATAAGCCCTGGCCGTCCTCCCCGCGAACGACATGGGCTTCGTCGAGGAGCCAACTGGCCCGTCCGTCTCGACTGAGAATGCGGTATTCACAATAGAGAGGGACATGGTGCTCGTAAGTCCTGGCAAACTCTTCAACGGCCAGTTCCCTGTCGTCCGGATGTATCCATCTCAGCAGGCCCTCCGGATCATTCAGCCAGGCATCCAATGGGTAGCCAAGGTAAGCCGCCTGGGGACTAACAAAAAGTAGCTTGCCAGGCTCTTCCAGGGAGGCGATGTAAGTGATGGCTGGGATCTGCTCCGCCAGAGACTGGAATTTGGCTTCCGCCTTCCGGAGCTTTTCCTCCATATCCTGCTTTTCCCGAATCGACTGGCGCTCCCGCAAGGTTTTAATCACGGTGGCGGCCACCCACTCCAGCGAATCCGGCTCGGATCCTTTGACCACACAGTCGGAAGCTCCTAATCTTAGCGCCCGCGCAGCGATCGCCGCGTCATTGGCATAGGTAAGCATGACTACCGGAACAGGAAGCTCCCCCTTGGATTCCCTGAGTTCAGCCAGGAACTCCAGCCCATCAAAATCGGGTAGGCCATAATTTAATATTAAGCAATCGAAACTCTCGGATTGGACGAGCCGCAGGCCGTTTTCGGCCGTTTCCGCCTCGATAATCGAAAAAGAATAGCCGGAGCGCTCTAAGGCTTGCCGGCAAATCTGACGATCGAATGGATCATTGTGTATCAGCAATAATCGGAAAGGGGATGATTCGACTAATGCGTTCATTCCGGTTACTCGCTTGAAAGGTCAAAGGAGGCGGAGGGAACGGAACATTTTCGTGAGCGGTTTATGGAGGAATGTAGATTTATCCAGGTATCTATTTGTTGATTCGAGTATTGTGCAGCCTTCTCGGATAATTCCGAAAAAGTGGTTAGTACTGGGAAAATCCACTCCAATGGCTTATTAGTGGCCAGACCGTCGTATCTATTTAATACATAAGGTCTTTTTTTGAGCCTGGAGGCGAACTGGGTCTCCTTCCATATCTTGTCTTTCTTACAGTGTTTTTTTGAATCTATTATTGCTATTCCTCTTCGAGGGGCAAAAACCCTTCGAGAGGGGGCGCAAATGGATGAACCATGATCCGAAAGAAAATCGTGGCATCGTCTTGCCGCGCTCCAGGGAAAATGGGCCGATTTGGTATCGCTTAGATGAAAGGCCTTCTGCGATTGTAGGTACATTGACTACCTTCCCTCGAACCCTTCGGAACGGAACCCAATGGGCATCGGTATGCGGCTAGGGGGCAAGGCGGTCCGTTTTTAGTCAGCCCTGCTGGAATTTAGGGCGTTATATCGATTTCGGACCAGAGGGTGCCCATTTCCCTGGGCTCAAGAATTTAGCGGAAGCGCGGTCGATCGATAATAAGTAATTTAACTTAACGATCTCCCGCCATGCTCATGGCTTCGAGAGCCATGATGATGATCTGCGTCGTGCCAAGGAGGCTTATCTTTGCAGATAGGGAGGTAAGAAGAGACTGGCCTTAAAGAAGGCAAGGCTCAATTCTTGGACTCTACAAGGCGCGGCGCGGCGGGAGAATGCCTCTATTCCGCCACACGCTCTTGAAGATTCAGCGAGGAAGCTCGGACTGACCCACCAGGTAAAGATCCACCGCGTGGGCGCACTGGCGGCCCTCGCGGATGGCCCAGACTACTAGCGATTGGCCTCGGCGCATGTCTCCAGCCGTGAAAACCTTGTCGACGGAGGTCTGGTAATCAAAGGTATTGGCCTTGACATTGCGGCGCTCGTCAAGTTCGACTCCCAGTTCTTGAAGCAAACCCTCATGCACGGGATGCACAAAGCCCATGGCCAACAAGACGAGATCGGCCCTCAGGCTGAACTCGCTGCCAGGAATCTTGCTCATGGTCCAACGCCCGCCCTCCTGTTTCCACTCCACTTTGATGCAGTTGATTCGTGTGACCCGGCCGTTATCACCCTCCAAGGAGACAGTCTCAACACTCCACATCCGCTGACAGCCTTCCTCGTGGGAGCTGGAGGTACGGAGCTTGTTCGGCCAGTTGGGCCAGGTGACGCTCTTGTTCTCCTTATCCGGCGGTTTAGGCAAGATTTCCAGTTGGGTAATGGAGGCCGCTCCGTGGCGGATTGATGTGCCGATGCAGTCGGAGCCGGTGTCGCCGCCACCGATGACCACCACATGCTTATTCTTGGCCAGGATGCTTATCTCCCCGGGAATGGTGTCTCCCGCTACCCGCCTGTTTTGCTGGGGGAGGAATTCCATGGCGAAGTGCACGCCCCGAAGCTCCCGGCCAGGCACCGCGAGATCGCGAGGTTTCTCGGAGCCACCCGCTAAAACCAGTGCGTCGAACTCATCAAGCAACTGCCGAGCCGGAATATCCTTGCCGATATGCCAGTTGGGGCGGAACACCACGCCCTCGGCCTGCATCTGAGCGATGCGGCGATCAATGTGGCGCTTTTCCATCTTGAAATCCGGAATACCGTAGCGGAGCAAGCCACCGATCCGATCGGCCTTTTCGAATACCACCACGGTATGGCCGACCCGCGCCAGTTGCTGGGCGCAGGCGAGTCCTGCCGGGCCAGAGCCGACGATGGCCACCTGCTTGCCGGTGCGGTGTCGAGGAATCTGCGGTTTGACCCAGCCCATCTCCCAAGCCTTGTCAATGATCGCGCACTCGATGGTTTTGATGGTGACGGGTTCGTCGGTGAGATTCAGCGTACAGGCAGCCTCGCAAGGGGCGGGGCAGATGCGGCCGGTGAATTCGGGAAAGTTGTTGGTGCTGTGCAGCACTTCGATGGCTTCGCGCCAGTTTCCCTGATAAACAAGGTCGTTCCAATCCGGAATGATATTGTTGACGGGGCAGCCGTTATGGCAATACGGGATTCCGCAATCCATGCAGCGTGCGCCTTGCCGGCCGACTTCTTCCTCGGTCAGCGGAATTACGAATTCGCGGTAGTGCTGGACGCGGTCCGCTACTAGCGTATAGCGCCTGTCCTGACGTGAGATTTCCATGAATCCCGTGGGTTTGCCCATTCTATTCGTACCTCGTGAGAGTGTGCTGGGTCGCACGCAAAAATTCAGTGCTATTCGTTTCTTGCGCTCAATACACGTCCATTCGGACGAACGCAATAAAAACGGTAGGCTCGTTGGACGCCGTACCTTAAAGGTTTGTCTCTAGTGCCGGACCTCGGCCCAAGTTTTAGTTCTAAGCATCTTTTCCAGCGCCAAGCGGTAATCGACAGGCATGACCTTAACAAATCGTGGAATGTAGCTGGTCCAGTTATCGAGGATCTGCTTGGCTTTCTCGCTGCCGGTATAATGCCGGTGTTTTTCGATGAGAGCGTGCAGCCGCTGGACATCGTGGCGGGTCATGTCGCGCATGATGTCGACCAGGCCATGGGTTTCGAGATCTCCGCCCTGGTGCTCGAGTTTCTCCAAGGCGCTGTCCTCGGCCGGAATCGGCTGCAGTTCCACCATGGCCAAGTTGCAGCGATGCTCGAAGTCCCCGGCTTCATCCAACACGTAGGCGACACCGCCCGACATGCCGGCGGCAAAGTTGCGCCCCGTTGCCCCCAGCACTACCACGACGCCGCCGGTCATGTATTCGCAGCCATGGTCGCCTAAACCCTCGACGACGGCAATGGCGCCGGAATTGCGCACGGCAAACCGCTCGCCCGCAACCCCTCGGAAATAGCATTCTCCCTGGATTGCCCCATACAGGACGGTGTTGCCAACAATGATGTTTTCCTCGGGAACGATCGGGGACTCGGCCGGCGGGTAAATAACGATACGTCCACCCGACAGGCCCTTACCCACATAGTCGTTGGCTTCGCCTTCGAGCTCAAGGCTAATGCCAGCGGCGAGAAAGGTGCCGAAACTCTGACCAGCCGTGCCTCTTATGCGTATATAAATAGTGTCCTCCGGCAGGCCGGCATGGCCGTAGCGCTTCGCCACCTTGCCCGATAGCATGGCGCCGACGGTGCGATTGAAATTGCGGATGCCTTTTTCGATCCGAACCGGCTTACGCTCGTCCAAAGCGGGTTTGGCCAGGGAGATCAACTCCCGGTCCAGAGCCTTGTCGAGCCCATGATCCTGCGCTTCACAGTTGTAGATAGCGATTCCCGGTTCCGCCTCCGGCTTATGTAAGAGCCTCGACAAATCGATCTTCGAGGCTTTCCAGTGGGCCACGGCCTTGCGCATGTCGAGCCGCTGCGATTGGCCGATCATCTCGTTGAAGTTTCGGTAACCCAGCTTGGCCATCAATTGGCGTACTTCCTCGGCGATGAAGAAGAAGAAGTTCACCACATGCTCCGGCTGGCCGGTGAAGCGCTTCCTGAGTTCCGGGTCTTGGGTGGCGACGCCGACGGGGCAGGTGTTCAGATGGCATTTGCGCATCATGATACAGCCTTCGACGATCAGGGGGGCAGTCGCGAAGCCGAATTCATCGGCGCCCAGCAGCGCACCGATAACCACGTCACGCCCGGTTCGCATGCCGCCATCGGCTTGCACGCAGATGCGTCCGCGCAGCTTGTTCAGCACCAAGGTTTGGTGAGTCTCGGCGAGGCCGATTTCCCAGGGAAGTCCCGCGTGCTTGATTGAAGTGATGGGGCTCGCACCGGTGCCGCCATCGTATCCGGCGATGGTGACGTGATCGGCATGAGCCTTGGCGACGCCTGCCGCCACCGTGCCGACGCCGACCTCCGAAACCAGCTTGACGCTGATTCGCGCTTGCGGATTCACGTTTTTAAGATCGTGGATGAGCTGCTTGAGATCCTCGATGGAATAAATATCGTGGTGCGGCGGCGGCGAAATCAGGCCGACGCCGGGAGTCGAATGACGCACTTTGGCAATGACGGCATCCACTTTATGACCCGGCAACTGACCGCCCTCGCCAGGCTTGGCGCCCTGGCATACCTTAATCTGCAAATCGTCAGCGTTGACCAGATATTCGGTAGTGACGCCGAACCGACCGGAGGCCACTTGTTTAATGGCCGAACGCATGGAGTCGCCGTTGGGCAGCGGCTTGAAGCGCTCTGGCAATTCGCCGCCCTCGCCGGTGTTTGACTTGCCGCCAATGCGGTTCATGGCGATGGCGAGCGTGGTATGCGCCTCATAGGAGATGGAGCCGAAGGACATGGCGCCCGTGGCGAAGCGCTTAACGATGTCCTTGGCAGGTTCTACTTCTTCTAGCGGTACCGGCTCACGGTCGAATTTGAAGTCCAAGAGGCCGCGCAGGGTCAGCAGCCGCTCATTTTGCTGGTTAATGGACTTGGTGTAGTCCACATAGGTTTCCCAGCTATTGGTGCGGGTGGCATGCTGGAGTTTGGAGATAGTCTCCGGTGTCCAGACGTGATCCTCGCCGCGCACTCGATAGGCATATTCGCCGCCTACGTCGAGGGCATTACGGTACAAGGGCGCATCGCTGAACGCGAGCCGGTGCCGCCGCACGGTTTCTTCGGCGATTTCCTGGAGCCCCGCGCCGTCCGTGGTGCAGGCGGTGCCGGTGAAATATTCGTCTAGAAAGGGCTCGCTGAGTCCTACGGCATTGAAGATTTGCGCACCGCAGTAGGATTGGTAGGTCGAGATGCCCATCTTGGACATGATTTTGAGCAAGGCTTTGCCCACGGCCTTGATATAGCGCTTATGAACCTCCTCTTCGGTCAAGGCTTCGGAAAGGGTAGGCCGTATGTCCGACAGTGTGTCGAAGGCAAGATAAGGATTGATGGCTTCGGCGCCATAGCCTGCCAGCAGCGCAAAATGGTGGACCTCGCGAGCCTCGCCGGTCTCGACCACCAAGCCAACTTTGGTGCGCAATCCGGTACGAATCAAGTGATAGTGCACCGCGGACGTCGCCAATAGGGCCGGAATCGCGATGTGCTCGGCATCGATGTCGCGATCGGACAGCACTAAGATATTGTTGCCCTCATGCACCGCTTTCTCAGCCAAGGCACAGGCCGCCTTGAGGGCGGGCTCCATACCGGCAACACCGGTGTCGGCGGAATAACAAAAACTCACGGTCTTGGTTTTGAATGCACCGCCGGTCCGGGCTTCGATGCGGCGGATTTTCTCCAGATCTTGGTTGGTGAGGATCGGCTGGTGCACTTCCAGGCGTTTGTGGCTGCCACCGTGGTTGAGGTCAAGAAGGTTCGGGCGCGGCCCGATGTGAGACACCAGCGACATGACCAGCTCCTCGCGGATCGGATCAATGGCTGGGTTGGTCACTTGAGCGAAGCCTTGCTTGAAATAATCATAAAGCAGTCGAGGCCGATTGGAGAGGACTGCGAGCGCGGCATCGGTTCCCATCGAACCGACGGGTTCCTGGCCGCTTAGCGCCATGGGTTTCAGAACAAAGCGAATATCTTCCTGCGAGTAGCCGAACGCCTGCTGGCGATCCAGCAGGGTCTGAGAATCCGGCGGCATGGCGGCCACCTCCGTGGGCAGATTTTCCAGCTGGATCTGGGTCTCGTTCAGCCATTGTTGATACGGCGCGCGGTTCGCGAGCTCCGCTTTGATTTCAGCGTCGTCGATGATTCGGCCCTGCTCGAGGTCGATAAGGAACATCTTGCCAGGCTGCAACCGCCATTTTTTGACGATCTTGTGTTCCGGAATGTCCAGCACGCCCATTTCCGAGGCCATGACCACGTAATTGTCATCGGTAATGAGATAACGGGCGGGCCGAAGACCGTTCCGGTCCAGGGTGGCGCCGATTTGCCGACCATCGGTGAACGCCACGGCCGCAGGGCCGTCCCAAGGCTCCATCAAGGCCGAGTAATATTCGTAAAAGGCCCGCCGCTTCTCGTCCATCAGCGGATTGCCGGCCCAGGCTTCAGGAATCAGCAGCATCATGGCGTGAACCAGCGAATAGCCCCCCATGACCAAAAGTTCGAGAGCGTTATCGAAGCTGGCCGAATCGGACTTGCCTCCCGCGATTAAGGGCCAAATTTTCTCGAGATCGTCCCCTAAGACTTCGGAGGACATAGAGTGGCGGCGGGCAGCCATCCAATTAATATTGCCGCGAACGGTATTGATCTCGCCATTATGGGCGATCATCCGGAATGGATGAGCCAGGTCCCAAGCCGGGAAGGTGTTGGTCGAAAAACGCTGATGCACCAACGCCAGAGCCGAAGCGATACGTTCGTCTCCAAGATCGGGGTAGAAGACACGCACCTGATCCGCGAGCAGCATGCCTTTGTAGACGAGGGTTCGTGACGAGAACGAGGGAATGTAGAACATCTTGCCTTCGGCAAGATTGAGGTCGCGAATCTTGTTGTCGATTTGCTTTCGAATGACAAACAGTTTGCGTTCGAAGGCGTTCTGATCCTTACAGCGATCTGAGCGGCCAATGAAAACCTGACGGATCACGGGTTCGATGGCTTTTACCGATTCCCCGAGTCCCTCGTTGTTTACTGGCACGTCGCGCCAACCAAGAAGAATTTGCCCTTCGGCCGTCACGTAATCTTCGACGATTTTTTCACAGGTTACCCGATGTTCCGGGTGACGAGGCAGGAATACCATGCCGACGCCGTAGTCGCCCGGCTTGGGCAGCTCAAGGCCCAGGTACGCGCATTCCGAACGCAAGAACGCATCGGGGATTTGAATCAGGATGCCTGCGCCGTCTCCCGCTAAGGGGTCCGCTCCAACCGCGCCGCGATGAGTGAGGTTCTTGAGAATTTCGAGGCCTTTGCAAACAATGTCGTGGCTCTTGCGGCCCTTGATATGGGCGATGAACCCTACGCCGCAAGCGTCGTGCTCGTTACGGGGATCATAAAGACCCTGCTTGGCGGGTATAGCGTTAAAACTCATAATGAACCTCTGTCAAGAACGTGACTGGCAGCGATCAGTCGGGCAGGCGATTTCGTAAAATCGAGCTTCCGGACGCGCCATGACGTGCCACCGAATGGCCGTGATCCTTAGCTTTAAGGAACGGCGCAAATACCGTAGCACTCATGCTATACGAAAAATAAATGGTCGAAAAATATAAAGAATTCTCCCTGTCTTTTCAAGGGCGTGATTTGTACTAGTTAATAAAGTGATTTAACGGGCGTGGGAAATTAAGTGTTTACCTCATCTCGATTCCGTGGCACGGGTTGACGGGCGGCATGAAGGCAGCAAATCGCATTGCCTGGTTCCTCTGGAATCAACGATCTGCCACTTTTTTCCACTGCAGCGACACGGCCGGCACCAGAGTAGGGGACGCGTATTCCGGTCGTCGCCCAGGGAACTGACGTGACCTAACTTTAATTGACCGAGCCCAAATAAAACCGGATAGATTCCATGGGACTACTCCGTTGGGTTTGTGGGCTCCCAATAGTTTCTGACCAAAACACTTGGTTATTAGTCTCATCCGTGGGAGAATTCTCTATCAACCTAGAATCACAATGTACATGAACGCCAAGGCTTACCAATTCCCTTCCACCTCATTGATCGATCGGTTCGGGCGGCGTGTCAATTACGTCCGCCTTTCAATTACCGATCGCTGCGACTTCCGCTGTATCTACTGCATGAGCGAAACCATGGAGTTCTTGCCACGGGCCCAAATCCTTTCGCTCGAGGAGATTTTCGAGATCTCGAGGGCCTTCGTTGATTTGGGCGTGAACAAGATCCGGATCACCGGCGGCGAGCCTCTGGTTCGGAAAGGCGCCCTCGACCTCATGCGACGGATCGGCGCGCTGCCTGGGCTAAGGGAGTTGGTGCTGACCACTAATGGATCGCAATTGGAAAAAAGCGCCGCCGAGCTCAAGGCAGCAAAGGTTAAACGCATCAACGTCAGTCTGGATTCCCTAGATGCCGAGCGTTTTCGGCAGATGACCCGGGTTGGCGATTTGGGACAGGTATTGCGGGGCATCGACGCCGCTCTAGCCGAAGGTTTCGAGAGGATCAAAATCAACACCGTGGTGCTGAAAAACCGAAACCACGACGAAGTCGCCGATCTTGTTGCATTCGCCATCGCCAAGAAAATCGACATCAGCTTCATCGAAGAGATGCCGCTAGGAATAATCGATGGACACAACCGGGCTGAAGAATATTATTCCAGTGACGACATCAGGCGGGATCTCGAGAAGAGTTTTCGACTGCTGCCTTCCGCAGAAACGACCGGCGGCCCGACCCGCTATTTTCGGCTCGCCGGTACCAATACCCGGGTTGGGTTCATCTCACCACACAGTCACAACTTCTGCGGTACCTGCAACCGCGTTCGCGTTACCGCTGAAGGCCGGCTCCTGCTTTGTCTTGGCAACGAACATTCGGTAGACCTTAAGAGAATGCTACGGGCGAATCCCGGGGATGCCGACCGGCTGAGGAAGGCCATCATCAAGGCCATGGCACTCAAGCCGGAACGCCATCACTTCAATATTAAGGCCCAGCCTATTATTTTACGGCACATGAACGCCACAGGCGGGTAATGTGGAGGGCTCAGCGATTCAGGCGCGGTGGACTTCGGGAGGACTTTCATAGTGGGTTTGGTGGAACAGCTCGATGACTTCCTCCGCGGGCAGGGCCTTGCTGAAATAGAAGCCCTGACCTTCGTCGCAGCCGTTGCGTCTCAAGTATAACCATTGGTCTTGGGTTTCAATGCCCTCGGCAATAACTTTAAGTTTCAGGGTTCTTGCCATGGCAATAATCGTAAGAACGATTCCGGCATCTTCGGGATTGCTGTGTACGTCTCGGATAAAGGATTGATCGATCTTAAGCTTATCAAACGAAAAGTTCTTAAGATGATTAAGGCTCGAATAACCGGTGCCGAAATCGTCGATGGATATGGAAATGCCTGCCTCCTTCAAGCTCCGCAGAATCTCCCGAGTCTTGCCCGGATCCTTCATAACCACGCTCTCGGTCAATTCCAGCTCCAAATATTGGGGGTCCAGCTTGGTTTCGGTCAAGACTTTGCGGATGACTCGGGTTTCGAAATCTATTTCCAGTTGGCGCGCCGAGAGATTGATGGCCACGACGATTTTCGGTAGCCCCGCGTCTTGCCAGGCCTTGTTTTGAGTGCAAGCCGTCATCAAGGCCCATTCGCCGAGTTCCTCGATCAACCCGGTTTCTTCAGCCAGCCCTATGAATTGGGACGGCGGAATGAGACCGAAATCGGGATGCTGCCAGCGGATCAATGCCTCCATACCCACGATCTGCCCGGTCAATAAATCGACTTGCGGCTGATAGTGCAAAAGAAATTCCTCATGTTCCAAAGCATGACGGAGATCGCTTTCCAATTTGAGCTTCTTTGAAATGGCGCTGGCCATGTTATCTTCGAAGAAGCTGAAGGTGTTGCCGCGCTCCTTGGCCCGGTACATGGCCATGTCGGCGTGCTTGATAAGGGTTCCGGGATCCAGTCCGTCGGCGGGGTACATTGAGATCCCAATGCTGGTGCTCAGATAGAGTTCCCGGCCAACAAAAACGAACGGCTTGGCGATGGTCTTGCAGATTCTTTCCGCCAGCATGGCCGCCCTCTCGGGGGAGCCGATGTCCTCCAGCAGTACGGTGAATTCATCCCCGCCAAACCTCGAAACCATGTCCCCGGCCCTAAGGCATTCTTGGATACGCACCGCCGCCGTTTTCAGAAGGAGATCGCCAATCTCGTGCCCCATGGTGTCGTTCGCCAGCTTGAAGCGATCGAGGTCCAGAAACAATACCGCATGCAGCTTTTCCCGAGATTCGGGATCGGTTCGGCTTAGAGAGGACTCGAGCCGCTCCCGGAACAAAGTTCGATTCGGAAGGCCGGTCAGCGCGTCCTGATAGGCGAGTCGAGTGACATGCTGTTGCGCCCGGCTGGCTTCGAGCATGCGGGCAACTCGCTGGCGAAGCACGGAGAAGTGGATCGGCTTTGGAATGTAATCGGTGGCGCCGGCCGAGAAGGCCCGCTCGATGGAATGATCGTCGTCCAGGGCTGTAATGATGAGCACCGGAATATTGACGCCATGATCAAGCTCTCGAATTCTCGAACAGGCGGTGAATCCGTCCATTCTCGGCATTCTCGCATCCATCAGCACTAAGTCTGGCATCTTGTGCTCGCACAAGGAGACGGCTTGGACGCCGTTGGTAGCTTGTTCTATCTGATAGCCGTCCTTCTGCAGGACGTTAAGCAGGGCAAAGCGCATGGCGCGATCGTCATCGGCGACCAGAATCCGGGGCGACTCCTGCCGCTCCGGAGCGTCTCCTTCCGGGTCCGGCTGCATATATTGTTCCAGCTCGGCTTTGACAAACTCGTACTCGGTCGCCAAACGGGCAAACAGAGCGCCGGCCTGGCCGCGGGATTCGACAGGGCTCAGATTTTCCAGCTGTTGGGCGATTGCCACTAGCCGCTGGGCGCCAAGATTTCGGCCGCTTCCTTTGATCGTATGGGCGATTTGAACCAAGGCTTCGAAATCTTCATCGGCGATGGCTTTCTCGAGAGCCCGCAGATACCCCGGCGTATCTTCGAGGAATACCTCGATGACCTGGACAAAAGCCTCGCCCGTGTCCTCGCGAAGTTTGTTTAATACTTTTTCATCCAGGAGGGCCGCTTTAGGGCGCTCGGAGACCATATAACGGCTGCCGGGATCCTGTACCGCGCCGGGGGCCGGTTCGAGCCGGTCTTTTCCGCCGGCCAACCAACGGCCTAACTTGTCTCGAAGTAAATCCAAGGTAAGCGGTTTCGGGAGATAATCATCCATGCCTGCGGCGATGCACGACTCGCTGTCGCCCCTTTGGGTATTCGCGGTCATGGCGATGATAGGCACCTCGCCCCGCTTCCCTTCCAGGGCCCGGATGCGGCGGGTCGCCTCGTACCCATCCATTTGGGGCATGTGACAATCCATCAACACCAGATCGAAAGCCTCGTTTCTCACTAGTTCGAAGGACTCCTGGCCGGTCGTCGCGACCCGTATTTCACAGCCTAGGCGCTCCAGCATGCCGATCGCGACCTGCTGACTCGCGCGATTGTCCTCGGCGACCAGAATGCGCTTCTGAAAGCCGGTCGAGAGGTCATGCCGCGTTTCGACTTGCGAATGATTCTTCTGGGTGCGCCGTGCCTGTGCCAGACAATCGTAAAGAAATTGCGCCCTGACCGGTTTGCTGACCGCGCCGATGATGTTGCTCGGCCGCTCCTCGTCAATCTCCGCCCGCAGGGTATCGGTGAGCAAGATCACGGCAATGCTCGCCAACGCCGGAATCTCGGCGATCTGCCGGGCAAGATCGATGCCGCCGATGCCGGGCATGAATTCATCCAGGAGCGCAAAATTGTACGGCGTGCCTTGAGCTACGGCGGTTTGCAGCATCTGAAGCGCTGCATAGGCGTTGGCCGCGCTGTCGTAGGCGATGCCCCAATTTTTGGCGAGTTGTTCCAGCAATCGGCGGGTGATGGGGCTGTCATCGACGATGAGGAGCCGGAGTCCGGCGAGCCCGTCACGCTTGTCCTTGGGGTAGAACTGGAGCGATCTTTCCAGAGGAAGCGTGAACCAGAACGTGCTGCCCAATCCCGGCTGGCTGATGACTCCGATGTCGCCACCCATGAAATTCGCGAGCTTGCGGCAGATGGCCAGTCCCAATCCAGCGCCGCCATAGGTGCGGGTGGTTGAGCCATCCACCTGAGTGAAGGCTTCGAAAATTCGCTGCTGGGCTTCCTGGGGGATGCCGATGCCGGAATCCACGACCTCGAAACGCAGCCACGCCTTGGCGTCAACGGCGTTCCACTCGGTTTTGACTCTGATTTCCACGGTCCCCCGCTCGGTGAACTTGATGGCGTTTCCGACCAGGTTAACCAGAACTTGGCGAATGCGCGCCGGATCGCCCCGAAGATGGGAGGGAACGTCGTCATCGATGGAATAACCAAGCTCCAGCTTCTTGCGTTGCGCGTGATTACCCACCAGGCCGAGCACTTCGTCCAGGACATTGGGAAGATCGAAATCGACCGGATCGAATTTCAGCTTGCCCGACTCGGTGCGGGAGAAATCCAGGATGTCGTCGATCAGTTTCAGCAAGGATTCTCCGGCGGTACGCGCCACGGCCACGTATTCCTGCTGCTTCGGGGTGAGCCCCATATCCTGCAACAATTCCAACATCCCCAGTACGCCGTTCAGGGGCGTTCGCAGCTCATGGCTCACATTCGCGGCGAATTCGCCCTTGATCCGCGCCGATTCCAAGGCGGCGTCGCGAGCCTTCTCCAATTGCAACTCCCGGGTTTCCAGCACCGTCATCATGGTATTGAAAGCATTTTCCATCACGAGGATGTCCTTCGGCCCCCACACGTCGGCCCGCAGGTTCTTTTCCCCTGAGGAGGCTCTGCCCATAATTCTTGCCAGGTTCTTCAAGGGCGTGGTCAGGCGCTTGGTGATCGCCAATAAGAGAAGCAGCAGCACCAGAGCGAAACCGATGGAAACGGCCAAGTTCGTTTTGAGAATGTTGCCCGCCACGGTTCTCAAGGTTTCCTTGCTCATTTTCACCCGCACGAAGCCGATGAGTTCCTCGGGCTTGCCGGAATCGGCCCGGAAAGGCGAATCCTGCCGTTCGCGATTCTGGCGCACGTAGACGGGCGCGACGAAATACCAGGCATCGAAGCTTTCGGTATCCAACTGCAATTGGCTGGGCCAGACCAAGGCGCTGTCGGAAGGTGTCGGGTTTTGACCTTGCACCAGCAAAGGCTTGTGGGCGAGATCATAGACGCCCACGCCTACAACATCCGGAAAACCCAGGACGGTTTGAACCGGTTCCTCGACGTTATCGGTGCTGAGATACAGGAGGGCCAGGGTGCTTTGCTCGGCCAGGCTTTCCGTCGCCCTCAGCCCCTGCTCGATGAGCTTGGCGCGGATGGTCCGGTTCGAAAGCGTGGAAATGGCAACCGACGAAAGCAGGGCGAGACAGAGAATCCCCGTGGCAAACGTGGCAGCCAGCTGATGGTGGAAGCTCGAACGCCCAAGCATGGACCAGGTCCGCTTTTGAACTTTCATCTCGGAATCTAAGGTGACGGAAATACCATGTCGAACTTGTGCCTCTCATGGCTCGGCAGTCGCAAGCCCAGATGTTCGGCGGTCCTGAGATTGACCGCGACCAGTAAGTCCCGCAGCGGTTGCATCGTCCGGCTCTTGGCTTGAGCCGCCTGCTCCAGCGCCAGGGCCGCAAGGCTGCGGCCCATTCCGACGTTATCCGGATACAATGAGAATAGCGCACCTTTTTTCACGTGGTCCGGCGTGCTGGAAAAAACCACCAAGTTCTTGTCCCAGGCTTCTTTCAGAATGACCGGCAGTAATGCATTCTCGTCGAGCGTGGTTTCGTCCTGAAGCAACCAGAGGGCTTCCGAGCTAGCCGCGCTCTCGTTCAAAAAATTGCGGTACAGGCCCGCGGCGACCCGAAGGTTCTCGGCGGGCAAAGCGTTCAAGGCCAGCCCGTGGGCCTTGGCCGCTTCACGAGCTCGCGCCATGCTCTGCGCGCCATGCTCTTGATTGTACACTACTGTTACCCGTTTCACGGCGGGCGTCAAGGTATTGAGCCAGTGAAACAGAATGTCCGGATCCGGTTCCAGCGTAATGCCGCTAAAATTTTGAGTATTCGAATTCGCCGTCCCCAAAACCGCACCTACGACGATCGGCCATTTATTCCCCAACTTCTCGGCCGCCAATAGCCCCCCACGCCCCAAAGCGATGATGGCCTTCGGAGGCTCCCTAGCCAACTGGCTTTCGATGGTGGAGAGACTTTCGGCCTCATCCACCGGATAGCGCTTGACCGGCGCCTTGATGCCTTCCTCTATCCCGCTGATGATCTTCAGAAACACGCCCTGATAAGGTTCACGGATATTGGGATAAAGCACGGCGATCGGCGCCACGTCCGCGAGCCCAATAGTTAAGGTGAACAAGCCGAACAAGACGGCAAATGCTAAGGCGAGTTTGGGTGCGCCATTCGTTTTCGGTGGAACGCTCAAGCGCTAACCCTTTAGTGCACCCTTGCCGAGGCATGCGTCATGCCAGTCAACTCGGCGCACAATCGCATGCCTTTAAAAGCTGAAGCGGATTTCGCCGTAGAAATACCGTCCGGGCAGCGGTAGATCGTTGGGGATCGGCGCGATCGGGTTTCCGGCGGGGCTGGGCTCGCGGGCGTCGGCGTTGAAAAGATTCCGCACCGAGAAAGCCACCTCCCAGTGATCCCGCAAGCGTTTTCGGCGAAGGGTCAGGTCCGCCCAAAGATAATCCCCGACCGCGGGGCGGTTGTCTCCCAGGATGCGTCTTCGATCGATAATCCAGTCAAGCTGCGGGTTCAAATGCCAGTCCGGCAGGAATTCCCAATCCGCCCTGAGATAAACCTTGTGGAGAGGAGCGTAGCCTGAATTATGATCGGTGGATTCGTCGATCGAATGCTGATAGGAATAATTACCCATCACCCTAAACATGGAGGCGAGCCGCCAATCGGCCTCCAATTCCAGACCACGGCCTATTTGCTGGCCGGAATTATGAGCAGTGTTTGTCGTTGCTCCGACATCAGGAATAAATCGAATGATATCGCTCCACCAATAATTGAATAGATTCAGCCCAAGGCGCAGTTGGTCGATGGGCCGATAATCGAAGGCTAGTTCTAGGGTATTGATCGTTTCCGGATTAAGTTTAGGATTGCCTAAAGACACGAGGTTATTGATATTTCGGGTCTCAGCCCAGGATGGTGCGCGAAAGGCGCGGCCGTACAGTAATTTCGTAGTGAGATCGTGTCGGGTTTCCCAGACCAGGGCCAGGCGAGGATTGACGGTATTCCCGAAATCGGAGTAGTGGTCGTAGCGGACGCCCGCCGTCAATTCCCAATCGTTGGCGAATTTCCATTCGTCCTGCAGAGAAAAGAAATAATCCTTGCGGTTGCCGGGTGTCAGAAAAACTGAAGGGGTGTCGCTGACATCAGTCAGCCCTTGAAGCGGAAAAGGTGGTCTACCAGGTAGGAGAAAAAAATTCTTGGTTTCCCGTACGGCGTAAAGACTGTCATAGTTAAAGCCTGCGCCAAGCCGTAAGGAATGGCGATCTAAACCGGAATAAAATCCGGAGATATTGACCCGGGCGTGGTGTTCGAAAATCTCGGGGTTCCCAGTCACTCCACCGGGGAATGTACCGAAAGCACCTGGCGGGTAAAGAAGCGTATTCCGCTGGACTGTCTGGCTAGTGTCGAAATAGCTTGTCTGGGCTGTCACATCCCAGTTCTCGGTGAATTCGGGATTGTGATAGGTGAGGTCGGCATTCCAGCGATCGCTGCCGTAGCGACCCTGAGGGTCCAAGGCTTGAGCAACACCGGCTCCGGTTCCGATATCCGACCGGTGCTGCAATCCACCACGGAAACGCCAATTACCTTTTGAAATATCTAGCCGCGCATCAAGATTGTCGCGTTGGAGATTGACAGGGCCAGGAGCCAGGGACGCATGGGTTCCGAAAATACTATCGTAAAAGGTTTGAGCATCCGCGCCGATAATCCTACGCTGGCCGTTAGTATTATGATATTCCACCATGG
>CADDYU010000083.1 GCA_902810705.1 Methylococcaceae bacterium
AGAACACGGTTGGCTAAAGAAGCTGATCGGTGAATGGACCTATGAATCCGAGTGCGCCATGGAACCCGGCAAGCCAGGCGAGAACTTCATAGGCAGCGAGAGCGTACGCTCGCTGGGAGACCTTTGGGTGCTGTGCGAAGGCCATGGCGAGATGCCCGGCGGGGGTCGCGCGACCACTTTGATGACCCTGGGCTACGACCCCGAGCAGGCTCGGTTCGTGGGTACCTGGATCGGCTCGATGATGACCTGGCTGTGCGTGTATGAGGGTTCGCTGGATGCGGCGGAAAAGGTCCTGACGTTGGAGACCGAAGGCCCGGACTTCCACGTCCAGGGAAAGCGGGCCAGGTACCGGGACGTGATCGAGCTCAAAGGCGAGGACCAGCGGGTGCTGACCTCGCACGTGCTCGACGAGGACGGCCAGTGGCGCCAGTTCATGACGGCGGACTATCGCAGGACGACCTAGCGGCCGCCGCATAGCCTTGGGCGATGCCACCGCCGGTATTCACATGACCCGAAAACCATAACCCCATAAGGAGAAAACCATGCATCACATACAGCGAATTCTTGTTGGCCTCTGCATCGTCTTAGGGGCGTCCGCGGCCAGCGCGAAGGAGAAGGCGCAAAAACCCATGGACCCGCAGGCGATGATGGAAGTCTATGAGAAGCTGGCCCAACCGGGCGAGCCGCACCGGCAACTGGCGAGTCTTGCGGGAAGCTGGACGACCCAAACCAAGGAATGGATGGAACCCGATAAGCCGCCCGTCGAATCGACCGGCGCTGTGGAAATGAAGATGTTGCTGGACGGGCGCTTTCTGCGGCAGGACTTCACCGGTCAGATGATGGGACGGCCCTACTCAGGGATTGGGATCACCGCATACGACAACCTTCGGAAGCGCTATGTCTCGACCTGGATCGATACGATGAGCACCGGTATCTTCCTGATGGAAGGCACAGCGAGTGCCGATGGCAAGACCATCACCTTGAAGGGGCAGCATGCCGAGCCGGGCGGAGGACACATGACTCATCGCGCCGTCTGGAAGATCGTGGACAATAATACGCAGACCTTTAACATGTATGGGACTTACCCCGGCGGCAAGGAAATGAAGATGATGGAGATCACGTACACACGAAAGCAGTAGTCCGCCGGGTGTGCGTCTCACCCTGATTTTCGGCAGAAGGTGCGCAGTAAGTATGATTCCATGCCCGCCTCCGGCCGATCTCAGCAAAAAGTATCGCGCAGGAGGCTTATGACCCGGCCAGACTGAACAGGCCGGGGTACCCAAGTGAAATCATGAGAGGGAGGGCGAGTCCTGTGTTGCGATGAGCGAGAGAATGAAAGCAAAGCGTTTCACTGCCGAATTCAAAGGTCAGCGGTGAAGTTGCCGGTGGAGGGGCGGCCATTGGCGCAAACGTCCCTGGAGAAACCCTGCCGTCCCGACTACCCACGGCTCGAAATGGCGGGGATCAGCGAGGCCGTTGCAGAGAGCCCATCTGACCACGCCCGTTGTTCTAGCCTCCGTCCAACGCCCACATCTCCACGCCACCCTTGGCCACCGCGAAGTTCCGCATGGCTGGGTACAAGGCGATGGCCGCGTCCGGGCCGGTTCACCCCGGAGCCGATTTGCCGGAGTTTGGTGGTGAGCAACTTCGAAAACGGATAAAAAGAGGCAGCCCGCCTGCCTGTACTGATCGAGCTGGTCCAAGGGCTCGATGACGGCTGGAACCGGGTCTATTGGGCCTGCCACAATCCCGAACTGACCGAGCTGGTGAACCGGCTGGCCGGGAAAAACCCCGAACATCTGCCCACCTCGGGCATCGCTTCCCTCGAGGTTCGAAGTAGAATCCTGAGCGCATATCATGGCCGAAGCCGGGCGCCTGGCGTTTTTCGACACTCCCAAGCGGCATCTTTAAGATTTCGCGGAAGCAGGCTGTTTCAGGACGAAAGGGCGTACAGGGCTTCCCGAGGTATTGACGCAAAAGTACTTATTACGTAAGATAAATAACGACTGGAGGGCCACGCGTCGAATAAACCAACGAATAAAAAAAAGGGGAAAGCCGTGCCGAGAGCCGGAAGACCGTTCTTCATCATTCCATTATTGGCCCTGCCGATTTTCACCGCCCTGGCGGAAGGCCCCGGCCCTAACCCTGCGAAAACCGCCGATCCCGCCGCGCGCTCCCCCGCTGCGCCGGCCAAAAAGCCCGGCAAGCCGCCCTTCAATGCCTACGGCAGCCAGCAGCGGGACCCTCTGGCAGGCGAACGTTACGGCTGGCCCGAATTCAGCGCCAAAAATCTCATGGGTCTGCCCGACTGGTTGTCCCTGACCATGGAACAGCGCACCCGCTACGAAACCCTGGACCATGCCTTCGTCAAGGGACAGAAGGGCAGCCAGCACCAGATTCCGCTGCAGACCGTCCTGTGGCTAGAAGCCCGCCATGAAGGCTTGCGCGCCGGGTTCGAGTTCTGGGACGCCCGCCAGTTCGGGGCGGACCGGACCTCCACGTTGAACAACACCATGGTGAACGTGGCCGATTTCACCCAACTCTATGCCGCCTGGTCGAGCGCGGATCTCCTGGATTCTGGGCTCGGGTTCGAGGCCAAGGGCGGCCGCCAGACCCTGGATCTCGGCAGCCGGCGGCTGGTGGCCCGCAGCGCCTTCCGCAACACGCTGAACACCTTCACCGGCTTATCCCTCAGGCTCCGCGACGGGGCCGGACGCTGGCAGCTGCAGGCTTTCGGCACCCAGCCGGTGCGGAGGCTGCCCGACCAGAAACAGGCCCTGCTGGACAACGACTATGCCTGGGACCGGGAACAGGACGGCGCGGTGTTCACCGGGTTCATCGCCGATACGGATCAACTGCCCCTGGCCAGCCGGGGCGAACTCTACCTCTATTATCTGGGCGAAGATTCCGCGAGTCCCAAGAACCGGCGCATCTTCACGCCGGGGTTCCGGCTGTTCCGGCCGCCAAAACCGGGCGAACTGGATTACGAGGCCGAGAGCATCGCCCAGGTCGGCCGCGCCAGGGACAGCGCCAAGGCACCGGGGCAGGATGTGGAAGCCTTCTTCGAGCATGTCCAGCTGGGCTATACCTTCGAACTGCCTTGGTCGCCGCGGTTCCTGGCCCAGTACGATTACGCCACCGCCGGCACCGATGACCGCGGCCGGCTCAGCCGCTCCTTCGACACCCTCTACGGCGCCCGCCGCTGGGAATACGGGCCCACCGGCATTTTCGGGGCCTTCGCCCGCAACAACATCAACTCGCCCGGCTACCGGGTGTTTATCGCGCCGCGCCGCGATCTCAGCGTCTACGCGGCGCACCGGCTGTTCTGGCTCGCCGACGCCAAAGCGCCCTGGCAGGCCGCCAGCCTGGCGGACAAGACCGGCCGCTCCGGCGATTTTCTGGGCCATCTGGTGGAGGTCTCGGGCCGCTTTGACCTCCATCCCAATGTATCCCTGGAGGCGGGCTGGGCCACCCTCATCAAAGGCGGCTTCGCCAGAAACGCACCCGGCGCCCCGCCGCCCGACAACACCAATTACTACTACGTGCAGTCGATGCTGCGCTTCTAAATCCATCCAAATCTGGGAGTTGCCCGACATGAAAGCTCTGCTCAAGACCCTTCTGCGCGCTTTGGCCTTGTACTGGCTGGCCGCGGGAGCCGCATCGGCGGACGTGGCGGTATACGCCGCCGCCAGCCTCACCAACGCGCTGACGGACATCGTCAGGGAGTTCGAGCACGGGTACAAGAGTCATGTGAAGCTGTCCTTCGGTTCCTCCGCCGCCCTGGCCAAGCAGATCGAGCAGGGCGCGCCGGCCGACGTGTTCATCTCGGCGGATCTCAAATGGATGGATTACCTGGACGGCAAGGGCAAGATCGACCAGGCCTCCCGCCTGAATCTCCTGGGCAATACCCTGGTTCTGATCGCGCCTCAAGGCAAGGGTTTTCCGGTGACGCTGGAAAAGGGCTTCGATTTGCCCGCCGCCTTCACGGGCAAGCTGTGCGCTGGCGAGGTAAATTCGGTGCCGGTGGGCCTCTATGCCAGGGAAGCCTTGACTCACCTGGGCTGGTGGGAGGGTCTCAAGTCCCGCGTAGTGGGCGCGGAGGACGTACGTTCCGCGCTGAACTTCGTGGAACGCGGCGAATGCGACACCGGCATCGTCTACGAAACCGATGCCAAACAAAGCCAAAAAGTCGAGATTATCGGGCGGTTTCCCAAAGATAGCCACGCGCCCATCGTATATCCCGCCGCCTTGGTCACCCAATCCAGGGATGCCAAGGCGTATCTGGCGTATCTCAAGAAAAAGCCCGCCCGGGAGGTGTTTGCCCGCTACGGCTTCACGGTGCTCGGACAGTGAGCCGCCGGGTGTCTGAAACGCGATGCTAACAGCGGAAGAATGGTCGGCCCTGTCTCTGTCGGTCAAGGTCAGCCTCTGGTGCGTGGCGCTCGTTCTGCCACCGGGCGTATTTCTGGGCTGGCTCTTGGCGCGGCGCCAGTTTTACGGCAAATCGGTCATCGAGGCGGCAGCGCATCTGCCCATGGTACTGCCGCCGGTGGTGACCGGCTACCTGCTGCTGCTCAGTTTCGGCCGCAACGGCTGGCTCGGCCGCTGGCTGAAGGAAACCTTCGACCTTTCCGTCTCCTTCAGCTGGAAGGGAGCCGTGCTGGCCTCGGCGGTGATGAGCTTTCCCCTGATGATGCGGGCGGTCCGGCTGTCCATGAGCCTCATCGATCCGCGCCTGGAGCAGGCCGCCAGCACTTTGGGCGCGGGGCCCTTGCGCGTGTTCTTCACCGTCACCCTGCCCCTCGCCTCGCCCGGCCTCCTCACCGGGGCGATCCTCAGCTTCGCCCGGAGTCTCGGCGAATTCGGCGCCACCATCACTTTCGTCGGCAACATCGAGGGCGAGACCCGCACCCTGCCTCTGGCGCTCTATACCTACACCCAGACGCCCGGGACCGAGCAGCCGGCCCTGCGCCTGGTCTTGCTTTCCACGGCCGTGGCGTTCGCGGCCCTGCTGGGAAGCGAGGCGCTGACCCGCCGCACCGAACAGCGCCTGAGGGGAGACTAGGCCCTGTGCTTGCCCTGGAGGTCGCCCTGAACCGGGGACGGTTCACCCTCGAAGCCCGGCTGGAGTTCGACGAGGGTGTGACCGGATTGTTCGGCCCCTCGGGCTCCGGAAAAAGCACCCTGCTCGGGCTCATCGCCGGTCTGGTCCGGCCCGACCGGGGCCGGATCGTGCTGGATGGTGAACCCCTCTACGACGATGCCGCCAGCCTGTGCCTCTCGCCCCATCGCCGGCGGGTCGGACTGGTGTTTCAGGACGCCCAGTTGTTTCCGCACTTCTCGGTCAGGGGCAATCTCTTGTACGGGCTCAGGCAAATTCCGGCACGGGAGCGCCGCTTCCACTTCCGGGACATCGTCGATCTCCTGGCCCTGGAGCCTCTGCTCAATGCCCATCCGCGCCGGATTTCCGGGGGCGAAAAACAGCGGGTAGCGCTGGGACGTTCGCTCTTGGCTTCGCCCCGCCTGTTGCTCCTCGACGAGCCGCTGGCCTCGCTGGATGCGCGGCTCAAGGCCCACATCCTGCCTTTTCTCGAAAAGGTCCGGGACGAACTCGATCTGCCCATCCTCTTCGTCTCCCATGCCCTGCCCGAAATCCTGTACCTCACAGACCGGCTGGCGCTCATGGAGCAGGGCCGGATCGTCGCGAGCGGAGGCCTGGAGGAAATCCTGAGGACCGAACCCGGGTCCGGCCGCTTCGGACTGGATAATGTTTTGACGGCCCAGGTCGAATTCCACGATGTTGAAGGGGGATGCACGCTGGCCCGCTTCCGCGGTTTGCCTGTGGTGCTACCCTTGCGCACGACGCAAGCCATAGGCCGTACCACTTATGTTTCGGTGCACAAGGGAGAGATTGCTTTGTCGCGGGGCGCCATGCCGGCGCTGTCCATTCAGAACCAGTGGCCCGGCCGCATCGTCGAGATCGAAGCCCGAGGCAGCGGCGTGGAGGTCCATTTGGACATCGGGGCTCCCCTGGTCGCGGAGATCAGTCCGCGGGCCTGCCGGGAGCTGGGCTTGCACGTGGGCGAGACCGTGTATGCACTGATCAAGACCCGCTCGTTCGTCTATCTGGCGGAGCAGGCCGCCGAGCAGGGCTTGAGCCGATGAGCCTCGATCCCGCGACCTCTGGAACACCGAGGAGCCTCATCGAGGGCGAACTGCGCCTGATCGGAGGGCTGAACGAGAAATTCTTCCGGCTTCTGGCCGCCGTCGACCGGAGCGGCTCCATCAACCGCGCCGCCAAGTCCTGCGGCATCAGCTACAAGGGCGCCTGGGAAATCATCGAGCGGGCCAACAATCTCTCTCCCCGGGTCCTGGTGGAAACCGCCATCGGCGGCCGCCGCGGCGGTGGCACCCGGCTGACTCCGGCCGGCCGGGAATTGCTGGATCTTTTCCAACGGCTGCAGGAAGAACACCGCCGCTTCCTGAACCGCCTCAACCGGCAACTGGCGGATAATCCCGATCTTTATTACCTTTTCAGGAGACTCCTCATGAAAGCAAGCGCACGCAACCAACTGTTCGGCAAAGTGACCGCGGTACGCTCAGGCGGTGTGTACTCGGAAGTGGCCATCGGCCTCAAGGGCGGCGACAGTCTAGTGGCCATGATCACCAACGAGTCGATCTCTTCCCTCGGGATCTCGGCGGGCGTGGACGTGATCGCCCTGGTCAAGGCTCCTCTGGTGATCGTGGTCAAGGACTTCGGCGGCTACCGCCTCTCGGCCCGGAACCAGTTGAAGGGCACCGTGACCCGCGTCCAGAAGGGCGCGGTGAACGCAGAGGTGGTGATCCAGCTCCCGGGAGGCGATTCCATCGCCGCGACCATCACCAACGAGAGCGTCGACGCCCTGGGGCTCAAGAACGGCGACGGCGCGACGGCGCTGTTCAAGGCCGGATCCGTGATTCTGGGGGTGGCGGGGAAGTAGGGCCATTGGTGAGTGGGTTTTTTACCTTCCCGGTAATCATGCGGTCCGTCATTTGTTCTTTGGTGAGGAGAGAATCGGCTTTGCAAGAGGACGGTGTTTTCATTTTAGATACCTCTCTGGGTTAACTTAAACAACAAGACAATGACGATAATCGCTAGAATCAAGGAAACGCTTTTCCAGAAAACCACTGGATTACGTTCGAGGAAGGGTGGACGGGTCTTATTCAGAAACGCTGGGTTCGGATGGCGCAGATCATAGATAAACTCGGATAATTCCTGGTAGCGCTGATGCGGGTTCGGATGTACTGCCTTCCCGAGCACATCATCGATCCAGGCGGGGATTTCTCGAGTGTCATCGAGTACGGAGTGATAGGTTAATTTCCTTTGCGCGGCTCGGGTTCTGGCTTTGGGGACCTCGGCGCCGTAAGGCAGCTTACCCGACAGCATTTGATAAGCTATAACGCCCAGAGAAAACATATCCGAGTATGGTGTCCCGCTTTCGCCAAGAAAATATTCCGGAGCGGTATATTGGGCGGTGCCGAGTAGATGGCTTCGCTCGAAGGTTGTTGTGATCTCCATCAGGCCGGCAACTTCCGCCGAACCGAAATCAATGATCTTCACCGTGCCGGTGCTGTCGATCATAATATTGTCCGGTCTCAGATCCTGATGCAGCATTTCCAGCCTGTGAAAAGCGCGTAATCCTTTGGCAATTTGTTCAACGATGCCACGCACGGTTTCAAGGTCGGGTTTCGGGTTGTCGATCATCCACTGCGTCAATGTCTGGCCGTCAATGAATTCGGTGACGATATAGAGATAGTTGCGTTTCCGCGTCTGTGCGCAAGGCTTCAGTACATACGCACTATTGATGCGCCGAGCGATCCACTCTTCCATGAAAAATCGTTCCAAATAAGCCGGATCACCCCGAAGATCAATCGATGGCGTTTTGATGATGACGGGCGTTCCAGTTTCATTATCCACCGCCAGATAAACGTGGCTGCGACTGCTGGCATGCACCTCCCTGACAATTTTATAGCCATCGAAAACCATTCTGGCTTCTAATATCGGAGGGAACGGCAGTGCGGTTAACTGCTGATAAAGTTCATCCGCATCCTGCTTGGGCAAGCTTTCGATCTTAACGACCTGAGCCGTGAGATTATCCGGACTGCCTTGCTGGTAGGCCTCGTCCACGATTGCTTTCGCAGCAGTGTCGAGATCGTTTTCATGCTCGTTGAGAGCATTGACAATGAAACGAGGACTGGCATATTCATAAACGCCGTCTGTCGCGAATAAAAAAAGATCGCCTTCTTCTACTTGCAACGCCTGATAATCTATTTCGAGCTGAGGATTAACGCCTAAAGCCCGACCAAGGTAACTTTTATCCTGCGATATCCAAAATCGATGATCGTTCGTCAATTGCTCCAAGGAATTGTCATGCAATCGATAGATACGCGTATCGCCCACGTGAAAAATATGCGCGGTGGTTGACTTGATCACCATGCCGCTTAAGGTGCACACATAACCTTTGTCTTTATCGTAACGATGCTGGCTTTGCTGCGTCTGTGAATGCAGCCAGGAGTTGATCGCGATCAAAACCCGTTGCGCGGACTTCTTGACCGACCAAGCATCTGAAGTGCAGAAATAATCCTCAAGAAAACTGGTAACGGCGGCTTCGCTGGCCATCTGACTCACCTCGCTACTGCTGATCCCGTCGGCCAGCGCAATCGCAATTCCTTTAGAGCTCAACTGGGGCTCTTTCGGTATGCAGACACCGTGAAAATCCTGATTGGTTTTTTTGCGGCCTTTGTCAGAGTATTGTCCTACGGAGATTTTTAATTGACTGGGCATTTTCGTTTTTAATCCAGCCGGGTAAAGCTTAAAGCCGCTCGTCTTGGATGGGTCGAAAAGCTAAAGGGCTTCGGCAAGCTCAGCACAAACGGTTTCACGCATCATGGGCCGGCCGGATCAATTAAGAAGATTGAGGAAGCTTCAACGGCGAAGACAGCTGATGCTCAATTCATCTTATTGCATATGATTTAGAGTCGATCCCGGTAGGACGGTGGCAAGCCAAGCGATAATGCCGAAGGCCTAGTAGAGCCGCCAGGAGAGGCATCGCGAAAGCTCATCCTAAATGCGCCAGCGATCCTTTTCTATTACCCGTCCCCCTGGCCTTCTTCACCCACTTTTCGCCGTTAGAGGTCGCTCGTCAGGCCCTTTGTCTTACTGAGATAGGCTCCCTTACGACCCGTTTGGGCGCCGTTTTTAAATGTGTCGAATACAACGTCAGCCCGGTAAACGCGAGCCCCCCTACCAGATTTCCGACAACGGTCGGAATTTCATTCCAGATGAAATAATCCATAATCGAGAACTTTCCGCCCATGATCAAGGCTGACGGAAACAAGAACATATTGACGATCGAATGTTCGAAGGTCATCGCGAAGAAGAGCATGATCGGCATCCACATGGCGATCACCTTACCGCTCACCGTCGTGGAAATCATCGCTCCAACGACACCGGTAGAGACCATCCAGTTGCAAAGCATGGCCCTAATGAAGAGCGTCAGCATGCCTGCCGCGCCGTATTGTGCATACCCTAGCGTACGCGCTACGCCGATACCGGCGATTTTTTTACCCACCTCATCAGGTTCAGTCGAGAAACCGAATGTGAAGACGATCGACATCATCACCGCCACGGTTAACGCTCCCGCGAAATTGCCGATGAAGACCAATCCCCAGTTTCTTAAGATGCCCCGAATGGTCACCCCAGGGCGTTTGTCGAGCCAGGCAAGCGGTGTCAAAACAAACACCCCGGTCAGTAAATCAAAGCCTAACAAATACAGCATGGAAAAGCCGACGGGGAACAGCATGGCGCCAATGAGCGGCGAGCCCGTTTGCACGGACATTGAAACCGCAAATACTGCAGCCAATGCCAACAGGGCGCCCGCCATATAAGCTCTGATCACCGTATCCCGCGTTGACATGAAGATTTTTGATTCGCCTGCATCCACCATTTTGGTGACAAATTCTGAAGGGACTAAATAAGACATAATTTTTTCCTCTAGCTCGACTTATTAGTACAGGTCGTTCGATGAAGAACTCACAAGGCAAAAAAAAGCGCAATAACCCCAAAGGGGTTAAGCGCCGTTGCTTGAGAAACCTCAACCTGCGATAAGCGGTTTTTGTGCCAAGTTTTATTATTCTGGATAAGTCATTAAAGAACAAAGCTAATTACATTATTTTGCAGAGCCCGGCATAGAATAAAAAAGATCGCCTGAACCAATATGGTGCATAGCCAAACAATGGGGCATGGGGCGTCTGTGGTTCTCACACTCGAAGATAGCCTGAAGGAGAATGGGGCTTTACGGGAATGGAAGCAGATCTTCCTTCAAAGATTGGAAGGCATTCCCCGCCGCTCCGAGTGCTAGCGTCGAGGTCCTGGAGTGGCCCGGGCCGAAGGCGAAATCTGGACAAAGCAGCAATCTATTGCCGGCGGTGCTGGACGACGATTGCCGAGATCAACGGGGTTTCGGTAGCTGGTGCACGAAAGCAAAATCGGTCTGGACAGTGGAAAAGATGCCGCATCTGTTACTTTGAAACTTATTCCGCAAAGCCTCTGAAACATCAGCCGGACCTTCGCCCTTGCGCGGAGAGGCCGACAGCCCTCATGAGGGAGGAACCCCCTGCTCATCAGATGCATCGGTCGTAGCTTCTGTCATCGTGTGCGAAATTACCCAGGTTCCAACGAACAGCCGACCAGGCGTTTTGTCATTCAATGGTTATCCATTTACGGTAATGTTTCCCCTGCGATCGGCTGCGGGCCATCTAACGCAATCTTGACGAGGGGGAGGGAAACATGGAAATACACACCCGAGAACTGGCATTCATGCTGTCTGGTTTGTTCATGGCATGGGTAGTGCTGGGCACCGCCACGGCGGAAGACCTTGCGCCCAATGAGCGGCTAGGCCAGTCGATCTTTTTCGACAAACAACTTGCCATCAAGCGAAATCAGGCCTGCGCGGTATGCCATGGACCCCGTGAGGGCTGGACCGGGCCGGAGCAGAAGCTAAACGCGGCCGGTGCAGTCTACGAAGGCTCCATCAAAGGGCGCTTCGGCAATCGCAAACCGCCCACTTCCGCCTATGCCACTTATAGCCCCGTCCTTCATTACATTGAGGAGAATGGTGAGAAGGTGTTCATCGGCGGTAATTTCTGGGACGGGCGCGCCACCGGACACAAGCTGGGCAGTTCCGCCGCCGATCAGGCCCAAGGGCCGTTCCTCAATCCGGTGGAACAGGCGCTACCCGACTCGGCCTGTGTCGTCTACCGGGTATGCAACTCTGTTCGGGATGAAAGGCTGTTCAACGACGTATGGCCCGGAGCCTGCGACATTAACTGGCCACGGAGAAACGAGGTGAATCGAGCCTGCTCGACGGAAGGCGGTCGGGTCGCTCTATCGCCCGAGGATCGGGCGCGATCCGATCAGGCTTATGATGCCATTGCGCTGTCGATCGCCGCCTTTGAGGATTCTCGTGTCTCTAACCAATTCAGCTCCAAGTTCGATGCGTATCTCGCCGGTAAAGTCCCTTTAACGCCCGAGGAGCAAAGGGGGCTCGCGCTGTTCAAGGGCGACAAAGCCAAGTGCGCGAACTGCCACACCCTCGATCGCGGCCCCCACGGCGAGCCCCCGCTGTTCACAGACTTTAGCTACGACAATATCGGCGTGCCGAGAAACCCCGATAACCCTTGGTATATGCAAGCCGCCTTCAATCCAGACGGCAAGAGCTGGGTAGACCTTGGGTTGGGGGGCTTTTTGGCTAAGACGCCGACGGACTGGGTAGCGGATTTCTCCGCTTTTGCCGAGGAAAACTACGGCAAGCACAAAGTGCCCACGCTGCGTAACGTCGATAAACGGCCTTATCCCTCCTTCATCAAGGCCTATATGCACAACGGCTATTTTAAGAGCTTGAAGGGTGTCGTGCATTTCTATAACACGCGCGATGTTAAGCCCAAGTGCCACGACCTTTTTACGACGGAAGCGCAGGCGCTGGCGCAAGACTGCTGGCCGGAGCCCGAGATTACGGCTAACGTGAACGCCGAAGAATTGGGCAATTTGCGCTTGACAGACAAGGAAGAGGACGCGATTGTCGCCTTCTTGAAGACCCTCTCCGACGGCTTCTTTGATAAACGGAAGTAATGCCCGGGATTTTCCGAATTTCCCCTCACCCGCATAACGCGACAAGTCCTGCTGACCTGAGAACAGGCTTAGGGCCGTCTCGCGCTTGGCATGAGCGCAGATTATATCTTCTGTGACTGAAAGAGCGGCACGGGACGGCAGCTAAGATGGATCGGTACGTCGCGCTACGGCAGGTCGTACAGCGCTAATCGCGGCCATGGCAGGAGCGGAAAAAGGCCTCGTCCCGGTCGACAGAGCAGGAGGAAAAGGCGGGTCGACCTGTTTGACCTCGCAGCGAAAGCGTGAACGCATGAAGGCGTTTCATCCGGATCGAATCGGCTCGATCATGCGCGGCGATGAGTAAGCGAATGCTATGAAAGCTTCCCACGATGCAGGCACGCTGTCGTTCACGGCCGTCGAAATGTGGAGAGATAATGTATCCCGGCCCTTTCACCACTTCTGGGCGAAATAAACATCGCTTCGGATAATCGTCCACGATGCGCCGTGAACTTCCTATTTCTCGTTTGAGCAGCCTGCCCGGAACAAACGCCGGTTTATCTGGCGCAGACATTGCGGAACGGCGCAAACGCTACGGCCGCAACGACATCCTGGAAGTCGCGAGCAAGCCTTGGCTGGATTTGGCGCGTGAGACGCTACGCGTGAGACGCTAAAAGACCCGATGATCTGGTTCCTGGTCGGCACCGGGGCGATTTACACGGTGCTGGGCAGTTATATCGAGGCGGTCACCCTGTTGATCGCCATCTTGCCGCTGATTGGAATGGACGCCTTCCTGCATCGCAGGACCCAGGCCTCGACCGCGGGGCTGAGCCGGCAGCTCGCGCAGAAAGCCCGCGTGGTCCGCGACGGCAGGCTCTTCGAAATCGCCGCGGCGGATCTGGTTCCGGGCGATCTGGCGCGGGTTTCGACGGGTGAACCGTTTCCGGCCGATGGGCTGATCCTCGCCGGTGAAAACCTCCAGGTGGACCAATCCTCGCTGACGGGCGAAGCCTATCCCATGGCCAAACGGCCGTTAATCGCCTTGCCTTCTCCTTCAGCCGGCTCCGATGACGTCCTGTGGATTGAGGATGAGCATTGGGGATGTGCGGGAACGCGTCTGCTGACCGGCGATGCGGACATGCGGGTAGTGTTCACCGGTGGACAAACTCGCTACGGCGAAATTGTCCACGCCGCCTTGCGAGGGGGCCGGGAACGCACACCCCTGCAAGCCGCCGTTGCCAATCTGGTAACGCTTCTGGTCGTCAGCGCCGGCGTCCTGTGTCTCATCCTCGCAGCTGTCCGATTCCAGCAAGGCCATGGCTGGATCGATGCGCTGGTCAGCGCCGCGACCCTTGCGGTGGCCGCATTGCCTGAGGAATTCCCGGTGGTGTTAACGCTGTTCCTCGGCGTCGGCGTGTACCGTCTGGCGCGGCAAAAGGTTCTGGTTCGACGCAGTGTCTCGGTCGAAAACATCGGTCGGATTACCTGCATCTGTTCGGATAAGACCGGCACGATCACCGAGGGGCGTTTACGCCTCGGCCATCGCGTCCCGGCTGACGGCACCTCCGAGGACGATCTGCTATTCTGGGCCTTTCTGGCGTCCCGCCCGGAAACCGGCGACCCCATGGATGCGG
The DNA here is from genome assembly GCA_902810705.1 of Methylococcaceae bacterium. Classification (GTDB taxonomy): domain Bacteria; phylum Pseudomonadota; class Gammaproteobacteria; order Methylococcales; family Methylococcaceae; genus CADDYU01. Next base: position 13,780 of record CADDYU010000083.1, read on the forward strand.
CGATCATCGAGCAGCGAAACCGAAATTCCGCCCGGCGGGAGCCTGAAGCGGTGCTCGCCACCTACCCCTACACCGAGCAGCGCCGGCGTGAAACCGCCGTGGTGCGGAGCGAGGGGCGGATTATCGCGGTGAGTAAAGGTTCCCCGGAAGCCATGCTGACCATGTCGAATCTTGATCCTGCTCGGCAGGCGCTGTGGTCTAAACGGGTCGAGTGTCTGGCGGCCGAGGGACATAGGGTGCTGGCCTGCCTTTATTGGGACGTGGGAGAGACGTGGACCAGCGGCGAACCCGATCGGAGCGGCTGGTTCGCCGGATTGCTGGCCTTCGAAGACCCCATACGGGAGGGCGTGGTCGAGGCGGTGCGTGAATGCCGGGAAGCGGGGATCCGCGTCATCATGGTTACCGGCGATCATCCCGCGACGGCAGCCTCCGTCGCCTCGGCCTTGGGGCTGGGCAATGACCCCAGTGGGATCGTGCTCGGAGACGAGCTCGCACGCCGCCTCGACAACGGTTCCGACGCGATTCTCGAACGTTTAGCCGTCGTGGCCCGTGCCCTGCCGACGCAAAAGCTGGCTCTGGTGCGGGCCCTGAAGTCCAGAGGGGAGATCGTTGCAGTCACGGGCGACGGAGTGAACGACGTTCCGGCGCTGCAATCGGCCGATATCGGCATCGCCATGGGCGAGCGGGGTACGCGGAGCGCCCGTGAAGTCGCCTCGATCGTGCTGCTGGACGATAATTTCAATACCATCGTGCGGGCGATCGCGGAGGGTCGCCAGTTGTTCCGCAATCTGCAGCTGAGTTTCCAATACCTCTTGATGATCCATATTCCCCTGGTCATCACGGCCACCTTCATTCCGCTCACGGGACACCCCATCCTCTACCTGCCGATTCACATCGTCTGGCTGGAGACCCTCATCCATCCCACGGCACTGCTCGTATTCCAGGAACTGCCGGCCGCAGGACCGTTGCAACCGATCCCGAAGCGCCGGGCCGCGCGTTTTTTCACACTCGGCGACTGGTGCCAGATTGCCCTTGTAGGCACGCTGATTACGGCGCTAATCCTGTGGAGTTACGACCGGAGCCTCGTGCCCGGGCAAAACGTCGAGCATGCACGCGCCATGGCCATGGTGGTGCTGAGCTGTGGCAGCGCGGCCGCGACGGCGGTGTTGAGCCGGCTACGCACGAAAAGCGCGTGGCTGATGACATTCACAACGCTGTCACTGGCCGGAGTCCTGGTTCAAACCCCGGGGTTCGCGGCTCGCCTGCACTTACAAGCACTGCATGGCGATGATTGGCTCCTCGCGGCGGCGGGCGGCTTTTTGTCGGTGGCCTTTCCGATCGCGCTTTTTGTCGTCGGACGCCGATGCAGAGGCGCCTGGCATCAAAGAAATGCGGACAGGAAAGCACTGGGCTATACGGGCTGACGGAAACCTGAACAATAGAGCCGCAGGCGTCTGCATGTGGCAACCGAATCGCGCAAGATCGAGAACATGCCGGCAATTGACCTGGACGGCTCGGCGGCACGGCTGATGTGCAACCGCTACGACGAAGATTTCTGGCGAAAATCTTTCACGACGAGCCGTGCGAAAATCGTTTCGCCTTGTATAGGCAACTGCCGCGCTGAACGCAGGCACCTCACCAGAAGCTGTCGGGGACCGGCGTGCCGCTGTAGCCATTCTCAGTGAAGGGCTTCCTGACCAATGTTCTCAATCCGCAACAGCGGCCCGGGGATGACTGAATGGCCGGGGAATCAGTCCCCAAATGCGCCAGGAATTCACAGCTACACGTCAGGCAAAAACAAATGATGTTGCTCCATGACCTCAAAGCGCACTCCTGCTCCGTGTTAGGAGCGCTAAATTGCAAAAATAACATGAGGAAAATCAAAAATGGATCTAGGGGGCATTCTCAATCCTATGGGATGCACGGCTCAGCGAAGTGCCGCATCGTGGGCCTGGCGAGTGAACAAGGCGGAAAGCGTAAGGTGCTGCCCGATGATCGCAGGGGAAGGCCGACAGATTTTTGCCTGGGGAGGATAGAAAATCCCATGGGCATAAGGGCCTCATGTCGGCCGAATGTTGCGCTTGGGGTGAACGGCTCGTCAAGCGATGAGCATCGAGAAAACGAGGCTGTCGGGGATTGACGCACGAAACCCGAGGGTGCTCGCGGCAGCAAACGGGCATGGGGCCGTGGCCGACTTGAGTTCTCGGCAAAGCGCCTGCCTGCCGGGCTCGAAGGGCCGAGTCGGCAACGGGGTGATCTTGCGAGCGGGCAGGCTACCAGGCGACGGTTGGATCGAACGCAAACTCCGACACCGGTTCGCCCAGGTCGGAGTCCAAGGCGGACGTTTGATCCCCATCGAAGGCGTCCCCATGCCGGTGGGGAGCGGGCCGGTGAGGGGGCGGCGGTGTGATGGGTTCGCCGACAAACTTCAGCGCCGGTTCCGAAGGCGATTAAGCGCCTTGCCTGGCCAAAGGCGGGGCAGCTCAAGGGCAGGACGTCATAGATGCGCGCTGATCAACGGCCCACAGATAGCGCGCGTGCGAAGCGGGTCGGGTCTCGCTCAGGGTAGGATCGGGTAAGATCTCGGGGGCCGGTGGAGGCAATGGATCGCCCAGCAGGTCCAGGGGCAAGCCGGCATAGGCGGTCACGGCGGCGCGCAGGGGCGCATGGGGAGCCAATACGCCAGGGTAGCGATGGCGAGGTTTCCGGGGTGGCGGGATCAAGGGCAGCGAGGTGATCCAAAAATTCCAGGGGCATTAGGTACAGGGCCGTTTGCCCGTCGGGTCGGGGTTTTCGGCAGGCGGTAGATCAAGCGCTGCTCCGCCGATCCACTCGAGCCGTTCACCAGCCAAGAGTGGCCGGGCACAGTCGCGCACCCGCCGTTCCAGTCCGACGCGGTCCCAGGAGTACCCCCAGACTTCGGCGTTGAGGGAGAAGCCGCCGTGGTCCCATCCCTGCAGCGTCTCGACCGCCTCCGATGACCGCAACCCACAGTGTTGGAAGAGGCTCAGCACCCGTCGCCGGGTCTGCGGCTGCACCCGCGCGATAGCGGCGTCGGTCAGGAACGCGGGGTGAAACCGTACGCCATCGTCGGCCGCGCTGAACACCCCATCGAGGATGCACCAGTGGAAGTGAAGATTCGCATTCAGCGCTGAGCCGAAGTGGTGCCCAAAGGTGACTGCCCCCAGCCGAGCATTGGCCGGGGCGTCCGGACTGCAGGACCGCAACGCCTGTTCCACTTCCTGCAGAAAAATCCCCAGGACCGGATTGACCTGTCCGGCCTCATGATGGAGAAAATACCGCAGGCGCTTCGGCAAGGAGAGCAGCCATTGTCGGACAGGGACTTGGGAAAAGACGTGATCCACGAGGTGCGCCGCGGTCTCGGCCGCACGACAGGTATGGACGGAAATCCCGCTCGACGTACTCCGGAACGAAATCCCGTCAGGGTCGCCGGAACGCGCCAGCGCCAACCCAGTCTCCCAAGGCTGTTGCACCACCTGGTACACGACCGAGTGTTCCGGCCGCCGCGGCTGGTAAACCGCTGGGCGCGGGGTGAAGCTTGGGTGGGTCGCGGGTACAGGAGGCAACGGCCGACATCGGTTGCGGGAACGGGTATTTCGGTTCCCGGTTTGTCGGCTCTGAGTGGCCCCTCTTGAGGAGGTGTGCGTGGTTTTGGGATGCAGATCACGTAATTCCACAGAAACCGCGCACCCGTAGTCAGTCGCAACCGCGCCTTACCACTCATCGATTAGGCCGGAGCTCCTGCCCATGCCATGAGCGATTTCTGGCGATGTTGAGAGATTACGGCGTGCCGCCAAGCTTCAGCGCCTGGAAGGATTTTGCCGAGTTCTTCGAAAACACCCGAACGGCCGGGCTAACCGCCATCTGCCGCGATCTCCACTGGGATTTGCGCCCCTCCCCCGGCTAATGAATAGCCTCTTCGTCGGGTTTATTTTTACTCGCCGCTTAGCACTGACTGCTAAAGGTCACGGATCGAGTCACACTCCGTCGCCGACGCGACCCTCGCGGCCTGATCGGTTTCGGAGACCTCAACAACGATGCATTTGAGATCAGTAGGGTTTTGCCCAGTGCCGTCGAAACTGGCGGTCTCCACCTTGAACCGGGCAAAGAAATTGCGAGTTTGAAAGCGCGGTTCCGCCCGCCGAATGCGCAGAATGCCTCTCGAAGTTGGCAACGTCGCCGCGAACTCTCGTAGCCAATCGGCCAGCAACTGTTCCGTGTTGAGTTTTTCGTTATTCATTGTAGCCCCACCTAACGACTGTATATCGCCTGTCACCTTCCGGCCCGAATCTGACTAAGCGCTAATTCTAATGTTTGTGAAGGCGACATTCCCCGTATGAACTTGGAGGCCGATAAAACCGGAGTCGGCATCCTCGCTCTTCTTCCTGCCGCGGAACTTTTCATTAGGGTCGGCAGGGTCAGCAGTGAACTTCGTGGCAAGCTTATTGTTGAGCGACACCTCGTAAGTCCGGTCCGTGACCTTGATCTCGTAGGTGTGCCAGACGCCCGCCGCGAGCTGCTGGTCGTTGGTGTAATTCTGTTGGCCGGGCGCGGTACCGAAGTTTTTCACCTTGTAAATCGCGCCGGTGCGGTTGTACTGGAAGCCGTCGGTCTCATTCTTCCGTGTATCCCCTCGGGCCTCTTCGTCAATTTGAATCTCGTAGCCGGTGTCAACGGCGACGGTTGCCGCGTTGCCGGGCACGTCCGGGCCGGGCGTCCCCGGCAACTCCGGCTTGCGCGGGTCGCGGAAGCGGACGAAGACGCCGGAGTTGTCGTTGAAGTTGCTCCGCGGGTGAGGGAGACAGAAATCGAGGCGGAGCGTGAAATTGTCGAACTGCTCCGCCGCGTAATAGAGCAGACCGATCCCGTTGCCGGGCTGCGCGATGAGCGACCGCCCGACCATTTTGAAACTCCCCCCGCCGGCCATCAGCCATTTCGAGAAGAAGTCAGCGGATTTCTGCGTCCCGTCGAAGAGGTATCTGAACCCGGCTTCCGGGGCCGCGGGCTTCGGCGGCGGCAGGAGGTGGTCGCCGAGCCGACGCGCCAGCGCGATGCCCGTCAGCATGGGGTTGGGTGAGCCGATGGTAGGGAAGAGGGCGGGGCTGGCGACGTAGACGTTCTTCACGGAGTGGAAGCGGCAGTTCGCGTCCGTGACAGAATTGTTCGGGTCGTCGCCCATCCGCAGCGCCCCAGCTTCGTGGTGCGTCGTGCCGAGTGCGTCGCGCCGCCCTTTCTTGGTCGGGTCAGGATCATCCTTCGGCGCGTAAAAGAGGAGCGTCTTCAAATCCGTGCGGGGCTGGCCGCCGCTTGCGGGCTTGGCCTTCTTGATCCCCTGAGGCGTGAAGACTTCGAACTCAAGACCGCCGCCGAAGACGTGCGCGAGGTCGTCCGAGGCTTTATCCATCGCGTCCCACAACTGCATGTCCTTCGCCGTCGGCTGCAGGTTGACGAAGGCCTTGCGCTCGCCGAAGTCCACTTGGTTCGGGTCGAGGTCGCGCGTGACGTTGCTGTTGGGGTTGTTTGGCTCCATCTCGCCGATTGCGCGGATCGTGATGACGACGTGTGAGTCGGTGGCGTTGAGGTGCTGGTTGACGAATTCGATGTCGGGCACTTTCTGGAACAACTCCGCCTCGGAGTTCGTGTCCGTGTTGCCCAATCCCGAAGCCGTAATCTGGAAATGGAAGTGGCCGACAGTGCCGTCCTCCGTCCCATCTGGCCGCGTATATT
>CADDYU010000084.1 GCA_902810705.1 Methylococcaceae bacterium
GAGGGGAGGCCAAGGCAGTAGTCTTGGAAGCTTATGAAGCGCGGGGATATCGGGGACGTAGTTTGGTTTAAAAGAGGTGAAACCTATGGCCAGCGTGCATCAATCGGTCGACATCGATACCTTAGTCCAGGTTGCCTACCATCAATGGTTGCGATTCGAAGAATTTCCGCACTTCATGGAAAGTCTCGAGGAGATCCGGCGGCTGAGCGACAACCGGCTACACTGGCGCGGAATCGTTGGCGGCAAGGCGATGGAAGGGGACATCGAAATCACGGAGCAGGTGCCGGAGCGGCTCATCGCCTGGCGCAACCCGAGGGCCCCCGAAAATCACGGAATGATCCTCTTCGAGCCTCTGGATGAAGGCCGTACCCGCCTAACGGTCGACGTGGAATACCAGCCCGAGCGGGCGGAACATAAAATCGGCGAATTCCTCGGCGTGATAGAGGCCCAAATTCAGGATGACCTGGAGCATTTCAAGGAATTTGCCGAGTCCCACGGCAAATATACCGGAGGCCCCGACCCGAACTCCGTCAGCCCCGCCTAATACTTGTTCCAAGCGCCCGCCGTCGCCGGGGGGAACCCGCTTCGTTTCCCTAGATCACGCCCGTCGGCGAGCCGGGCGGCTGGCCACATTAGACGTGGCCGCGAGTGACTATAGGGCTTTAAGATCGCGGCCGAAGGGGAACAGCGACAAGGGAATGAGCTTGAGGTGCTGCAAGGCGAAGGGAATTCCGATGATCGTGATGGCCAGAAGAGCGGCGCTCGTCAAGTGAGCCAGGGCGATCGGCCAGCCGAACAGCACCAGCCAGATCAGGTTGAAGATGATGCTTAATACGCTCCCGGCATCGCCGAGTTCCACCACCTCTTTGCCGAAGGGCGCAAATACGGCGATTCCCAATTTGATCGACTGTAGCCCGAAAGGAATGCCAATAATGGTCAGGCACAAGCCGATTCCGCCAAGAATATATCCCAGGCCGGCAATCAAGCCGCCGAAAATCAGCCAAATAATGTTGCCAAGTAAACTCATTGTCCAGCTTGAGAGTTAATGGTTAACGAATGGGCGGCGCGCGCCGCCGAGGCGGCGGTGCGATCGGTCCAGGACAATAGCCCTTTTTGGGGGTCTTAGGTTTCCCGAAATCTTCTAAGGCGCCTCGACGGTCGGAAGAGCGCGCGAGCCAAGTCAATCGCGTGGCCCAATCATGTCGGGCGCCGGCATAGTGGGTTCAGGGCTTGGAGCTTTAGTTCCGTGCCCTGCCTGGTGCCGGTTTCGTCGAGAGGGAGGATGGCCGGATGACATTTCGTCCCGTACCCGACTTCTCCCCAGGGCGCGGCTTTCCACTTGCTGGCGCTGGGTCCGGGCCGCGGCTTCCCGGTCGAGAATCCGACTCACCTCTTCGTCCCGCCGATCTTTCCAGGCGTCCAGCTGGTCTTGCTGGCGCGTGATCTCTCCAGAGTCTGGCTGATAAACCTTAAGGTCGAGCCTTTGGCAGGACAAGCCGGTGGCGGTATCGGTGAAGACCATCCGGCCGTTTTCGAGGCAGCGGAATACGGCCTCGGCGCCCGCGGCGCAGGGGATCACGGTGCTGACGAGAAGAGTGATGAATGCACGTGGTTTCATGTTTTTCTCCTGGGACTTAGGCTCGCTGCGGTATTCCCCGTCTGCCACTCGCATGGGCGCGCCGCAACGCTACAAGGCGTCGGCCGCGAAATCCGCCAATCTCGAGCGCTCGCCCCGCCGCAGGGTGATATGAGCCGCGTGGGGCCAGTTTTTGAAGCGGTCGACCGCGTAGGTGAGGCCCGATGTGGTGCCGGTAAGATACGGTGTATCGATCTGGGCGATGTTGCCGAGGCAGACGATCTTGCTGCCGGGGCCGGCGCGAGTGATGAGGGTTTTCATCTGCTTGGAAGTCAGGTTCTGGGCCTCGTCGAGGATAATATAGCGGTTCAGGAACGTGCGGCCGCGCATGAAATTGAGGGAGCGCACTTTGACCCGGTTCATCAGCAGCTGATTGGCGGCTTGCCGTTCCCAGCTGGAGCTCGAACCGTTCTCGTGGTTACTGAGCAATTCCAGATTGTCCAGCAGCGCGCCCATCCAGGGCGTCATCTTTTCTTCCTCGGTGCCCGGCAGGAAGCCGATATCCTCGCCCAAGGGAACGGTTTCGCGGGTCATGATGATTTCCCGGAAGAGCTTGGCCTCCAAGGCCAAGGCAAGTCCCGCGGCGAGGGCAAGCAGAGTCTTGCCGGTGCCGGCGGTGCCGAGCAAGGTGACGAAATCGATGTCCGGATCCAACAGCATGTTGAAGGCGAAGTTCTGCTCCCGGTTGCGCGCCTGTATACCCCACACGGCGTGTTGAGGCGTGCGGAAATCGCGGGCCAGCTCGATCACGGCGGCGCCGTTATCGCGCGAGCGGACGATCGCCTCGAAGCCGGAATCGTTCGGTATGTATAGAAACTGATGGGTGTGCCAGTCCCTCACCAGGGGACCGGCCACGCGGTAGAAGGTGCGGCCGGTGTGATCCTGCCAGGAATCCATCTTGCTGCCGTGGGTCTCCCAGAAATCCAGGGGGAGTTCCTGGGCACCGCTGTAGAGCAGGTTGATATCGTCGAGGACCTGATCGTTGTGGTAGTCCTCGGCGACGATGCCCAGCACCGAGGCCTTGATGCGCATGTTGATGTCCTTGGATACCAGCACTACCTGCAGGTCGGCGTGCTCGCGAGTCAGGGCCAGGGTAGTGGCGAGGATGGAATTGTCCGGCAAGTCGCCGGGCAGGCTTTCCGGCAGGACCGAATCCATGCGGCGGACCTGGAAATACAGGCGGCCCGAGCATTGCTCGTCGATGCGGCCGGCGTATTCCAGCTGGCTCAGGGGAATGCCGCTCCGGATGGCCGAAAGATCGGCATGGCGGATCAGTTCGTCCAGGAACCGGCTGGCCTGGCGGGCGTTGCGAGCGACCTCGGACAATCCTTTCTTGGAGTGGTCCAGTTCTTCTAGAACGATCATCGGAATGTAAAGATCGTGCTCCTGAAACCGGAACAGGCAGGCCGGATCGTGCATCAGCACGTTGGTATCGAGAACGAAGAGTTTTTTTTCCGGGACGACGATTTGGTTCATGATGTGTAGGGTTTAGAGGCGATGGAAATAAGCGATGAGAGATAAGGAGTCTGGAGTGTTGCCTGTCACGGATCGGAACGAGCCATCAAGACTTATAAGCCAGATATTCCGAAAGCGCCGCCGCGTTATTGAAGCGCGGTTCCTTGGCGGCATGGAGCAGCGTCACGGGGCCTTCGCTGGCGTGGCGCAGCAGCGTATTAACCGCCTCGGGCCGGGCTTCCAGTTCCGCGTAATAGCGCGCCTTGAATTCTTCCCATTTCGCGGAATCGTGTCCGAACCAGCGGCGCAGTTCATGGCTTGGGGCAATGTCCTTGAGCCATACATCGATGCGGGCTTCCGCCTTGCTCAGGCCGCGCGGCCAAAGCCGATCGACCAAGACCCGAAGACCATCCTCGGGAGACGGAGCTTCGTAGACGCGGCGAATGCGGATCATCAAGGTCTCGCCGGCGTCAGCCGCCCGCCAGCTCGCGGAGCTTGTCCAGGACCTTCGCCGCATGTCCCTTGACGTCGACCTTCCGCCACTCGGCGGCGATAGCGCCTTCGGGATCGATCAGAAAGGTGCTGCGTTCGATGCCCTTAACCTGCTTGCCGTACATGTTCTTCAGGCGGATCACGTCATAGAGATTGCAAATGTGCTCGTCGGTGTCGGAAATCAGTTCGAAGGGGAATTCGAACTTGCGCTTGAAGTTTTCGTGCGATTTCAGGCTGTCCCGTGAAATGCCCAAGACATCGGCGCCCAATTTCCGGAATTCCGGGTAAAGATCGCGAAACTCCTGACCTTCCTGGGTGCAGCCTGGAGTGTTGTCCTTGGGATAGAAATAAAGGACCACGTACCGGCCGCGATAATCCGAGAGTTGAACGGTTTTTCCCGAGCTGGCGGGGGCGGAAAAGTTGGGAGCGGATTGTTCCAAAGGAATGCTCATGGCAGGCCCAAACTCTTAAGTAAGCCATTTAAAGGACGTTCGCGAGCCATCGCTCCCGGAGATGAGCGCCGCGTCAGAGTTAGCGGGAGACAAGCCGTGCCGGGGGTTGTTCACCTGTTCTTCAGCGCTTGACGGGTTCGAGAATGGCATCCAGATTCATCTGATCGCAGAAATCCAAAAACTCGTCCCGCAAGCTCACGATGCGCATTCCCGCGGGTATCTTGATGATCATATGCGCGAGAAAGAGAGGCGTGGCGGTATAGGGCGCGGGATAGCGGCTGGTTGAAAGATCCAGGATGGCGATGTTCCGGTCGGCCAAGAATCCGCTTAGATCGTGGATGTTGTTGATTTGGTCGGTAGCGAAGATATCGATCGCATAGGGCAGCGAATTGTCTTCCACGGGGATTTCCTGCTCTTGAGCGCGCAGCAGATGAATCTTCAGACGGGAACGGTTGGCGAGGCTTTCGAGCGCATTCTCGAGACGAACGATGTGGTTCCAGTTGCCTTCCACGAGCAGGTGGCCGGCGAATTCGAGTCCCAGCTCAGTCAACCGGCTTTCCAGGATCGTGCATTTGGCATCCTTGATCGTGCGGGTGAGTTCTACGATCACATCAGGGCGGTTTTCGCCCAGCACGGTAATCACGAGCTGCATGGCGGGGCTATCTCAATATTTAAGGAAATGAAAAAAAGTGTACCACCTTCACCCCTGGATTGCCCCTGCCCAAACGGGTAAGGCTTCGCCTTTGAGAAGAATCGTGCGGTTGTCAGGGTCCGGCGGCGCACGGTAACATGCGCCTTTTGCGAGCCGAGATGGGTGGCATGATTGAAGGTAGCATCGTCGCGCTGGTGACGCCGATGACGCAGGACGGCGCATTGGACGTGGAAAGCTTGCACCGGCTGATCGAATTTCATATCGAACAGGGGACCGATGGCATCGTCGCCGTAGGGACCACCGGCGAATCCGCCACGCTGGATGAGGCGGAGCATTGCCAAGTCATCGCGCTGACGGTCGAGCGGGTCGCGGGGCGGGTGCCCGTTATCGCCGGCACCGGCGCCAATTCCACTCAGGAGGCCATTAATCTGACCCGCCAGGCTAAGGAACTAGGCGCCGATGCCTGCCTTCTGGTCACGCCTTACTACAACAAACCGACCCAGGAAGGGCTTTATCGCCATTACAAGGCCATCGCGGAGGCGGTGGACATTCCGCAGATTCTCTACAACGTGCCGGGCCGCACCGCCTGCGATCTCTTGCCCGAGACCGTCGAGCGGCTCGCTGGAATCCCGAACATCGTTGGCATCAAGGAGGCCACCGGCAAGCTGGAGCGGGTCGAGGACATCATTCGTCGGTGTGGGCCGGATTTCCTGCTGTACTCGGGCGACGACGCGACCGCCCGCGAGTTCTGCCTCGCGGGCGGTCATGGGGTGATTTCCGTGACCGCCAACGTCGCCCCGAGGCTGATGCACGAGATGTGCGCCGCGGCCCGGTCCGGAGACCGAGCCGCCGCCCAGGCGATCGATGCCCAACTGGCCGCCCTGCACCGGGATCTATTTATCGAATCCAATCCCATTCCGGTCAAATGGGCGGTGCACGAAATGGGGTTCATCCAACCCGGCATTCGCCTGCCCCTAACCTGGCTGGCCGAAGAATTTCACAATACCGTGCGAAACGCCATGCGGCAAGCCGGCGTGATCTGAGCAGCCTCGCCATGACTCGATTCGATCGTAGACGTATTTGGATTCTGCTGAGCGCCGCTTTTCTGCTCAGCGGTTGCGAGACCATCAGCAGCTGGTTTCCCGACAAACAGAAGCAATACAAGTACAGTTCGGAGATTCCACCCCTGGAAATCCCGCCCGACTTGACCGCTTCCACCATAGAGGGCGCGGCGGTAAAGCAGGGGACTTCCGCGGCCGAGGAGCCGGTCGAGGACCGGCCGCCGGGAGGAGGCGAGGAGACCTCGGAACAACCCACCGGCGAGACCGAGGGCCCGCGCGCCGCCGTCTCCAAGCCCCGGTCCGAACCGACGCCAACCTTGGCGCAAAGCTCTAGCGACGTGCCTTTGATCGAGATTGAGGCGCCCTTCGAGCGGGCCTGGGTGGAAGTCTCCAAGGCCTTGGGCCGGATGGAACTGGAAATCAGCGATCAAAACCGTTCCGACGGCGTGTACTACGTGTATTATGGAGGCGATAAGAAGCCTTACCAAGACCGCGGCTTCTTCGGCGATCTGGCGGAAATGTTCGGCGGCGGCGCCGAATCATCCAAGGAATACCGCATCAAGCTGGAAGACAAGGGAAGGCTGACGACGGTCTATGTCCTCGACTCGGAAAACAAGCCGCAGTCCTCGGGCCAAGGCCTTGACCTATTAAAGCAGTTGCATGAAGCCTTGCGTTCCGAATCCGGCTCAAGGGCAAAGCCCGCCGCGGAATCTTCCAAGCCAGCGCCCTGAAGCCTCGCTAAAATCCTGTCCTGAGTGATGCCGAATCGAAGCCGGCCGCAGGCCGGCAGGCAAACCCTCCAGGGCGGGAGCAACCAAACGTCGCCATCTAAGGCGTGACATCGCTCAATCCTTCCGAAGGTCGGAGCATGATCCTCAGATTTCCAGGTCCTCCCGCATTATCCGATTTCCGCCGCGACAGGCTGCTCGCTGAACTGCGGACCGCCGAACCTAGCGTTGGGAATCTAGGCGCGGTCCATGTCCATTTCGTCGAAACTTCGCGGGACTTGAGCGCTGCGGAACAGTGCACGCTCGAGCGAATCCTCGACTATGGCGAGGCGGCACCAGACAATCCAACCGATCCGGAGGGCCTTCGTTATCTGGTGGTGCCGCGCCTCGGCACCATCTCGCCCTGGTCCAGCAAGGCCACCGAAATCGCCCGGCGCTGCGGGCTGGACGCGGTGCTTCGCCTGGAGCGGGGAGTGGAATACCACGTCCGGGTAACGGGCGATATGAGTGCTGAGCCCTATGCAAGCCTGACGTCATGCCTGTACGACCGCATGACCGAGACCGTGCTGAGCCCGGGCGAAGAATGCCTCATTTTCCAACATCATAGCCCGGCGCCTCTGGCGCGCATCCCGCTGCTCGAAGAAGGGAAGGGAGCGCTGATCAGGGCCAACCGGGAACTCGGCTTGGCTCTCTCGGAGGACGAGCTGGACTATTTGGCGGCGAGCTTCTCGGCCCTGAACCGGAATCCCACCGACGTGGAGCTGATGATGTTCGCCCAGGCCAATTCCGAGCACTGCCGGCACAAGATCTTCAATGCCGCCTGGATCATCGACGATGAACCGCAGGATCAGACGCTGTTCGGCATGATCCGGAACACCAGCCAGAAATCGCCGGCGGGTCTCCTGTCCGCCTACAAGGACAACGCCGCCGTGGTGGAAGGGCCGCTATCCCAAGTGTTCCTTCGCGATTCCGAAAGCCTGGAATACGGCTACCGACACGAGCCGGCCCATCTCTTGATGAAGGTGGAAACCCACAATCACCCCACCGCCATTTCGCCTTATCCTGGCGCCGCCACCGGCTCGGGCGGCGAAATCCGCGACGAGGCCGCGACCGGCCGGGGCTCCCAGACCAAAGCGGGCCTCACGGGATTTTCGGTTTCGAATCTGCGCATCCCCGGATTCGTCCAGCCCTGGGAGGAGAATCACGGCAAGCCCGGCCGCATCGTCTCGGCTTTGGAAATCATGCATGATGGGCCTCTCGGCGGGGCGGCCTTCAACAACGAATTCGGCCGCCCCAACCTGTGCGGCTATTTCCGGACCTTCGAGCAGCCTTCGCCGGACGGCAAGGGGCTGCGCGGCTATCACAAGCCGATCATGATCGCGGGCGGCATGGGCAATATCCGCCCGCACCACCTCGGCAAGGCGCCGATCCCGCCCGGCGCGCCCATCGTGGTGCTCGGCGGCCCGGCCATGCTGATCGGCCTCGGTGGCGGCGCGGCCTCCTCGGTGGCTTCCGGGGAAAGCGCCGAAAGCCTCGATTTCGCTTCGGTGCAGCGCGGCAATCCCGAGATGCAGCGCCGCTGCCAGGAGGTCATCAACCGCTGCGTGGCGCTGGGCGAGGCCAATCCCATCCTGTCCATTCACGACGTGGGGGCGGGCGGCCTGTCCAACGCGGTGCCGGAGATCATCCACGACGCCGGCCGCGGCGGCCGGTTCGAACTGCGCGAAGTGCCCAGCGCCGAGCCGGGCCTTTCGCCCATGCAGATTTGGTGCAACGAGGCCCAGGAGCGCTATGTGCTGGCGCTGAAGCCGGAAGCGCTGGACAAGTTCCGCGAGTTCTGCGCGCGGGAGCGCTGCCCCTACGCCGTGATCGGCCAGGCCACCGAAGACGAGCGTTTGGATCTGTCCGACCGCCTGCTCGGCAGCGATGCCGTGAACATTCCCCTGTCGCTCTTGTTCGGCAAGCCGCCCCGGATGCGGCGCGAGGCGGCGAGAGCCGCGCCGGACCTTAGGCCCCTTGCGCGCGAGGGGATCGTGCTCGCGGAAGCGGCGCGGCGGGTGCTCCGCTTTCCGGCGGTGGCGGACAAGAGCTTTCTGATCCACATCGGCGACCGTTCGGTGGGCGGCCTGGTCGCCCGCGACCAGATGGTCGGCCCCTGGCAGGTGCCGGTGGCGGACGTGGCGGTGACGGCCTCGGGATTCCAGGCTTACACCGGCGAGGCCATGGCCATGGGCGAGCGCGCTCCCATCGCGCTCATCGACGCGCCCGCTTCGGGGCGGATGGCGGTCGGGGAGGCCCTGACCAACATCGCGGCGGCCCGGATCGCGTCCTTGGGGGACATCAAGCTGTCCGCCAACTGGATGGCGGCTTGCGGCACACCCGAGGAAGACGCCCGGCTCTTCGATACGGTGAAGGCGGTCGGATTGGAGCTTTGTCCGGCGCTTGGGATCGCCATTCCGGTGGGCAAGGATTCCCTATCCATGAAGACGGTATGGCAGAAAGGCGGCCGGGATATCGTGATGACGGCGCCGGTTTCGCTAATCGTTACCGCTTTCGCCCCGCTCCTCGACATTCGCGCCACCCTGACCCCGGAACTCCGCCTCGACGAGGGGCCGACCCGTCTCGTGCTCATCGATCTCGGCCAGGGCCAAAACCGGCTGGGCGGCTCGGCACTGGCCCAGGTCTACGGCCAATTGGGCGACGCGTGCCCCGATCTCGACGATCCCGACTTGCTCAAAGCCTTCTTCGCCGCCATCCAAAGCTTGAACGCAGACGGGCTGCTGCTGGCCTATCACGATAGGTCCGACGGCGGCCTGTTCGCCGCCCTCTGCGAGATGGCGTTTGCCGGCCGCTGCGGCCTCGAGATCGATCTGGCCGGCTTGGGCGAGGATACCCTCGCGGCTCTCTTCGCCGAAGAGCTCGGCGCGGTGGTGCAGGTGCGGGAGAGCGAGCTGGCTCGGGTGATGGCGCGGCTGGCTCGAGACGGACTCGGCGATTGCGTTCATGGGATCGGCGCGCCGCGCGTCGACCGGCGGATCGTGCTCCGCCATGGCGATAAGCGTGTGTACGAGGCGAGCCGTGCCGAACTTCAAGCCGTCTGGTCGGAAACCAGCTTTCGGATGCAGGCCCTGCGCGACAATCCGGACTGCGCTCGGCAGGAATACCAAGCCCTCCAGGACGACAACGACCCCGGTCTGTCCGCCATTTTGGGTTTCGATCCCGCCCTGGACGTGGCGGCGCCCTTCTATTCCAAGGGCCGGCCGCGTGTTGCCGTCCTGCGGGAGCAGGGCGTCAACGGCCATGTGGAGATGGCCGCCGCCCTCGACCTGGCCGGCTTTGCCGCAATCGACGTACACATGAGCGACATCCTGTCCGGCCGGATCAGCCTCCGGGATTTTGTCGGCTTCGCCGCCTGCGGCGGATTTTCCTATGGCGACGTGCTGGGTGCCGGCGGCGGCTGGGCCAAGTCGATCCTGCTCAACGACAGAGCCCGCGATGAATTCGAAGCGTTCTTTCACCGGCAGGACACCTTTGGGCTCGGCGTTTGCAACGGCTGTCAGATGCTGTCCCATCTCGCCGAGCTGATCCCCGGCGCAATAGACTGGCCGCGGTTCGTCTGGAACGCATCGGAGCAGTTCGAGGCGCGGGTGGCCTTGGTGCAGGTGGAAAAGTCCCCCTCCATCCTGTTCGCCGGCATGGAAGGCTCGCGCCTGCCGGTGGTCGTGGCTCATGGAGAAGGTCGGGCCGTGTTCGGTCGGAGCGGTGCCACGGCTTTGGCTCAGGGGATCGTCACTCTTCGTTACACCGACCGCCACGGTCGGCCGACCGAAGTCTTTCCCTTCAATCCCAACGGCTCGCCCTTCGGCATCACCGGCCTCACCACCATCGATGGGCGCTTCACCATCATGATGCCCCATCCCGAGCGCTGCTTCCGCACCGTGCAGAATTCCTGGCACCCTAAGGATTGGGGCGAATACGGCCCCTGGATGCGGCTGTTCCGGAACGCGAGAGCTTGGGTGGGGTGACGCATCCCGGCCGTCCAGCGGCAGGGACTCAGGGCTTTTTTACCCCGCCTGCTTGGAGGGTCCGGGAGAGTAGGGGTCTCAGGACGCCGGCTTGAAAAAACCATGGTGGTCTCCATATAAGAGTTAACTCAAGCAAAACCCAATGGAGAAAAATCATGAGTCGCTATGAGCCTTGGAGCCTTCTGAATCAACTGCAAAGAGAACTCGAGCGGTCCTTCGAGGGCAAAGCCGCTGGCACCGACACCGCTGCGACCGCCGAATGGACGCCGGCCGTCGACATCAAGGAAGAATCCGAGCGCTATGTTCTGTGGGCCGATTTGCCCGGCGTGAGCCCGGACAACATCGACATTACCATGGAGAACGGCATTCTCACTCTGAAAGGCCAACGCGAAACCGAAGCCAAGGCCCGTCGCGAAGGCTTGAAGCGCGTGGAACGGGTGTTCGGCACTTTTTACCGCCGCTTCTCCCTGCCGGATACGGCCGACGCGGACGGCATTTCGGCGAGGACTTCGAACGGCGTGCTGGAGATTTCCATTCCCAAGAAAGCCGAAGTGCAACCGAAAAAAATCGTGGTTAGCGGCGAAGGCTAAAGTCTTCGCCACGCGAAGATTCCCCAAATTATTGATGGGCGCCAATGGCGCCCGTTTTTTTGCGCGCCTATGCCACCGGCAAGAAATCCTTCCTGCACTGCCGCCGATTATCGAGTTCCTCAACCCTGAGGACAATCCATTTCCTCCATGGGGTCTATGAATTTCCGGCAATCTACCGTTCCGCGCCTCCAAATAATGGGTTGATTTATAGATCGATTAGCTATATGCTTATTCCATAATGATTGGAACTTGAGGTTTTTTATCATTCAAGGACGACCGGTCTCCCGCCCAGCAAGAATCCAATGCCGCCCGTACCTGACTTGTCATGTTCTGACGCGCCTGCACGGAAGCGGCTTAAAGACCGGAATGACTTGCATGATGTAAGCACAACAATAGTGATTTCACCTTGCCCTTTCCTCTGGATGAGGCAGGGAAATGGATGATCCCTAGACCGAGAAGAAGCGGTTGCGGGATTCACGACAGAAGCACACCTCACGTCAACCCTAAGGAGATATAACCGATGGCCGAGACCAGTACATCTCAACTCGCCGTAAGCGATAGCGCTGCCCGACAGCTTGCCAATGCGACCAAGACCCCACCGCAACTCATTACCATCACCCCCCGCTGGCTGGTGCACCTCTTACCGTGGGTCGGCGTCGAAGCGGGTATCTACCGCCTGAACAAGGTCAAGGACGCCTCCCGCGTCCTCACCGCCTGCTCCCAGCGCGATGAACGCGATCTGCCGGAAACCTTCGTCGATTATGACGAAGAGCCCCGCGAGTATTTCCTGAGCGCCGTGACCACGGTGGTCGACGTGCATACCCGGGTGTCGGACCTCTACAGCAGCCCCCACAACCAGATCAAGGAGCAGTTGCGGCTGGCCATCGAAACCATCAAGGAGCGGCAGGAGAGCGAACTCATCAACAACGGTGAGTACGGGCTTTTGAACAACATCGTTCCGGAGCAGCGCATCTCGACCCTGGCCGGACCGCCGACGCCGGACGATCTGGACGAACTCATCACCAAGGTCTGGAAGGAGCCCGCCTTCTTCCTGGCCCATCCGAAGGCGATCGCCGCATTCGGCCGTGAATGCACCCGCCGCGGCGTGCCGCCGCCCACCACCACCCTGTTCGGCTCCCAGTTCCTGACCTGGCGCGGACTGCCGCTGATTCCCAGCGACAAACTGAGCATCGTGGACGGCAAGACCAACATCCTGCTGCTTCGCACCGGCGAGAGCCGCCAAGGGGTGGTCGGCCTCTACCAGCCTGGCCTCCCCGGCGAGCAAGGATTGGGGCTCTCGATCAAGTTCATGGGCATCAGCCGCAAGGCGATCACCTCGTACTTAGTGTCCCTGTACTGCTCGCTGGCGATCCTCACGGACGACGCCGCCGCCGTGCTCGAAAACGTCGAAGTAGGGAAGTACCATGACTACAGGCACGAATACAAGCTTTAATCCCGCTGCCTTGGGCACCCCGGATGCGGCTCCCGGAGCGGCTGGCGAGCCCGAGAGGCAGGACTTGCCCGCGGGGCTGCCGGACGAGGCGGAGCTCGCGCGGCTCGCCAACGCCATGTTCCGGGCGCTGCCGGGCGATCCCCTGACAGAGCCGGGGGGAGGGGCGCCGGTAGGAGGCTTGACGGGATCGAAGCCACAGACCACGGGCCAGATGCAGGCAGACCCCGCGCTGCTCACGCAGCTGGCGCAGTCGGCTCCGAGCGCATCGCCGCGAACCCTGCCGGCCTTGGATATCCAGTCGGAGAATTTCGATCCCAACCGAACCTCCACGGGTGCTACGGCCCTGTCCGCCGTCGGCTCGCAGCGCCTGCCGACGCCCCCTGGCTTCGGCTTCGAGCCGGTGTTGGCCGCCCTGCCGATCACCGGCTCGGGGCTTCCAGACGAAGCTCGGCTGCGAGAGGTGCCCGCCGCCCTCGCGGGCCTCACTGGGCAATCCCCCCACTCCGCCGCCACGGCACCGGAGGGCGCCGGAGCGCCTTTCCAGTTCCTGCACGGGGCCCAGCCCACCTCGCCGCGCACCGTGCCGGCCTTGGATGTCCAGAAGTCGAACTTCGATCCCAACCGGACCACGGCGCTGCCGACGGCGGTGTCCGCGCCCGGCTCCCAGCGATTCCCGAGCCCGCCCGGCCTCGACCCGGCCGGATCCGCCATGCCTTCCTTCGCCGGCTCCGGAGTCCTCGACGAAGCCCGGCTGCGGGAGCTGCCCGGCACCCTAGCGGGCTTGAGCGGGCAGCCACCGCACCCGGCGGTCAGGGGTCCCGGGGAAAACGGATCAAGCTTCTATTTCCTGCGCTCGCCCGAGACTACCTCGCCAGGGGCCGTGCCGGCGCTCAATCTCGAACCGGCAGGCTTCGGTCCGGGCCGGAATTCCCCGGGATCTTCAGGCTTCTTTTCGGCGGAGTCAGCGCGGCTGCCCAGTTCTTCCGGGGTCGAAACTCTGGGGATCGATCCGACATCGGCATACGCTGTTCCAGGTGCCGACGAACTGACGGAACTGACCTCCGCAGCGTTGGCTTCCCTAAGCGGCGATGCACCCCGGTTCATCGCTCCAACTCCTCCGGCCTCGGGCGATCCCGGCTCGTCGTTTTATTTTCTCGATGGGGCCGAGACGACCACGTCGCCCCGCGCGCTGCCGGGCTTCCACGGGGAATCTTCTAGTCTCGGTGGACGAACCTCGCCCGGAGCGGTGCAGACGCTGAATCTGGAATCTCCCGATCTCGGTGGGAAAACCTCGCCTCGCGCGGAAAGAGGCGAGCCGGAAGGCGCTCCGCTGGGCGTGCCCGGTTCGCGAGCGGCGGGCTCGCCGGGCGGCCGTCATGGTCAGACGGGTGAAAAGGCCGGAGACCTGCCGTACTTTCTGAGAGAGTCGCACGCGGCGGCCGGAACACTCCACGTGCCCCGGGCGGAAGCCACCGAACGCCGCCACGAGCGGGAAGCGAAGATTCGCACTTCTGCCCATCCGGGATTCGATGTCCAAGCCGTGCGCCGCGATTTTCCGATCCTCCAGGAAAAAGTTAATGGCCGGCCATTGATCTGGTTGGACAACGCCGCCACCACCCAAAAGCCGCAGGCGGTGATCGATCGGCTCGCGTACTTCTACAGTCACGAGAACTCCAACATCCACCGGGGCGCCCATGAGTTGGCCGCCCGCGCCACGGATGCCTATGAGGCGGCCCGACGCTCGGTGGCGCGGTTTCTTCACGCCGCGTCCCCGGACGAGATCGTGTTCGTCCGCGGCACCACTGAAGGCATCAACCTGGTGGCCCAATCCTGGGGCCAGCGCCACGTGGGGCCGGGTGACGAAATCGTCATCACCTGGCTGGAGCACCACGCCAACATTGTGCCCTGGCAGCAGTTGGCCCAGGAAAAGGGGGCACGGCTGCGGGTCGCGCCGGTAGACGAGCACGGGCAGGTCCTGCTGGACGAATACGAGAGGCTGCTGGGGCCGCGCACCCGACTGGTGGCGTTTTCCCAGGTATCGAACGCCTTGGGCACCATTACCCCGACCAGGGAAATGGTCGAGATCGCCCACCGCTGCGGCGCCCGAGTGCTGGTGGATGGGGCCCAATCGGTCTCCCACATGGCGGTGGACGTGCAGGCCCTCGATTGCGACTGGTTCGTGTTCTCCGGCCACAAGGTGTTCGGCCCCACCGGCATCGGTGCCGTCTACGGCAAGCTGGATCTGCTCAACGCGGCCCCGCCCTGGCAAGGGGGCGGCAACATGATCCAGGACGTGACCTTCGAGCGGACGCTCTACCAATCCGCCCCCGGACGCTTCGAAGCCGGTACCGGCAACATCGCCGATGCGGTGGGTCTCGCCGCGGCGCTCGAGTACGTGGAACGGATCGGCCTCGAGACCATACGGCGTTACGAGCACGAGCTGCTGGTCTATGGGACCCAGGGTCTTCAAAGCATTCCGGGGCTCCGCCTGATCGGCACCGCTCCGGACAAGGCCAGCGTGCTGTCCTTCGTGCTGGAAGGATTCCGCTCCGAAGATATCGGTGGCGCCCTTAACCAGGAAGGCATTGCAGTGCGTGCCGGCCACCACTGCGCCCAGCCCATTCTCCGTCGCTTCGGCCTCGAAGCCACGGTCCGCCCCTCTCTCGCGTTCTACAACACTCACGAGGAGATCGATACTCTCGTGGCCACCCTCCGGCGGATCCAAAGCGGCGGCTACGGCTTGC
Source organism: Methylococcaceae bacterium (assembly GCA_902810705.1). Classification (GTDB taxonomy): domain Bacteria; phylum Pseudomonadota; class Gammaproteobacteria; order Methylococcales; family Methylococcaceae; genus CADDYU01. Next base: position 15,289 of record CADDYU010000084.1, read on the forward strand.
CGCACTGAACGGCTAATCGTCCCCGGCGCGCCCATGTCCGTACGGGCGCGCCGGCTTTGAAGATGGGCCGACCTCTATTCCGACTCGCATTCGAAGGAATGCCGCCACCCCTGATCCTCCCGCTCGAACAGCCGGTTTGCCTCCTCTGGACCCCAGCTTCCGGCGGAGTACGTATGGATGTAATCCCGCTCCATGGCCCATTCCTTGATGATCGGATCGACGACCTTCCAGGCCCATTGCACTTCGTCCGAGCGCAGGAACTGGGAATGGTCGCCCTCGATAACATCCAGCAGCAGGGTTTCGTAGGCATCCAGGAGATAGCCGGTCTGATAGCAGGTGCTGGCGTCCAGTTGGGTGGTGCGGGCGCGCATGCCGATGCCGGGTTCGCGCACCTGGAGTTCCGCCCGGATGCATTGTTCGGGCTGTATGCCCATCAATAGCCAGTTGGGGGGCAGATGTTCGATCTGGGTTTCGCGGAACAACTGCTGCGGCGGGTGCTTGAAGCGGATGGAAATGAGCGAGCTGTTCCGCGCTAACCTTTTGCCGGTGCGCAGGAAAAACGGCACGTTGCGCCAACGCCAGTTATCGATCAGAAGCTTGACTGCGGCATAGGTTTCGGTCGTGCTGTGTTTCGGGACATTTCTTTCCTCCAGGTAGCCGGGCACGGTCTGGCCCGCCACGGTGCCGCGCGTGTATTGCGCGCGGAAGGCATGAGCGTGGACGGCATTCTTGGAGATGGGGCGGATCGACTTGAGCACCTTGACCTTCTCGTCGCGGATGGACTCCGCGTCCAGGTTGGCGGGCGGCTCCATGGCGGTGAGCGCCAGCATTTGTAGCAAATGGCTTTGTATCATGTCGCGCAGGGCGCCGGTGGCATCATAAAACTCCGCCCGGTCCTCGATGCCGGCGACCTCGCTGTGGGTGATCTGGACATGGTCGATGAAATTCCGGTTCCAGAGCGGTTCGAGCATCAGATTGGCGAAACGGAACACGAAGATGTTCTGTACCGTCTCCTTGCCCAGGTAATGATCGATGCGGTAAATCTGGTCTTCCGTGAAATCCCGGTGCAGCGCATGATCTAGGGCTTTCGCGCTTTCAAGATCGTAGCCGAAGGGCTTTTCCACCACCAATCGGCACCAGCCGGCGGTTTCTTTGTTCAGCCCGGCGGCGGCGAGGTAGGCCGCGGCCGATTTGTACTCGGACGGAGGCAGGGAAAGGTAATACACCCGGCTGGGCGGAAATCCCGGGGTGTTGTCCAGCCTCTCCTTAAGGCGGGCTGCGGATTCCGGCGCGTTGAGGTCGCCCGAAAAGAAATGGAGACGCCCGAGGAAAGCCGCCAAGGCCCCATCGTCCAAGCTGTCGCCCAGGCGGAACTTCAACCATTGTGTGGTTTCCTCGCGCCATTGGGCATCATCCCAGGGGCGCCTCCCCACGCCCAGCACCACGAGTTCGTCGGAGAGCCGCCCGGCCTGGTGCAGGCGGTATAGGGCGGGAAGCAGCTTGGTGCGGGACAGGTGGCCGGTGGAGCCGAAAATGACGAAGACGCAGGCTTTCAACATATACCCTCCTGGCGATGGCCTTAGAGCGCCATCTTAGCCTTGGATGTCAAGCCTTGCTACTTGGGCGAGCCGTCTCGGCGTTGCCAGAGAGGATGGGATTTGATAAGAAACAACGCTCTTTATCTTTAATTATTTAACCCCATCATGAACGAAAGACTCGATCGAGTGCTGCGTCTGATTGACGAGGCGAATGCCCAAGATCCCCATCGGGAGATTTGGCAGGGGAAGGTCCAGCCCAAAGAGCTGCTTTATGGCCTCCGTATGACGGAATGGCTGGAGCGGCTGCGGCCCGAAGCTTCCGATCTGTTGCGGATCGCGGCGCGCGGTCAGCATCTCCGGCGCTGGGAAGTGCCCCGCGATGGTTATCCCGCTACCCGGGAAGGCTATCTGAAATGGCGCAGCTATCTGTATGGATTCCACGCCGATCGAGTGGCGGAATTGATGGCGCAGGCAGGGTATGCGCCGGAATCCATCGAAAGAGTCAAGACGATAGTACGGAAAAAAGGCTTGAAAACCGATCCGGATGTCCAAGCGATCGAGGATGCCGCCTGCCTGGTGTTTCTCGAATTTTATTTTCCCGAGTTCGCCGCGACCCAACCGGCTGAAAAACTCCCCGGAATAGTCCGAAAAACCTGGGCAAAAATGTCCGAGCAGGCGCGGCAATTGGCCTTGGAAATCCAGTTTCCCGATTCGATCAGGAGCATGCTCCTGCAAGCGCTCGAAACGGCTTGAATGCATCTTAACAGGGGTTCAAGCGGCGATGATGGGCACCTTTTCGCTGGCGCGATATGGTTGGTTGTCGGTTTTGGCGGCGGTTCTGACCATCGGGCTGAAAACCCAGGCGTATTTAATGACCGGCTCGGTCGGCCTGCTTTCCGACGCGGCAGAATCGCTCATCAATTTGATCGCCGCCGTCACCGCTTTGCTGGTCCTCTCGTTCGCAGCGCGGCCTGCCGATGCAGGGCATCCGTTCGGCCACGGGAAAGCGGAATATTTCGCCAGTGGTCTTGAGGGAGCCTTGATCCTAGTCGCGGCCGCCGGCATCGCCTGGACTGCGTGGGAGAGGTTTTTGAACCCGGAGCCTCTGGCCAAGCTGGACATCGGCATGATCATCGCGGCGGGAGCAGCCGGGATCAATTTGTTGGCCGGCTGGGTGCTGTTCCGGGCCGGACGCAAATACGGTTCCATCGTGCTGGAGGCGGATGGTCGGCACTTATTGTCAGATGTATGGACTACGGCCGCCGTGCTTCTGGCTCTGGGAAGCATCGTCCTCACCGGGTGGCTATGGCTGGATCCGGCTATCGCGCTGGTTGCCGCGCTGCAAATCGTCTGGTCGGGAACTGGTCTGATCCGGCGTTCGATCTCCGGATTGCTGGATGCCGCCATTCCGAGCCAGGAGCGAGCCAAAATCGAAAATATCTTCGATCGATATCGGGCCCAAGGCATTCGGTTTCACGATCTTCGTGCCCGGCCGGCTGGCATGCAGCGGCTCGTGACGGTGCATGTGCTGGTGCCTGGCCAGCTTTCGGTTCAGGCCGGCCATGACTTGCTGGAAAGCATCGAGCGCGACATTCGCGGTGTACTCCCGAACACGATGATCGTCAGCCATCTCGAGCCGTTGGAGGATGTCGCGTCCTTCGCCCACGATACGATCAAAGCGGACGACGTGGCGGTCCACCGCATGGATTTCGGGCGGCCACCGCCATCCACAACCGAACCTATCCAAAAAATGAAGATATTCGGCGGCGCTGCCTCCGTCGTCGGGGCATGGCTGCTGCTTGCAGGGGGCGTGACGAGCATGCTGTTGCCAGGGCTCTCTGCCGACCTCGCGCTGGGCGTCAGTCTAGTTGGACTGCTACTCATTCTTGGCGGTCATTGGCAACGTCATCACCTCAAGCGAACGCCTCCCGCGTGAACGGCTATTGGGGTCCGGTTTGGGCGTGGGCAGGATTTGTCCCTATTAGGAGCGGCATTTCGGGCATCGAGCGTGTCACCGACGAGCTTCCGTACCGAATAATCGCCTTTTCACGGGATGTCATCGCAGAGTGCTCGGAGCCTGACTTTTCAAGCATTGGCCGCCAGAATCTCAGTGGCCTTATTTTCGGATCATCAACGAGCCCGTTTGCCGCATCATGATCCATGGCGTCCGAAGCGGATTCGAGACCATGAATCTGCTGTTCTGAGTTCCGCAGGACGATCAAGAAACGAGTTTCTGGGCAGGGTGCGACAAAATGTCGCGATTTTTCTTGACAACCCTGGGTGCGGTGATAGACTGCTGCGCACCCGAAGGACCGGGGGTCTTGGCGCCGAGCGGGTGCCGTTGGGCGCGGAGGCACAAAGAAAAGGGACTGACCGTAGGTGGAAGCGATGCG
>CADDYU010000085.1 GCA_902810705.1 Methylococcaceae bacterium
TAGGTACGGCCCGCAACCGGGGCGCCGAGGTTACGGTCGAGCGGCCGCATCGAGCCGCCGGCTGATCGGGAGCGCGGCCGCAATTGCCCGCCATCGGCGCCGATTTGCCCGAACGGCTCTTAGTCGTGAGCGGTTCGGCGCGGATGCTGGTCCGCTCCGCCGCCCGCGCGGGGATCCGCCCCGTCGCCCTCGATCTCTACGCCGACGCCGATACCCGCGAGCATGCCGAGATCGCCGAGGCCGTGACACCAGGCCGCATCGGCTTCGCTGCGGAGAGCCTGCTCGACGCCGCGGCGCGGCTCGCCCCGCCCGAACGTTATGCCTTGATCTACGGCAGCGGATTGGACGTGGCGCCCGGCCTTCTGGAGCAATTGGCGCAAGGTCGCCAGGTTTACGGCAATCCACCGGAAATCCCCCGGCGCTTGAAGACCCCGGATGCGTTTTTCGAGCTCCTCCGCCGGCTCCGCATTCCCTTCCCCGAAGTGCGATTTACTCCACCCGCCGATCCTGAAAACTGGCTCATCAAGTCCGGTTGCGGCGAGGGAGGCAAGGGTGTACGCTTCTCCGCCCAAGAACGGCCGGCCGGCGTCGGCGAATATTACCAGCGCCGGCTGTCGAAACCGCCGAGGTCGGTGCTGTTTCTGGCGGACGGCGAGCGCGCCCAAATTCTGGGCTTTAATACCTTGCGAACGGCTAGCCGCCCCGGCCAGCCGTTTTTGTTTGTCGGCGCCCTCAACCGGGCGGAACTGAGCCGGACACAGCGCGATGCACTTCGGGCTTACGTTTCGCGGCTGGTTCGGACGGTGGGGCTGAAGGGCCTGAACAGCCTGGATTTCATGCTCGACGGTGAGCTTTGCCGAGTCTTGGAAGTCAATCCCAGGCCCAGCGCGACGATGGCGCTGTACGATCGGGATTTCCCGGAAGGCTTGGTGGCTCGCCATATCCGCGCCTGTCGAGGATCACTCAGTGACTTGGGACCTAATGGCGCGGCGCCCGCGCGAGCCTTCGAGGCGGTTTTTGCTTCCCGGCCGGTGAGAGTGCCTATGGCCGTGGCTTGGCCGGATTGGTGCGCCGATCGGCCGCTGCCGGCCAGCGCCATCGCCGCTGGCCAGCCCATATGCACGGTCGAGGCGGAAGGAAATGGGCCTTGCGAGGTCGAAGCTCTGATCGCTCGGCGGAAGGCCATCGTGTTGCAACAGCTCTGTTCAATCCGCGGCTGACTTTTTCAAAATCCAGCTTGAGCTGCCAGCGTGCGAGCTTTTGAAAGCGCGAGCTACAAAGAACAAGCTATTCCATGAACAGGTAGGAGAAACGGCCATGCTATCCCACGTCAGTGTCAACAGTTACGCGCTTCCTATCGTCAAGCACATGATCGCCAACGCCGATCAGCTACGGCTCAAGGTCGACCGTCTCGCCAACGGCTGTATCGTCATTGATGCCGGCATCCAGGCCGTGGGCGGTCTTGAGGCCGGTCGGCTGGTCACGGAGATCTGCATGGGGGGATTGGGCAAGGTGACGCTGACCCACAATGCGACCTTTTCGCGCTGGCCGGCCATGGTCAACGTCATCAGCACCAATCCGGTGATCGCCTGTCTGGGCAGCCAGTATGCCGGCTGGAGCCTTTCCCATGGCGAAGGCAAGGGCGCTTTCCACGCGCTGAGTTCGGGTCCGGCCCGCGCCATGGCGACCAAGGTGAAGGACGGCGTTGAAAAGCCGGTGGAAGAGCTCTACGAGGAACTGGGTTATCGGGACCTTTGCGCCAAGGCCACCCTCGTCATGGAGGTCGACAAAACGCCGCCGGTGGAGATCGTCGAGAAGATCGCCCGCGCCTGCAAGGTCGAGACCGACAGTGTGTATGTGATTCTGACTCCGACCTCCAGTCTCGCGGGAAGCGTGCAGGTGGCGGGCCGGGTGCTGGAAGTGGCTTTGCACAAGGCTCACTCGCTGCATTTTCCGCTGGGCAACATTCTCGACGGCAGCGCCTCCGCGCCGGTGCCGCCGCCCCATCCCAACTTCGTCAAAGCCATGGGGCGCACCAACGACGCCATCCTGTTCGGAGGTACGGTGCACCTGTTCGTCAAGGGCAGCGACGAGGCAGCCGCGGCCTTGGCGCGTGAATTGCCGAGCTCCACGTCGCGAGACTACGGCAAGCCTTTCGCCGAGGTATTCAAGGAGTACAAGTATGATTTCTTCAAGGTCGATCCTATGCTGTTCAGCCCGGCTAAGGTGATCGTCACCGCCGTCGAATCGGGCCGCAGCTTTCACGCCGGGGATTTGGACGAAGAGTTGCTGGAACGGTCGTTCGGGGAATAGATGGGCCGCATCGCCATCATCACCGACGATCCGGGCTGGCACGGCAAGCGTCTACGCGAGGCCTTGGCGACGCGGGGCTACGCTTATGCTTACGTTTCCCTCGCCGCTTGCCGGATCAGCCTCGAACCCGAGGGTCTTCCTGTTATCCTTCCCGGCTTCGAGGATCGCCTGCCGGATGGAGTGTTCGTGCGCGGGGTCCCGGGCGGGACGCTGGAGCAGGTGGTGTTCTATCTGGATGTGCTGCACGCTTTGAAGTTGCTAGGCGTTCCAGTCTACAACGACGGCCGCGCGGTAGAGCGCACCGTGGATAAGGGCATGACCAGTTTTCTATTGCGGCGGGCCGGCATTCCTACGCCGTCGACCTGGGTGCTGGGCGATCTCGGGGCTGCCTTGGCGATCGTCGAGCGGGAGTTGCGCGAGGGGCGGGCGCTGGTGTCAAAGCCCTTGTTTGGCTCTCAAGGTACGGGGCTCCGGCGCTACGAGAGCCTGGACGACTTGGCCGGGCTCTCGCCGGACAACGGTATCTTTTACTTGCAGCGTTTCGTCCATTGCGGGGAGCAGCCTCACGACTTCCGCGTGTTCGTCATCAGGAACCGGGCCGTGGCCGCCATGCGGCGCTGCGGGGTGACCTGGCTCAACAACGTACACCAGGGCGCCCGTTGCGAGCCGGTGCGGCTGGATGACCGTCTGCTCTGCCGCCTGGCCGAAGACGCGGTGAAGGTTCTGGAGATGGACTATGCGGGCGTCGATATCATCCGCGACGAGCATGGCCGCTACAGCGTGCTCGAGGTCAACAGTATCCCGGCCTGGAAGGGCTTGCAGAATGTCACGGAGGCTTCCATCGCCGATCTGCTGGTTGAGGACTTTCTCTCCCGGTTGGTGCCGCCCGCTATCCCGGAAGCGTGGACCCTGTAATGTCAGCCGAAGGGAATATCCGCCGTCAAGCCGCGCAAACGGCTTACCTTGAAGCCTGCGAATTGGAGCTCCGCGCCTTTAAGCCAGGCAATGTGAGCCTCCATTCGGAAGGCCATGGCATGACGGTGGAAGATTTCCGCCGCAGCGCGGAAGCCAGCGCACCTTTTTTGTGCGATGAAAATCTTTCCTTGGGAGAGAAAGTCTATTTCGCCATTGAAGCAACCTGGGCTACCGTGGGTTGCAATACCAATCTCGGCATCGTGCTCTTGGCCGCGCCGCTGATCCAGGCGTTCGAGACGAAATCCGAAGCCGAGCCGCTCCGGGAGGCCTTGCGGAAAGTGCTGATGGGCACGAGTCTCGGGGATGCCGAGTGGGTTTACCGGGCCATTCGTCTGGCTCGACCCGGAGGGCTCGGGACAGCGGCCGAGCAGGACGTCCACGCGGCACCGGAGGTCACCTTGCTGGAGGCCATGCGTCTGGCGGAAGACCGTGACCGCATCGCCTTCCAATATGCAAATTGTTTTGCGGATGTTTTTGATTATGCCATTCCAAGTTATCATACCGCGCTTTCCCGTTGGGCCCATGAGGAATGGGCAGCGGTGGCGGTGTTTGTGGGGCTCTTGAAAAGGATTTCCGACAGCCATGTCGAACGCAAGTTCGGCACCCGCTATTCCAGGATGGTGGCCGGCCGAATGGCGGAGATCGAGGCGGCTTTCGCCACGTCTGAGATGCCGCTACAGGCCATGGAGCTTCTGCGAGAGGTCGATTGCGAGTTCAAGACTCACGGGATCAATCCCGGCACGACGGCCGATCTGACAGTAGCCTGTCTCTTGGCGGTGGGTTTGACGGCGCGGCAGAGTTCCGGAGAACGTTAATTCTGGCTCTCAAGAGCGGCTGGCGAACAAGGAGGTTCTTTCATACTTCCCCTTAGGGGAGTAAATCAATGGCTTCGATACAAGAAGTTCTTTCCTTTCATCCTCAACAACTTAGGAGATCGTGTTCATGGCAAAGATCAATAAACTGCTGGTCGGTGAAGCTCTGGTCGGTGACGGCAACGAAATCGCTCATATTGACCTGATTCTGGGGCCGCGAGGCTCCGCCGCCGAAAGCGCCTTCGCCAATGCGCTGGTCAATAACAAGGACGGCTTCAGCACCTTGCTAGCCGTAGTGGCGCCGAACTTGGCGGTAAAGCCGCACACCATTCTGTTCAATAAGGTCACCATCAAGAACGGCAAGCAGGCCACCCAGATGTTCGGGCCGGCTCAGCGCGGCGTGGCCATGGCCGTGGCCGATTGCGTGGAAGATGGTACCCTTCCGGCGGACGAGGCCGACGACATCTTCATTAGCGTGGGCGTTTTCATTCACTGGTTGGCCGAGGATGACGCCAAGATCCAGGACTTCAACTATCAAGCCACCAAGCTGGCCATCAAGCGTGCCGTGGCCGGCGAGCCAAAACCCGCCGAGGTGGTGGCCCAGAAGAGCAAAGTCGCTCATCCTTTCGCCGCGCATCTCTGATTGCGATGAGGGAAAACGTTGCCCCGGCTCAGGGGCAACGTTTTTTTTCGCCCGGTGAAAACGCCTCCAAATCGGTTCGCTTCCTCACCCGAATCGCCCCAGCACCCGCGCATCCACGGCACCGGAGTGCAAGGCGCTGGCCATCAATACCGCGTCCATGCCCATGGCGGCAAGGCGCTCCAAGTCGCCCTCGCCACGCACGCCTCCCGCCGCCACGAAGCGATGATGGGGATAGCGCGCTTTGAATCGCTTCGCGCGGACGAAGTCGGGGCCGTCCGTACCGCCTACCTGAGTCAGGTTCATCAGGATGACCGTCTCTGGCCACAGCTCGGGCCGTTTCGGCAGCTGGTCTGGCCCCAACCACTCCCCATCCCTAAAATCGAGCGACAGAATAAAGGACGCCCGACGATCGGTCAGAAGCGGCAGCGACTGTTCGCTGAAGGACTCGCTGCCGACGACCATCACGGCATTGTCTTCCACCTCGAAAAAAGGCCATTCTCTCGAATCCGGCAGCCCTTGATCCACCCAGAACCTGATGCCTGGAAAGGTGCGCATCAGACGGCTCAGCACCGCACTTTGGCGGCTTTTGCCCATCAGCGCGTCGAGATCGGCGACATAAATGGTGTCGAAGGGTTGCAGGCCGAGCAGCCCGCCCACGACCGCCTGCGGCTCGGCGCTTCGGCACAAAAGGCTTTGCAGCGGCCGATAGTGTTCGCGGCGGCCGTGCCTGGCGTGCACGGCCTGGCCGTGCATGAGATCAAGGACTGGAATGATTTTCATCAGAGGCAGCAGTGATTTTATTGATCGCCGAATATGTTACCGGCGGGGGCCTGCGGGCTGAACCCACCTCCGCGGCGTTACTACGGGAAGGTAGTTTGATGCTGGAGGCGTTGCTCCGGGATCTTTCGGAAGCAACCGACGCGCGCCTTGTCGTATTGCGCGCCGCGCATCTGGCTTTGCCGGAGCCCTCGTCTAGCCGCGTCGAGTGGATCACGCTCGACCCTAACGATGATTTCGAGAGCTGCTTCCGCCGTTGCCTCGAAAGCTGCGACGCGGCATGGCCCATCGCTCCGGAAACGGGTGGCGTGCTTGAACGTCTTTGCCAAATGGCGGAGACCGCCGGCAAGCCGCTCCTCACCAGCCCGGTTGCGGCGGTGCGGATCGCCGCCAGCAAGCTGGAAACCGTTCGGCGGCTGGCAGCGCACGGCATTCCGGTGGTGCCGACGGCGCTCTATGACGGTTCGGCGCCGCCGGCCGGGTTTCCGGTGATGGTCAAACCCGACGACGGAGTCGGTTGCGAGGGCATCCGCCTGGTCGAAACCCTCGAAGCTTGGCGCGCGATGGCGAAGGACAAGCCTACCGGGCGCTGCGTGGTGCAGCCTTGGCTGGAAGGCGAGGCGCTGAGCTTGTCCGCCTTGTTCAGCCACGGGAGCGCCCGTTTGCTGAGCGGCAATTGTCAATACCTCGCCCGCGAAAACGGAAAATTCATTCTCAAAGGCTGCGGAGTCAATGCGGCGCACGACCAGGAGGGCGGTTTCCAACGCCTCGCCGAACGCGTGGCCGCTGCGCTGCCCGAACTGTGGGGCTATGCCGGCATCGACTTGATTCAAACCGACGGCAACTTGCAAGTGCTGGAGATCAATCCGCGCCTGACCACGTCCTACGCCGGCTTGCGGGCCGCGACCGGCAGCAACCCGGCCGGGATGGTCTTGGAGCTTTGGCGCCACGGAAGCTTGTCGAAGCGCTCAGTCGGCTCCCTGAAATCGGTGGACATCTGGCTGGGGCCTTCGAATGCCGATTGAAGTCGTCGGCTGGGACCTCGGCGGCGCCCATCTCAAAGCGGCGGCTGTGGACGGCTCGGGCAGCATCGCCGCCATCGTGCAGGAACCCTGTCCCCTGTGGCAGGGCCTGGACCGCCTTCATGAGGCTATCGGCGGGGTCTTCGAAACGCTGGCGCCGTCGGCGAACTGCCGCCATGCGGTGACGATGACCGGCGAGCTGGCCGATTGTTTCGCCGACCGGGAGGAGGGCGTTTTGGTGCTCGTGAAGGCCATGGCCGAGCGCTGCCCGCCGGGTTCGGTGTCGATATTCGCGGGCCACGGCGGTTTTCTTGCGCCGGAGGCGGCGGGGCCGAGCCGGGCCGCCGAGATCGCCTCGGCCAATTGGCTGGCCAGCGGCTTGTGGGCGGCGGAGAGGCTCCGGGAAGCCCTGTTCGTCGATATCGGCAGCACCACCACGGACATCTTTCCGGTCCGTGAACATAGGATTGCGCATCGAGGCTATACCGATTACGAGCGAATGCGCTACGATGAATTGGTCTATACGGGTATCGTGCGGACGCCGGTCATGAGTTTGGCCGAGCGCGCCCCCTTCGACGGCGAGTGGGTGGGCTTGATGGCGGAGCAGTTCGCCACCATGGCGGATGTTTACCGGCTGACCGGAGAACTCCCCGAGCCCTTGGACCAGTGCCCCACGGCCGATGGTGGGCCTAAGACTATCGCCGGCAGCCGGCGGCGACTCGCCCGGCTGTTCGGTCGGGATGCCGATTCGGCGCTTCCGGAAAACTGGCGCCGGGCGGCGGAATTTTTTCGCGAGCGGCAGGTCGAGAGGATTCGGGCCGGGATGGAAATTCAGCTGTCGCGCGGCCTGCTGAGCGCTTCGGCGCCGTTTGTGGGCGCCGGTGCGGGTCGGTTTCTGGTGCGCGGGCTGGCCGAACGATTTAAACATCCCTATCTGGATTTCAGCGATTTGTTTTCCATGTCGATCACACAGAACGAGTTGAGTGCGGCCGATTGCGCGCCGGCCGCCGCCGTGGCCTGTCTAGCGTTCGAGGGGAAGAGCCAGGAATGACGCCGAGATGCGAAGAGCTGCCCTATTTCGAGGACAGCGCCGCTTTGTTTCTCCCTTGGGCCGATCGTCGTTGGGCGGTGTTCCTGGACAGCGGCTTTCCTCATTGCCGGCAGGGCCGTTACGACATCATCGCCGCCGAGCCCGTTCAAACCTTGGTCACGCGCGGAACCTTGACCGAGATTCGCGCGGGCCAATCCATTACGCTGTCGCCCCAAGATCCCTTTACTCTGGTTCGCCAGGCGCTCGGCGAGATATCGCCGCCGCTGCCGGGCCTGCCGTTTTGCGGCGGGGCGATCGGCTATTTTGGTTATGATCTCGCCCGGCGCCTGGAAAGGCTGCCGGAGCATGCCATGGACGCCGAAAACATTCCGGAGATGGTGATCGGCATCTATGGCTGGGCGGTGGTGGTGGACCATCACGAGCGCCGTACCTTCTTGGTGGGACAGGGCCGAAATTCCGCCCTCGACAGCCGCTGGCCGCATTTGGTCAAGGCCTTCAGCCAAATCCACACCATCGGCTGGCAGCAGCCGGATTTCTATGTGCTGGGCGGGGTAGCGTCCAACCTGGACCGGGCGCGTTATGGCCGGGTGTTTGACCGCATCCAGCATTACATCCGCGAAGGCGATTGCTATCAAGTCAATCTGGCGCAGCGGTTTTCGGCCCATTGCGCTGGCAATCCCTGGGCGGCCTACCAGTTGCTGCGGCTGTTCAACCCGGCGCCGTTCAGCGCTTATCTCAATTTCCCTCACGTGCAGGTGTTGAGCTCCTCGCCGGAGCGTTTTCTTAAGATCACCGGCCGCGTGGTGGAAACCAAGCCCATCAAGGGCACCCGGCCGCGATCGCCGGAGCCCTTGGAGGATGCGGCCAAGGCCCAGGAACTCCGAAACAGCCTCAAGGATCGGGCCGAAAACCTCATGATCGTGGATCTGCTGCGCAACGATATCGGCAAGAACTGCACGCCGGGATCGGTGCGCGTGCCCAAGCTGTTCGAGATCGAGAGTTATGCCACCGTCCATCACCTGGTCAGCACCATCCGTGGACGTCTCGCTGAAGGCCGGGACGCGTTGGACCTGCTGCGCGGCTGCTTTCCCGGCGGCTCCATCACCGGCGCGCCAAAGATCCGGGCCATGGAGATCATCGAGGAGCTGGAGCCGCACCGCCGCGGCGTTTACTGCGGCGCCATCGGCTATATCGGCTTCGACGGCAACATGGACAGCAACATCGCCATCCGCACCCTGGTGCACTCCGATAACACCATTCGCTTTTGGGCCGGGGGCGGCATCGTGGCGGATTCGGATCAGGAACAGGAATATCAGGAGTGTTACCACAAGGCGGCGGCGCTTCTAAACCTGCTCGAACAATTCCGCGTCAAACAGGCCGGTGTCGATCAGCTGGGTCGTTAAGCTCGGTGGAAGCCTCTATCGTTCGGAGCAACTCACGCTCTGGCTGGAGTCCTTGGCGGAATCGGGCGTGGTAGTGGTGCCGGGCGGCGGCCCCTTCGCCGATCAGGTGCGGATGGCCCAGGAGCATTGGCGGTTTGACGACAGGACCGCCCATGTCATGGCGATCCTGGCCATGGCCCAGTATGGACTGATGCTTGCCGGCCTATGTCCGCGGCTTCGCGCCGCTTCCGATTTCCGAGAATTGAGCGCCATGGCCGAGATGGGCGATTCGATCGTTTGGGTGCCTGAGCTTTCGAGATTGGCCGAGATGGATGTTCGGGCGTCGTGGAACGTGACCTCGGATAGCTTGGCGGCATGGCTCGCCGGCCGGCTGGGCGCGCGGCGGCTGCTCTTGGTCAAATCGGCGGAAGTCCCCGGAGGTCGGATCGAGCCGGCGCAGCTCGCCGCCAAGGGGCTGGTCGACCAAGCTTTCCCCGGCATGATCGGAGGCGCATCATATGAGACTTGGCTGTGCGGGCCGCGGGACCCTTCCAGACTGGATGAAGGTCTCCGCCGTCCCGAAACCCGATTCACTCGGCTCGACCCTGGTCGCTGATCTGTCCGCTCTTCCTCGCATCGGGAGGTTTACCCTCATGTCGATCAAAGTCCGTTACTTCGCAAGTCTTAGAGAAAAGATGGGCCGGGTGGAGGAAAGCTTGGCGCCCGAAGGCATCGACACCGTGGCCGATATCTGGAAAGTGGTGGACGAGGGTCAGCCCCTGCCCGAGCACATCCTCTGCGCGGTCAACATGGAATACGCCGATCCCGCCACGCCGGTCCGGGACGGGGACGAAGTGGCGTTCTTCCCGCCGGTTACGGGAGGTTGAGGGAATGATCGAATTGCGCGACGCACCCTTTGAGCCTTATGCCGAGCTGGTCCGCTATCAGGCCCAAACCCTTGGCCAGACCGGCAAATACGGCGCCACCTGCGCCTTCGTCGGCACCATGCGCGATTTCAACGAGGGTGACGCTGTCCGGGCCATGACCCTGGAACATTATGCCGGCATGACCGAGCGGCATCTCGAACGCATCGTCACGGAAGCCGGCCGGCGCTGGGATTTTCTGGACGTGCTGCTCATTCATAGGATCGGTGAAATTTTCCCCGACCAGCCCATCGTGCTCGTGGCCGTCTGGTCCTCGCACCGCGGCGCCGCCTTCGATGCCTGCCGCTACGTGATGGAAGAGCTCAAGCATCGCGCGCCGTTCTGGAAGAAGGAGGTTTTGGCGAACGGCGAGCGGTGGGTGGAGAAGAATACGCAGGGCTATTGAGCGAAACTTCCAAAAGCCCCGAAGAAATCATGCCCGTCCCTACGGGGATGCGATTCCGCCAGAAGAGTCGCCCTGACTCACGACAGCGCTTCCACCGAATACCGTACCCAAAGCCGGTGTTCCTCGCCGGGGGCTAAGGTCACCCGGTCATCCTCGGCGTTGGCGCTTTCCACGCAAACCATGCGGAGATAGCCGTTCTCGTCGAAGTCGCCCAGTTGCCGCGCTTTCTCTTCCCAGGGATTCCATACTACCGTCGAGCGGCTGCCTCGTTTCTCGATACGGATCCTGCGCTTCAGGCCGGGGTCGTCGATCACGCAGTCGGCGGCGGTGCCGAGGTAAACGCGATCGGTTTCCTCGCTGAAGGTCACTGGCCCGGATTGCCGCTTGCGCCGCCGGCCGTCCGTCTTGTCGAGGTACTCGCATCCGTCCAGCCCTTCGATTTTGACTTGGCGGATATCGCTTACGCTGAAATAGGTGTGCAGGGCTTCGCCGAGGGTAATGGGCGCCGGCGTCTGATTAAGGGTCCGCAATTCCATTTCCAGGGCAGCGCCGAGCGTATGCCGGATTTCCAAGGGCGTGGAATGGGGCCATTCCGCGAAACCGGCCTCACTCCGCAGCAATCGGAAACCAAGCCGGTTCGAGCCGTCCTCCAAGGTTTCAACCTCGATCACTTCCCACGGCGCCGTGCGGGCAAAGCCGTGAGTCGGAAACGAAGGTTCGCTCGGATGCGGTCCGAACCACGGCCAGCACACCGGGACTCCGCCCCGGATCGACTGACCAGGCCCGAACCTGGCCCTCGGCGACAACCAGATTACTTCCTCCTCCGAGTGCGGTGCCCAGCTGAGAAGCTGTGCTCCCTGTAAGGCAAGGCTGCCCATGGCCAAGGTGTTGCTCACCACTACCACCGGCAGGCCGTTGGGACCCTCGGCGAAGCTCACTTCTCCTTCGATGCCGAACCGGTCTTCCAAGGCGGGAATGCTATTTGGGTCCATAGATCATCCTCGATCAAGCGCTAGCGGCTTTTTTGATTTGGTATGGGTCATAAGTCGCTCTTTGGGCGAAAGCATTGCGAAGGGCGCTAAGGCCAACGTTGGGCTCTTCAAGGTGCCAAGCGAACACCGAGTTCCAGGCCCGAAGCGGCGAATCTTGCAAAGCCGACGAGTCCTTCAGGAGCCCCTGGGAGGGCCGACGACATATGGATTTGGCTATGAGGAATGAAGGCCTCAACGCCCGCCGGGATGAATTTGAAGCTCAGTGGTCTTTGATCCCACGCGCTAAGAGATCAGAGAAAACGCCAGAATGAGCCCCTCCCCACCCTGGCGTTCCTCTCGCTTAACGGCGACCGCGTACCTGCTCCCAAGCGTGCTGAATCGCGTTCTTCATTTTCTCCCAAGTGCCGGTACTGCGTTTTTCCCAGGCGGTCCGGGCTTCTGGCTCCACATGGGTCCATTCCTTTCCGCTGTAGGTGGGGTCATTCGCCAGAGTGTAACCGAAGCGGTAAGCCGGCTCATAACGATCGTAGGCATCGCCCGTGCTGGCTAAATGAGCCGTGTAATGCTGACGGAAAGCGGGGTCGAAATCCTCGAAGGCGGAGCTTGGCCGAACTGTGCCGGCGTCCAGCTTTTCCACCTCCACCTCGGTGCGGCGGACGGTATCTTCGACAGTCTCGGTATGCTCCTCCACGCCCTTGCTGACCACTACCTCCTCGACCACCCGCGCCTCCTTGGCGGCCACCGCCTCCTCGGCGGTTTCCACAAGCTCGATGGTACCTTCCTTGAAGGCGCCCAGATCGACGTCCGTCGCGGGACGATCCACCGGGCGGCGCTCCACGTTGACGTGCTCCTCCCGCAAGGTGACCGACTCGCTGACAGGCTGCTCGGTGACGCGGCTGTAGACCCGTACTCCGCCGCGCTGGAGAGCGCGTTTGCCTACTTTCAGTTCTTCCTCCACCACCGGAATGCGCGCGGCCTCGCCTTCGCGAGCGGGGGCGACGGAAGGACTGGGAGCGGGGGTCCCAGCGGCGCCTTCCGAAGTTCCAGTGGGCGCCGTCCAGCCTGATTTATGCCATTCCGCCGCGCGCTCCTCAATGTCCACCGCGCCATGATCCTCCAGGACGTCGACCGCCCGATCCGCTTCCGCTTCGTCGGTCTCGACCGTAATCAAGAAGCCGCCGCGCCGGACGCCCTCCGAGTAGTAATCGGTGTGTTCTAGCGGCAGTCCAAGTTCTTTGCGCTGGGTTTCCAGTAGTCCAAGCTTTACCAGCAAACCGCGGAAGCCGGATTCCGCCTCCTCGTCATAATCGCTGGCCACGATGTGAATGTGATTGGGCTCGAAGCCTTCCGTTATTAAGTCCTGTACGGCGTCCTCGGCTTCCGCGCGATTGTCTATCAAACCAACGACCGTGTTCATTCTAAGGGTCTCCTTAAAGTCCTTAAATTCAAGATTCCGTTACATCCAAGATACATCCAAGATTCCATCAGGTCACCATAGGCAACAGCCCCTTAATGCATCGGTTAGCACGTGGCCTCCGGTTCTTCCGCCTCCTCTTGCGACAACTCCCGGAACGGAGTCCTCTCGATCGAGACTTCCTCGCGCCGCAACGTAGCACGCCGAGCTCGGCGGGTCTCCACCCGGCGCTTGGTGATCCGCAATTCCTCCTTGAGAATAAGGCGCTTTTCCACAACCAGGGTTTCTTCGAAAATGGGGACGATCAGGGTATCGCCTTCGCAGCGCACGGGAACCGGCTCGGTGATCGGGCGATTGACGGGGATTCGCTCGATATGTAGCGTTTCCTGCATCAAAGGCTCTTTGATCTCCTCGTCGCGAGCAGTCACACGCTTGGTGATGCGCACCCGCCCGGTTTCCAGCTTGCGTTTTCGCAGGACGACGCGTTCTTCCGTTACAGGAATGACAAGATCATCATTCTTAGCGTCCTTAGTGTCGGGGAATGGCCATAATTGTTTGGCTTCCGGTAGGGGAATGGGCAGAATGTAGCTGTCGTCTTCCTGTCGATTCAGGAAATTGACGGGGATCAACAGCCGCTCGCCGTTTTCGAAATGCACCGGAACGCGCGAGCCATGGTTGAAGGGAAAAGCCTTGGGGTCGATAAAACCTCGCAAGCCATCCCGACTGATGACGAGATTAAACGTTTGCGAGTTGTCCATAATGTTATGTATCCGGATTCTTGGGTCGAGAATCGAGACCTAGAGCCGGCTCTAGGCGTTTTGACGTTGCGGATTTGTTTCGTCCAGACCGGTTTTAGCCCCGATGTTTCCTCTTGGAAGAGGATTTCGGAGCGGAGTTCCCTGAGGCGGAAATCCCAAGGCTCTTTTGAGATTAATCGTCTCTTGAGATGGTCATCGAACCCGGTAGAAAAATGTCTGCGTCCGAGCCAACTTTAATAGTTTAATGATTGCCATATCTCAGTTATTTACAATGGATTCCAAGGATAAGGTAAGGCTGCACGGAGCGGCGAGGAAATGAGGCTCACGGCGCCTTTGGGTCAAGAGATTGCTGATAAACCCAATGCTAGCGGCCAACGCTCGTTCGTGGTGGCTTCTTGAAATCCTGCTATTTTCCAGGCTTCGAACGGAGGACAGACTATGCAAATGGGTATGATTGGTCTCGGCCGGATGGGAGCCAACATGGTACGGCGCCTAAAACGTGGCGGGCACGAATGTGTGGTGTTCGACCTTAATGCAGATGCCGTGCGGGCGCTGACGGCGGAGGGCGCGATTGGGGCGGACTCGTTGAAGACCTTCGCCGCCGCCCTGCGGCCGCCTCGGGTGGTCTGGATCATGGTGCCGGCCGCGGCGGTGGACGGCATGCTGGCGCAAGTCAAGGAGTTCCTGGAACCGGGCGACATCCTGATCGACGGAGGCAACTCCCATTACGTGGACGACATCCGCCGTGCCGCGGCGCTGGCCCAGGATGGCCTGCATTATCTGGACGTCGGCACCAGCGGGGGCGTATGGGGGCTGGAGCGCGGTTACTGCCTCATGATCGGCGGGGAGGCCGAACCGGTCCGCCGCCTCGATCCCATTTTCAGAACCCTGGCGCCGGGGCGGGACGCCGCTCCGCTTTCCCAAGGGCGGGAGCATTCCGGCGGCACTGCCGAACTCGGTTATCTCCATTGCGGCCCGGCCGGGGCCGGGCACTTCGTCAAGATGGTGCACAATGGTATCGAGTATGGCCTGATGGCTGCCTATGCCGAGGGTTTCAACATCCTGAAGCGCGCCGACATCGGCCACCGGGAGCACGCCACCGATGCGGAAACGACGCCGCTGAAGCATCCCGAGCATTACCAGTACGACTTCAACCTGGCCGACATCGCCGAATTGTGGCGGCGGGGCAGCGTCGTCGCCTCGTGGCTGCTGGATTTGACCGCCAGCGCCTTGGCCGAGAGTCCCGAACTCGCCGATTTCTCCGGACAGGTGTCCGACTCGGGGGAAGGCCGCTGGACCGTCGCCGCCGCCATCGACCAGGGCACGCCGGCGCCCGTCTTGAGCGCGGCCCTTTACCAGCGTTTCGCCTCGCGGGGCGACGACGACTTCGCCCGGAAGCTCTTGTCGGCCATGCGTTACCAATTCGGCGGTCACCGGGAGAAGCCATGAGCACACCCACCCATCTCGTTTCCGGCGGGCAGAGCAGGGCCGGAGATTCCTGCGTCATGATCATCTTCGGCGCCACGGGCGATCTCACCCGGCGCAAGCTCCTTCCCGCTCTCTACAATCTTGCCAAGGCCAAGCTGCTGTCCCGAAAGTTCGCCCTGATCGGCGCGGCCTTCGACCAACTCTCGTCCGAAGCCTTCAGGGAGCATCTCGTCGAAGCCATCAGGACTTACGCCACGGACGAGGCGGAAGAGCCGGATGCCGAGGTGCTGGCTTGGTTCGAGAGGCGCATGTATTACGCGCAAGGGGATTTTCGCGATCCCGAGTTTTACTGGCGCCTCAAAGAGCTATGTACTGAGGTGTCTGGAAAAAACGGGATCGAGGACAACTATTTCTATTATCTCGCCACCGCGCCCAATTTCTTTGGCGAGATCATCCGCCAGTTGGGCCAGGCTGGGATGGCCACCGAGGAGGGCGATCACTGGCGACGGGTCATCATCGAAAAGCCCTTCGGCCACGATCTCGAATCGGCCAAGCAATTGAACGCCGAGATCAAGCAGGTCCTTAGGGAACGGCAGATTTATCGGATCGATCATTATCTCGGCAAGGAAACCGTGCAGAACATCCTGGTGTTCCGCTTCGCCAACAGCATCTTCGAGCCCATTTGGAACCGCCGCTACATCGATCACGTGCAGATCACCGCCGCCGAAACGGTGGGGGTCGAGCAGCGCGGCAGTTACTACGAAAATGCCGGTGCCCTGCGCGACATGGTCCCCAATCATCTGTTTCAGCTATTGTCCCTGACCACCATGGAGCCGCCCGTGTCGTTCGCGGCCAATGCGGTGCGGGACGAGCAGACCAAGGTGCTGCGAGCGGTGCAAATCCCAACACCGGAAGACGTGCTGAGCAAGACGACGCGGGGTCAGTACGGCGAAGGCGTGATCGACGGCGAGCCGGTGCCGGGCTATCGCTCGGAGCCCAACGTCGCGTCCGATTCGAAAACTGAAACGTTCGTGGCCATGCGGATGATGATCGATAACTGGCGCTGGGCCGATGTACCCTTCTATCTCCGCACCGGCAAACGCCTGGCCCGCCGCACCACCGAGATCGCCATTCAGTTCCGGCGGGCGCCTTTGGTCCTGTTCCGGAATACGGCCATTGACCAATTGCGAACCAATCGATTGGTGATCTACCTCCAGCCCAATGAGGGCATTTCCTTGCAGTTCGGTGCCAAGGTTCCCGGCCCCGTCATGAAGCTCGGGACGGTGAAGATGGACTTCGATTACGAGGACTACTTCGGCTCGACCCCCAATACCGGCTACGAGCGGCTACTCCTGGACTGCATGACCGGCGACGCCACGCTGTTCCAGCGCGCCGACATGGTGGAAGCTGGCTGGTGCCTGATTCAGCCGGTGCTGGACGTGTGGAAGGCCCTGCCGCCCCGCTCGTTCCCCAACTACGCGGCTGGCTCCTGGGGCCCGAGAGAGGCCGACGAGTTGCTGGAGCGGGACGGGCGGCACTGGATTAATGGTGGATAATTCAGTGATAGTCCGTCGGCGTGGAACAGCCGGACCGGAGGACGAGTAAACCGTAGGCTCGATGAAAAAACCTAAGCCGAACTTTCCTCTCGCCTTCAAGAAGACAACCGCCTTGACCGAAGCCTTCTGGCGCAACAAATCGTTGGCTGAGATGAGCCGAGAGGAATGGGAGTCTCTTTGCGACGGTTGCGGGCGGTGCTGTCTTCATAAACTAGAGGATGAGGACACCGGCGAACTCCTGTTCACCCAGGTATCCTGCCAGCTGCTGGAGATCGGTACCTGCCGATGCAGGCATTATCCCGAGCGGCGGCAACGGGTGCCGGACTGCCTGGACCTTCGCCGAGAATTCAGGGAATTTCATTGGCTTCCGCACACCTGCGCCTATCGCTTGCTGCACGAGGGAAAGGACTTGCCCGCTTGGCATCCCTTGGTGTCCGGCCGAGCCGAGTCGGTACATGAGGCGGGAATCTCGGTGCGCGATTTCGCCATCTGCGAGTCCGAGGTCGAGGATGTGGAGGATTACGTGATCGAGGATTTCGACCGGCTCTGATTGGCGCTTTTTTCCACGACCGATAGGGAAAGACTCGGCGCCAGCAAAGACTGGCCGTCTTTTCGGTGTAGATTCTGATATTCTCGCAGGAACATCGGCCGGCTCAAGCTATCCAACGAGTTCTCGCCGATTTGGGCCAAGTTTATGAACGACGAAGAATTCGAACTCTTTCAAAAGGAAATGGCCGATGTCCGGCCTTTGTCCCGATCCGGCCAAGCTGCGGTTGCCGGAGAGCGGGCGCGGCCGACGCCGGGTCAGCTTTACCGACGCGAGGCTGCCCAGCGCACCCGCGATTTCGATGAAAACCAGCTCCCGACCGCCTTCGTCGAATACCTGCATCCCGAGGCGGCTCTCAGCTTCAAGCGGGACGGCATTCAAAATGGCGTGTTCCGGCGGCTTCAACAAGGCGGCTATGAAATCGAGGCCGTGCTGGATTTGCATGGATTAACGATTGAGCAGGCCCGCCACGAGGTTTATCAGTTCATACGGGACTGCGTGTATCATGACGTGCGTTCGGCTCTCATCAGCCACGGCAAGGGCCGGCGCAACAAGGATCAGGTCCCGCTGCTAAAGAGCTTTCTGGCGCGCTGGCTGCCCATGTTTCCCGAGGTAATGGCGTTCCATAGCGCCCAGAAATGGCATGGTGGAGCGGGCGCGGTTTATCTCTTGCTTCGAAAAGGCGAAAGGGCCAAAGACGAGACGCGCGAAAAACTGGGGCTGTCCTCCGGCAAACCCCTATCCTGACCGCTTCGGCCGTCCATGCGACTTTCCGAGACCGCCGCCCGCGCCGCCACTGAGTTCGAGGCAGGCGAGATTTCTCGCATCGAGCCCTTGGGCCGAGGTCTCGTCAACGATACTTTTTTGGTTGACACTGCTGGCCGACGCTTCGTGCTGCAGCGCATCAATTCCCGCGTCTTTCCCGAGCCGGCCGCGGTGATGGCGAACCTCCGCGTTCTATCGGACCATGCCCAGCGCAGGCCGGCCGATCCCTGCGGCTGGCGCCTGCCCGAAATCATTCCGACCCGCACCGGCGGGGATTTCCACCAGGATGAGGAGGGCGGTTATTGGCGCGCTCTGAGTTTCATTGAGGGCGCGCGTAGTTTGGCCGCGTTGGTAGATTCCGCTCAGGCGGAGGAGGTGGGACGCGCTCTAGGCCGCTTCCATGTTCTGGCTGCCGGCATCCCTCCAGCGTCGCTCCACGACACCTTGCCAGGCTTTCATATCGCTCCGGCCTATTTAGCCCGCTTCGACGAGATCACCGCAGGGCTACGCCCAAGATCGAGCCCAGCCGAACTCCAGGGAGCCCTAGCCTTCGTCGAGGCTCGCCGATCCGGCACTGGCGTTCTGGAGGAGGCGAAACGGCAAGGCAAGCTCTCGCTGCGAGTCATTCACGGCGATCCCAAGCTGGACAATGTCCTGTTCGATGAGACCAGCGGCCGGGCGGTCAGTCTCATTGACCTAGATACGGTTAAGCCGGGGCTGATTCACTACGATCTTGGTGATTGCCTGCGTTCCTGCTGCAACTGCGCCGGCGAGAGCGGACAAGAACCCTGGTTCGATCTCAGTCTCTGCCGTGCCATCTTAGGAGGCTATTTGGCCGAGACAGGCGACCTCCTTGCCCCTACCGACTTGGACTATCTCTATGAGGCCGTTCGCCTGCTGCCTTTTGAACTGGGTCTCAGATTCCTCACGGACCACTTGGCAGGTGATATGTACTTCAAGGTAGATGAACCTGGACAGAATCTCCGCCGAGCCTGGACGCAATTCCATCTCGTGGAGAGCGTGGAGCAGCAGAAGCCTGCGATTTTAGCGATGTTTCAGGGCTTAAGACTTAGAGGTTGATCGTGATAGGCCCTTTATCATGTCGGCCTATCGCAGCCTACACGGTAGGTTGTTACAGCACCTTACGTAAGGGTACGGGATGTCTCAAATTCGTAGGGCTTCGCCTTGCCGGAGGCATTCTTGAAGTTAAGAATTTTAGCCTTACCGACGAGGTCTTCTGAATTTAGGCAATATGTTGAGGTGCCTTGAAGGGAAGGAGCGGGGAAAACTGGCTAAAAAAATACTTGGAGTAAAAAAAATCACGAAG
>CADDYU010000086.1 GCA_902810705.1 Methylococcaceae bacterium
GAGCTGATCAAGGCCACCCTGTCCCACCCGGTCATCTTCGACGGGCGCAACCTCTACGACCCCGCCCGCCTCAAGGCGATGGGCTTCGATTACTTCGGCATCGGCCGGGGCGAGGCGCTTCCGTGAGCGGGCCGGCGGCCAGGATGCGCCGGCTTCCGGGCGTTCGGTGCCCGTAGGTGCGAATCGATTCGCCCCTGATGTCCCGCCCGCCGGCTTGCCGATGAACTCTCCGAGCCGCATCGAGCGCATCGACGTTTTTCCCCTGGACGTGCCGTTGAAGGCGCCGTTCACCATCGCCACCTCGAGGCTGGACCGCGTCAACAACGCCGCGATCAAGGTGAGTCTCGCGGATGGTTCGGAGGGCTGGGGCGAGACGCCGACGTTGTCGCCCGTCACCGCCGAGGATCAGTCCACCGCCCTGGCCGCGCTACGAGTCGAGGCGGCGGCCCTGGTCGGACGCGACGCCGGCGAGTGGCGGCGGATCGCAGCCGAGCTGTTCGAGCGGCTGCCGCATCTGGCCGCGGTGCGCGCCGGGCTCGAAATGGCCCTGCTCGATGCCTTCGCCCGTTACTGCCGCGTTCCGCTGTTCCGCTTTTTCGGTGGCGCCGGTGATTCCCTCGTCACCGATGTCACCATTCCCATCTGCCCGGCCGAAGAGGCTGGAAATCTTGCCCACCGCTACCGAGCCGAGGGCTTCGAGACCCTCAAGGTCAAGATCGGCCTGGACCTGGTCGAGGATGTGGCGCGCCTCGTGGCCATACGGCGGGCTCATCGCGCGTGCCGGTTGATTTTGGACGCCAATGCCGGCTACACGGCCGCCGAAACCTTGGCCTTGCTGAAAGAGCTCCGGCGGGCCGGCATCGAACCTTCGCTGCTCGAGCAGCCGGTCGCCCGGGACGATTGGGAGGGTCTCGGCCGCTTGACGCGGGAAGCCGGCGCGCCGGTGGCGGCGGACGAATCCTGCCGCGGGCCGGAGGACGCCGTCCGCATCGTCCGGGACGGACTGGCCCACGTGATCAACGTCAAGCTGGTGAAATCCGGCGTGACGCGCGCCCTGGAAATCGCCGCCATCGCCAAGGCCGGCAGCTTGGGCCTCATGATCGGCGGGATGGTCGAAACCCGCATCGCCATGGGCTTCAGCGCCCATTTCGCCGCCGGCTTGGGCGGCTTCGAATGGATCGACCTGGATACCCCGCTGCTCCTGGCCGAAGATCCGGTGGCGGGCGGCTGCCGGCCGGAACGGGCGCGCTATGCTCTCGATCCGGCGATTCACGGTCATGGCGGCGCGCTGAGCAGAACCGGCGGCTAAGGGCTACTCCCGACGAGCAAGCCGGAGGGAATCGGTCCGCTCTTGCCTTTCGGGCTGCAGCCCCGCGAGAATCGCCATGATCGTCCTGCCTTTCCCCCTGCGCGAACCCGCCTACAGAACTCTCGTCACTTCCGGAGCGTAGGGTTTTCAAACCTGACGCGTAATGATCTAAGAAAGCCGAGCCAGATGTGGCTCGAGTATTGGTCCCCGCTTCAACAATGAATGGGCGCTTTCGATCAGCCAGCCAGGGTTTAAGTGTTCCTCAGCACGGAGTTTGAGAAAAGGCATGGCGACTCGCTGTAATTTCCAGGGAACGGCTCTGCTGCGGGACTCCTTCCCGCCCGAGGCGAAATCCGATCTTGGAACCGAAACGAAACGGCCGGACAGGATGGTGAGCGGTGCTTCCGACGCCGCCGACGCAAGGCTCATGGAACAGGTGGCGAGCGGCGACCATGCCGCGTTCGAAAAGCTGGTGCGCGGCCATACGCCCCGCATGTACGCGCTCGCGCGCCGGCTGCGCGGCCGCTCTGTAGAAGCCGAGGAGATCGTGCAGGAGGCTTTTTTGCGTGTCTGGGTGCATGCCGGGACTTGGTCGCCGGAGAAAGGCTCGTTCGCCGTGTGGTTCGCTCGCATCGTGGTCAACCTGTGCCTTGATCGCCAGCGGAAAGACCGCTACGAGCCCCTGGAGAACGAGGATTCGCTCGCCGCTGACGACGAGGAGATCCCCTCGGGGTTGTTCCGCGAGCAATTGGCCGAGCACGTGGCCGGCGCGGTCGCCGAGTTGCCGCCGCGCCAGCGCACCGCGCTGGTGTTGTGTTACTACGAGGGGTTCAGCAACGCAGAAGCCGCCGCCGTTTTGGGGGTTACCGTGGGCGCGATGGAAGCCCTCTTGGTACGGGCTAGGTCCACCCTGCGCAAGCGGCTCGCCGCCGCATTCCCGTGGGAGGAGAACGCCGATGTGGACAGCAAGAATTAGACGCCGGTTTGCCGCCTTCGGCGCCGATATCCGGCGTTGGCCACGGGGCCGTTTGGCCGGTCTTTGGGCACGGTTGGCGCGTTCTCGCGGTTTTTCCAGGAAGCGAATGGAGGCCGAGGCCCTGGATCGGGCGCTTGATCTCTGGCGCGTGGAATCCGCCGGGGCCGATCTGACGGAGCGCATCGTGAGAAGAGCGACGGGATTGCCGCAACGGCCCGCCCCTTCATCCCGGCTCCCGGAAGCGGTGTTCGTGTGGCCCTTCTCGACGCTCTGGCCGGGCATCGCCGGGATCGCGCTCGCGCTAGTCCTGGGATTTCTGCTCGGGTGGTACGGCGGCAGGGAGGATATCGGAAGTTCGCCGCCCTCCGAGGATTGGCTGGGCCTTGCTTCCTTGGCGTCCCTTCAAGAAGAATTCAACGATCGATGAAAGCCTTGACCCTGTCTTCCCGCACATTTGCCTGGATTCTGTCCCTGTCTCTGCTCCTGAACGCGTTTCTGCTGGCATGGGCCGGCGTTCGCTGGTTCAGGCCCGAGCCGCATCCCCGATTCACCATGGAGTTCCTGGAGCAGCGCTTCGCTGCCCGCTTGCCCGAGCGGGACGCGGCGATTTTCCGCAAGGCTCTGGAAATCCACCGGGCGGAACTTTCCGCGCGCATGGACGCCGCGCGCCGCAGCCGCGACTCGGTGCGGGAAGTACTGACCGCAGAGCCATTTCAACCGTCTCGCCTGGCAGCCGCGCTGGACGATAGCCAGGCAGCCATGGATCGGTTCCATGCCGAGTTTCGTGCGGTCATTCTGAGCGCGGCGCCGGAGTTGTCGCCGGAAGGCCGCCAGCGTCTGTTCGAGCGACGCGAACCCTGAGCCCATGGCGCAAATGTATTTTCCGGCTTCCGATCGGCGCCGGGTGTGGGCCGCCGGTTGGCTCCTTATCGCTTCCGCCGGCTGGGCGGAGGAGTTTCCTCCCTATCCCGACGACCCTTTCGGTACCCGCGATTCGGTCTCGCCCACGCCGGGACGGGCCGCCGGCGCCTTCGATCCGAGCGACCCCTGCGGCATCGACCGTCGGCCGCCAAAAGCCTGGACCTTGGTGGATGTGGCCGAACAGGCGCTGTGCCACAACCCTCAGACCCGGCAGGCCTGGCTCAACGCCCGTTTGCAGGCGGCGCAGCTAGGCGTTGCGGAATCCGCCTATCTGCCCACGTTGAACCTATCGGCACCGCTGTTGCGCAGCCGGAATACCGCGGGCAGCGGTTTTTCCAACGTGATTCCGACGCCGGGCGTGGCGACCGGGATCGGAATCCCGAGCCGGCAAGCGGAAATCACCCGAATCTCGACGACCTTGAGCCTCAATTACCTTCTGTTCGATTTCGGCGGGCGGGCGGCTCGGGTGGAAACCGCCCAAAAGACGCTGGAAGCGGCCAATTGGAGTCATGCCGCGACTCTGCAGACGGTGCTGTTTTCAGCCATCCAGGCCTATTATCAGTTGTTCGCCTCGCGCGCCGCCCTGGAGGCGGCCGAAGCCTCGGAGCGCTCCAGCGAGGAGGCCTTGAAGGCGGCGGCCAGCCGCTACGAGGTCGGGGCCGCGGCCCTGGCGGACAAGCTGCAAGCGCAGACCGCCTACGCTCAGGCCAAGGTCAATCGCCAAACCGCGGCGGGCAACGCGCGGATCGCGCTGGGGACTCTGGCGAACGCGATGGGCTTGAAGCCCAGCAATTCGCTCCGGATCGAACCGCCCGCGCTGAGCGGCCCCGACGAGCGGGCGGAGCGCGACGTCGAGGCGCTGATCGAGGAGGCCAAGGGCTTGCGTCCCGATCTCGCCGCCGCGGAGGCCCAGGTGAAGGCCGCCGAGGCGGGCATCCAATCGGCGCGGGCCGGGAGCTTGCCCACTCTGTCCCTGGTCGGTAATTACATCTATTCCGAATCCATCGGCGTGCAGAACCTCTCGAGCTGGGCGGTGGGGGTGCAGGTTGCCGTACCGCTTTTCACCGGCTTTTCCAACACCTACCAGATCCGCGCCGCGGAAGAGCAGGCCGCGGTTCAGGCCGCCAACCGGGATCGGCTGGACCAGTCCGTGGCGCTGGACGTTTGGCGGGCCTTTTTTAACCTGAATACGTCTCGGGAAACCCTGCGCAGCACCGAGGATCTCCTGGCGAGCGCCACCCAGTCCGAGCAGGTCGCCTTGGGCCGCTACAAGGCCGGCGCCGGCAACATCGTGGAGCTGCTGAACGCCGAGGCCGGCCTCGCCAACGCCCGCTTCCAGAGGGTGCAGGCCCAGTACAACTGGCATATCGGCAAGGCCCAGCTGGCACAGGCGATCGGCAGGCTGGATTTGGGCGATATCGCGATGGCCGGGGCCTCCCCGCGTGTCAAAAAAGCCGAATGAACCTCAACGAAAATCTCCATGTTCCAAACCAAGCTCTTGCTTTTTCTGATCATCCCGCTCCTCGCCGCCGGTGCGTACGCCGCCTGGCGCCTCACCCAAAAGCCGCCCGGCGCGGAGTATCGCACGGTGAAGGTGGAACGGGGCGATATCGTGAAGACCGTATCGGCCAACGGCACCCTGAACCCGGTGGTGCTGGTCAACGTCGGCACCCAGGTGTCCGGAACCATTCAGCGCCTGTACGCCGATTTCAACGACAGAGTTAAAGCCGGTCAGGTGCTCGCGGAGCTGGATCCGTCCCTGTTCCGCGCCGCCCTCGATCAGAGCCGGGGGAATCTCGCCAACGCCGAAGCCCAGCGGCGGCTGGCGGAAGCGAACGAGCGGCGCGCCCGCGCCCTCTTCGAGAAGGACTATATCGCCCGGGCCGAATTGGACCAGGCCATCCAGGCCTTGGGCAGCGCCCGCGCCCAGGTGGCGACGGCCTCGGCCCAAGTGCGCCGCGACGAGACCAACCTCCGTTACAGTATCATCAAATCACCGGTTTCCGGCATTGTCGTTTCGCGCAGCGTGGACGTGGGGCAAACCGTGGCCGCCAGCTTCCAGACCCCGACCCTGTTCGCCATCGCCCAGGACTTGAAGCGCATGCAGATCGACACCACCGTGGCGGAAGCGGACGTCGGGAGCGTCCGGGTCGGGCAGGTCGTGCATTTCACGGTGGACGCCTTTTCCGGGCGGGATTTCGAGGGCACGGTGCGGCAGATTCGCCTGAATTCGCAGGTTCTGCAAAATGTCGTGACCTACGACGTGGTGATCAACGTGTCCAATCCCGAGGAAATCCTGCTGCCGGGCATGACGGCCTTCGTCGGCATCGTGGTCGCCGAACGGAAGAACGTGCCGCGCATTCCGCTGGCTGCCCTGCGCTACAAGCCTTCGGAGGAAGACTCGGCGCCCAAGCCCTCGGGCCGCGGCGAAAAGACGGTATACCGGTTGGAAGAAGGCAAAGCGGTGCCCGTCGTGATCCGCGCCGGCCTCGCCGACGGCAAGTTCGCGGAACTGGTGGCCGGCGATCTCCAGGAAGGCGATGCGCTGGTGGTGGAGGATTTCCTGGCGCAGCGGAAGCCGGAGCAGGGCGGCCCGGGCGGCGGATCGTTCAGGGTCAGGATGTTTTAGCCATGGCGCCGCCCCTGATCCAGGCCGTTGATCTGGTCAAGCACTACGCCTTCGGCGAGGGCGAGGCGCTCCCGGTGCTGCACGGCCTGAACTTCGCCATCGCCGCCGGCGAATTCGTCGCCATCATGGGGCCGTCGGGATCGGGCAAGTCGACCCTCATGAACATCCTGGGCTGTCTCGACGTGCCGACCGCCGGGCACTATCTGCTCAACGGCACGGACACGGCGGAGCTCGGCGTGGACGAGTTGGCGGAACTCCGCAACCAGCTGCTCGGCTTCGTCTTTCAAGGATTCAACCTCTTGCCTCGGAAGAACGTCGAGGAGAATGTCGCCTTGCCCTTGCTGTACGCCGGAGTGGGGCGGGCCGAACGGCAGGCGGTGGCGGCGCGCATGCTGGAACGGGTGGGGCTCGCGAACCGGACGAAGCACCGGCCGAACCAGCTCTCGGGCGGACAGCAGCAGCGGGTCGCCATCGCCCGGGCGCTCGCCAATTCGCCCAAGCTGATCCTGGCGGACGAACCCACCGGCAACCTGGACACCCATACCAGCGAGGAGATCATGGCGCTGTTCGAGGACTTGAACCGCAATCAGGGGTTGACCCTCGTGCTGGTGACCCATGAGCCCGATGTCGCCCGCCACGCGCAGCGGCTCATCCATATCGTCGACGGCCGCATCGCCGGCGACGGGCCGGTGGACGAGGTGCTGGGAGCACAGGCGGCATGATCGTCCGCGACATCCTCGACGAGGCCCTACAAGCCATGGGCGCCAATCGCCTCCGGACCGCGCTGACCATGCTGGGGATGATCATCGGCGTCGGCGCCGTGGTGCTGATGCTGGCGATCGGGCAGGGCGCCCAAGCCATGGTCAGCGAATCCATCGCCGCCATGGGCAGCAATCTCTTCATCGTGCTCTCGGGCTCGTCCACCTCCGGGGGGGTGCGCATGGGCGGCGGCACCGGGCCCACCCTGACCGCCAACGACGCCCAGGCTATCGGCGAACTGCCGGATGTCGCCGCCGTGGCGCCGATCTTTCCCAACAACGCCCAGCTGATCTACGGGTCCAATAACTGGACCACGATGGTGGCCGGGACCACGCCGGCGGTGTTCGAGGTGCGCGATTGGTATCCGGTGGCCGGCACCATGTTCACCGAGGCCGATGTGCGATCCTCGGCGCGGGTCATCCTGCTGGGCCAAACCGTGGCCCGCAACCTGTTCGGCGACGAAGACCCGGTGGGCCAGACCGTGCGGGTCAAGAACAGCCCGTTTCTGGTGATGGGCGTCCTCGGCCCCAAGGGTCAGAGTCTGGACGGCCGCGATCAGGACGATACCGCCCTGGTGCCCCTGACCACCGCCCAGCGGCAGCTGTTCGGCAATCCGTTTCCGGGCATGATCCGCTTCATGATGGTGAAGGCGCGATCTAGGGAGGCCATGCCCCACGTGGAGCGCGACATGGCCGACCTGCTGCGCCAGCGGCATCGCATCCGTCCCGGGCAGGACGACGATTTCACCATCCGGAACCTGACGCAGCTGGCCCAGACCGCCGCCGGCACCACCCGCGCCATGTCCATGATGCTCGGTGCCATCGCTTCGGTGTCGCTCCTGGTGGGCGGGATCGGCATCATGAACATCATGCTGGTCTCGGTGACGGAACGGACCCGCGAAATCGGCATCCGCATGGCGATCGGCGCGCGCCGCCGCGACATCCTGCTCCAGTTCCTGGTGGAAGCCCTGGTCATTTCCCTGGCCGGGAGCCTCGTGGGCGCCGCCTTGGGCTTTTTCGGAGCCTGGCTCGCGAGCCGCCTGGCCGGCATGCCCGTGGTAGTCACCCTCTGGTCCGTCCTGCTGGCCTTCGGGGTGGCCGCCGCGGTAGGGGTCTTCTTCGGCTTCTATCCGGCCCGAAAGGCCGCGCAGCTTCGGCCTATCGAGGCGTTGCGGTATCAGTAACTACTCCGCCGGCTAAAGCCGGCGGCTTTATGGTCAGGCTGGGAAGCCTGCCACATCGGGCGCCGTTACGGGCGCCCTTGCCGGGCTGAAAAGCCCGGCAATCCTGGCGAGATTCGATGCTACATCGACATGGCTGTGGGCCAGAAGATCACAGGAACAGGAGAAACGATGCTTTTGACGGGACCCGAGTTGACCGCACGCCGAGCACGCTTGGCTGGTGTAGCGGGGATCGACGTAGACCCCGTGGATGCCTATGGCTTCGGCCTTGTACTCGACAAAGCGTTACAGTTCGCGCCAGGCCCAACGGTGCGGGCGGACACGGACCCGCTTGCCGGCCTGGATGCGCTGGCGGATATGGGCCAGGTCTTCCATGGCGATGGCCGAGCATCCCGGCTGGACGGCTTCCGAGACCATCACCTTGCTGACCTCGGGGTTGACGTGGGAGACGTGGCGGACTTCCCGGCCGGAGCCCTTGCCGAGCCGTTGCCGTGCGCTCGGGCGGCCGTTGCCTTGAAGCCTGCGACGCGGGCGGTCAAACGGCGAGAGCGGCCCGAAGGCGAGGGCTTGCAAACGCCTGCTCCCCGAATACACTCTAAGGCCACAGAATTCCCTCCTTTAGGAGCCCGCCATGAAACTTTATTACACTCCCGGAGCCTGCTCGCTCGCGGCGCACATCGTCCTGCGCGAAGCGGGTTTCAAATTCGAGCCTGTCGCGGTGGATCTTTCCACCAAGAAAACCGCGTCCGGGGATGATTTACTGGCCATCAATCCCAAGGGTTACGTGCCCGCCCTTCAGCTGGATGATGGCCAGGTGCTCACCGAAGATCAGGTGATTCTCCAGTACCTCGCGGATCTGAAGCCGGAAGCCGGTTTAGCCTCAGCCTTCGGCACCCTCGAGCGCTACCGGCTCATGGAATGGCTCGCCTTCATCGCGACCGAAGTCCACAAGGGATTCGGTCCCCTGTGGAATCCGAGCACGCCGGAAATCACCCGGCAAAATGCCGTGGCCCTGCTCTCGCGCCGGTTCGACTATCTCGCCAAAACGCTGGAGCAACAGCCTTGGCTGATGGGATCGCGCTACAGCATCGCCGACGCCTATCTGTTCACCATTCTTGGCTGGACCAAGATACACCAGGTGGAACTCGGGAGGTGGCCGGCTTTTGCTCCATATCTGGGCAAAATCGCCGAACGCCCCGCCGTGCGCGAGGCGATGCAGGTGGAAGGGCTTATTCGCTAGCCCGGCCGGCCAGGCGGCGCCCTTCCCGAATCAGGACCGGGACGGGCC
The DNA here is from genome assembly GCA_902810705.1 of Methylococcaceae bacterium. Taxonomy (GTDB): domain Bacteria; phylum Pseudomonadota; class Gammaproteobacteria; order Methylococcales; family Methylococcaceae; genus CADDYU01. The sequence continues at coordinate 9,063 of CADDYU010000086.1, forward strand.
AGCTGTTCAGAAACTAAGGCGATTCCCTGCCGCCTAGCCGACCTTGTCAGGGACTTGCTCGGCCCAGGCGCGTTCGTCCTTGGGTGCGGGAGGCTTGCGCCGAACCCTGCAGGCGAGCGCGATGAGGTCCTCACAGGAGGATCAGAAAAATGGACTGAGGCTCGGCGTGATGAAAAACCGTCATTGACTGGATGGGTGCTATCTTTAATGACGTCAGTAACGCTTCGCCGCTGATCTAGCCACCCGGTCTCGGAGCCTTCGGGCCTTGATCTTAAACTTTGTTACGGGAGCGCCTATGGCTTTGCCTCACGAAAAAGAAAGATCCGATTCGCAAGAGTTCTCGCCCGTGGGCACGTGGGCGCTGTTATGTTTGATCGCCGCGGCCATGGTCGCCGCCTGGCTGTTCCTGTACTTCGGGGTGTTCCTGCCGCGCGGCACCGTCCACTGAGGTGAGCCATGTCCAACCTTATTCCTGTCCATCCTCTTGAAAAAAGATGGATCTATGTCGTATTGGGCGTGATCGCTTTGTTCCTCGGGGCCATTTTCTATACCGCTCTTGTGCATCAGGTGCATCCGCCCGGCGCCATCGAAACCATCGATTCCGCCACGCTACATCTCGGTGGGGAATTTGCCGAGGACAAGCTCGGGGTCAGGACCGATGCGGACGGCCATCTAAGGGCTACCCTGGTGGCGGCCCGTTACGGCTTCTACCCTCGGGAAATCCGCGTCCCGGAGGGATTGCCCATCACCTTCCGCATCGCCAGCGCCGATGTGCTGCATGGGATGCACGTCCCCATGACCAACTTGGATACCATGGTCGTGCCGGGCTATGTCTCGACGGTGACCACAACCTTTCCCAAGCCCGGCGAGTATCCCATGCTCTGCAACGAGTATTGCGGAATGGGCCACGACCACATGTGGAGCAAGGTGATCGTGGTGTCCAGGGAAAGCTGGAAAGCCGCCGCGCCGCAAACCGGGAGATAAGACGATGACCGACAGTGGATTTAAAAAGCTCGTCCTCAGTCATTTCTGGGTCGCGTTCGGCGCCTTCGGAGTGGCCTCCGTGTTGGGACTGTACCAGGTCGTGGAGCGCAGCGGCCTGATTCCGGCCCTCCAGTCGCCCAAGGTCTACTTCGCCTCGGTCAGCACCCATGGCGTCTTGATGGCCTATGTCCTTACCACTTTCTTCGTCATGGGTTTCGGTTATCTGGTCGCCGTATCCAGCCTGAAGACGCCCCTGTGGAATCCGAAGCTGGCCTGGGTCGGATTCGGGGTGTCCGCCTTCGGCACCGCTCTCGCGGCAATTCCGCTGCTGACGGGACGGGGATCGGTGCTCTACACCTTCTACCCGCCGCTCCAGGCCAGCGCCTTGCTCTACATCGGCGCCGCGCTCTTGGTCATCGGTTCCTGGTTCTGGTGTGTCATCATGCTCGTGATGTACGGCCAGTGGAAAAAAGGCCATCCGGGCGAGACGGTGCCATTGCCTATGTTCGCCAACACCGCCAACGCCATTCTGTGGCTCTGGACCAGCGCGGGGGTGGCCTTGGAGGTGGTGTTTCAGCTCATTCCCTGGTCGCTTGGGCTGATGGACACGGTGGACGTGGGCCTGGCGCGCACCCTGTTCGCCTGGACCTTGCACCCCATCGTCTATTTTTGGCTGATCCCCGCCTATATCGCGCTCTACAGCTTCGTGCCGCAGGCCGCGGGCGGAAAGCTGTTCAGCCACGAACTCGGCCGCGTGGCCTTCATCATGCTGCTGATTCTGAGCCTGCCGATCGGTTTCCATCATCTCTATATGGATCCCCAGCAGGGCAAGGGTTTCAAGCTGGCCCATGGAGTCGGCACGTTCCTGGTGGCCCTGCCCACCCTCATCACCGGCTTCACCATCTCGGCCTCGTTGGAAAAGGCCGGACGCCAGGCTGGGGGGACAGGCCTCTTTGGCTGGATCGGCACCCTGCCTTGGCGAGATCCCATGGTTCTGGCGGCGATTTTGGCCTTCGGAATGCTTATCGCCGGCGGCTTCGGCGGCATCGTGAACGCTAGCTACGCCATGAACGCCATGATCCACAATACGGCCTGGGTGCCCGGCCATTTTCATCTGATCTTCGCCGGCACCACGGTCATCCTCTACATGGCCATCGCCTACTACGTCTGGCCCAGCTTGACCGGCAGGACCTTGGTTTCAAGGACGCTGCCTGTCATTCAGCTCTGGACCTGGTTCATCGGCATGACCATTCTGACCACGCCCTGGCACATCCTGGGCCTTCTCGGTCAACCGCGGCGAATTTCGAGCGTGGTTTACAACAGCGTCCTGACCTTGGCCTGGACTCCCTATGAACTGGCCATGATCGTCGGCGGGGCGATCCTCCTGGGCTCGGCGCTCCTGTTTCTGTACATTCTCTGGAAGTCCCAAACCGCGGGCGCGCCGGAAGCCAACGCGGAAATCCGCTACGCCGGTTACGAGGAGCCGGAGACGCCGGTGCCGGTTCTGCTCAACGACTTCAAGCTGTGGAACAGGATCATTCTGGCGCTGATGCTGGTGAACTTCGGCTACCCCATCGCCCAGTTCTTCTTTACCAAGACCTTCGGTTCGATCGGCTGGGGGTATTGAGGATGAAGAAAGCTTGCCTGTGTGGTCTTTTGCTCGTGGCATTCGGCGGGCCGGTCGTGGCGGAGCCTTCGTCCAAGGTGGCCTGGACGCTCGAGACTCTGGCGCTCGTGAAGAATGGCGATAGGGAGAAGGGCAGGCAGATCGCCGAAACCTGCGCGGCCTGCCACGCGTCCGGCCCACAGCCGGCCGGAACTACGTTTCCCGATCTCCAAGGACAGCTTGCCACTTATCTCTACAAGCAGCTGCGCGATTATAAGGACGGCACCCGCGCGAGCGAGATCATGGCTCCGATCACCGCCTCGCTCTCCGACAAGGACATGGCCGATGTCGCCGCTTGGTACAGCGCGCAGCCGGCTCAGGCCGGAGCGAAGGCCGAAACGGTCTCGGAAACCGCGGAACGGCTGGTGGAGCGCGGCGACGGCAGGCGGATTCTGCCGTCCTGCAACGCCTGCCACGAATCCGACGGCCGGGGACAAACCATTGACGTGCCGGCCCTCGCGGGCCAGAACCCGGCCTATACCGAGCAGACCCTGCTGGACTACAAGAGCGGTGCGAGGCACAACGATATCTATGGCCGCATGCGCACGATCGCCCGGGAGCTGGGAGACGAGGATATTAGGCAACTGGCCCGGTATTACGCGGGCCTAAAACGGTGATTCAATCCCCGGGATTCCCGACTGGGGGAGCCATGATCTTGCAACAAGTCCTCGGTGTGGATCTGCCGATCACTCAGGCGCCCATGGCGGGAACGCCGGGCAGCGTGCTCGCCGTGACCCATGTCAGAGGTGGGCGGACCCGGCTCGCCGCCCGGCGCCGTGGCGATGCGAGAGGCTTGCCGCCGCGCCAGCCCTCGGCGGCGTCCAGATCGGAACCGCGTATCTGCTGTGTCCCGAGGCCATTCCGAAATCCTGTGCATGCGCCGCGCTGAAGAGCGCCGCGTCCCGCCGCACGGCGCTGATCCACCTGTTCACCGGGGACCTGCGCGTGGCATTGTAAACCGCTTCAGGCGTGACCACGGTCCCTGAGCCCCCTGCGCCCGCGTCCCCCTAGCCACTTCGGCGGTAGTCCCTTTGCGCGCGGCGGAAGCAAGGAGTAGCGGGCTGGGCCGGGCAGAAACGAGCGGCTGCAAGGAGCTACTGGCCGCCGGTCGCTAGCGGCGTTTACCCATCAGGGTGTGTGCTCCTCAAGACTAAGAGGCTTAAGCACCCCCGCTGGCCTGCCCAGATCGAGCCGGCGAAGAACTAAGTACTTTTAGGAAAGCCCGGCGGGAGGGGAGGTAAACTGATGGCCTGAAAGCCATCGTGATCCTCCCTTGAGCGAAGCTCAGCGGACTGAATTGGATACCCGGTATCGAAAGACGAAAGACGCGCGGCTCCGCACCCGCGCCCAGAGGATTTTGCTCGCAGCGGAGTAGGAATTCGAAGCGGCGGAGATCGCCTGCTGCCGCGCTTTGCGCTGGGCACGCCCGTCCTCCCGATCGCGCTCCGCCGCGGTCTGGCCGTTGTCACAGGCGGTCATTACCCGCTCCCGTACATCCATCGAGTATCGTTGATTCATCACCGGCCCTCCCTCCAAAAATTCGGATCAGACCGCGCTTCATTCTTTCAGCTTCCTTTCACTAGCCATGAAAACACTCTAAAAAATCAGCAGTTTCATTTCCGGAGTGTCCATCTGAATTATTGTTGATCCGATGAAAACATGTGTGCTTCCTTAAGGTCGTATCCTGTGTCGGCAATATAGTGAGAGAAACTAAGTCTTGTCGTGAGACAAAAACCTTTGTGGCGGTTTTCAGAGCCGGCTAGCCTTGTTATAAAGGAACATTGAAATGGAAATTAGCGAGGGATAACCCCATGCCAAGCCGGCCATCCCCCTTCGTGTTGCCGAATTCCTCCGAGATACCGAAACTTCCCCCTGGCTCGGAAACCCATGGTGCCTCCGGCATCGCGTATCGTCCTTTGTTGTTCGTGCTGGTTTTCCTGGCGAGCCTGGCGGGGAGCCTCGCCTATGTATGGTTACGCGAGCCTCTCTATCAGACCGCCGCCTCGGTGCTTACCGTAGCTCCGCCTGAGATAGACCAATCGAAGAGCGAAGCGAACGTTCAACATGTTGCGATGCAAAGACAGATTTTGCTCGGGATGCCGGTTTTACAAGAGATTCAGCGCCGGTTAAACGAGATGGATTCCCGGGTTCCCGGCCATCTCACGGCCAGCGTGCTCCGTGACATGCTATCCGTCGAGCCGGTGCCGGAAACCAATCTGGTGGAGTTGCGCGCGCGTGGCCCAAATCCGGGGGAACTTGCCTTGGTGGCGAATGCCTGGATCGATGCGTATCAGGAATTTCGAGAGCGTTTTGTGCGTGAGAACAAAGCCAGCACGTCTGCCGCCCTCGAAGAGGAATTCGAGCAGCTGGGCCGGAAGATCGAGGCAAAGCGCCGTGAATTGGATGATTTCCGCCGAGCGCACGACATCCTGAGCAAGCGGGATACCGACAATCAAGCCATGGCGCGGCTCAACGGGTTGACCGCGGCCCTGAATCAGGCCAGCGATAAAGAGGTGCTGACCAAGGCCAAGCTCGACGCGCTCAGGGAAGCCATCGCCAAGGGCGAGCCGGTGGCGCCGGTCGATAAGCCGCAAGGTTTAAGGGCTTTGGAGGAGCGCGCTCAGGAGCTGCGCGAGATGGTCAAAGATCTGCGGCGCCGCTACACCCCTCAGTACATCGCGCTGGAACCACAGCTCAAGCTCCTTCCCGAACAGCTGGCGCAGACCGAGGTGGCGATTCGAAAAAAGCTGGAGGATAGTAAACGTACTGCCCTAAGCGAGACCGAGCAAGCCTATGCTTCTGCCCGGCAGTCGGTTCAGGACATTCGCCGGCAGATCGAGCTTCACAAGCGCGAGGCGGCCGAGTTTACCGCTCGCTTTGCGGAGCACCAGGCCCTGGTGGCCGACTTGGAGCAGCTGGAAGCGCTCTATAGGGCAACTCAGTCTCGGCTGGTGCAGATTCAAGCCAAGCCCACGGAACGATTTCCTCAGTTGCAAGTCGTCGAGCGCGCTTACGAGCCCACGTCGCCGGTTTGGCCGAACTATTGGCGGGACAGCGGTATCGCGCTAGCGGGAAGCCTTGGCGCCGCGCTGCTCATCACCTGGCTCTACGATTACTTGACGCGTCGGGAGCGCCCCCTGCCCGCCATGAGTCTGCCCGATATTCAGATTTTTTCCGTGCCCGAAAAGCTCGCCTCGAGGCTCCTGTCTCGGCGCGAAAAGACTATTCCGGCGTTGGCGGAAGACGAACGTCCGACTCTGACGCACAGTGGCCCGCGCGAGTTGACCGAGGCCGAAATTCATCTGCTGTTGAAGGCGGCGGTTCCTGGAACCCGCCGGCTCTTGGCGCTCTTGCTGTCTGGTTTGACGCTGGAGGAAGCCTCCCGATTCGGTGCGGACAACCTCGACCTGGACGGGAATCGGCTCATTGTCGACGGCGAGTGTCCGCGCGATTTGCCTCTGGCGCCGCGCCTCAAGGCCTGGCTAATGCAAAACAATGCCTCCTCGCTCGCAAGATCTTCCGAGACCGAGCTGGATCTCGATGAAGTGGCCGGGCTGATCGCCTGCGCCGTAGCGGATGCGGGCATCGCCGAACCCGGCTCGGTCGATGCCGACGCCGTGCGTCATACGTATATTCTCTATCTGGTCCGGCAAGGCATCCGTCTTGCCGATTTGGAGCGCATCGTCGGTAAGCTGCCCGCCAAGACCGTGGCGCGGTATGCACAGTTCTCACCCTCGGGTCCCGGCCTACGGGCCGAATCCGTTTCCTTGATTTACCCGGCGCTCAGGACCGAAAACGAGAGCGAATCTTTCTCCTCATGAGCGCTAAACCGGGCCGTCGCGACTTCGGGACCCGCCTCGATTGGCGGTATGTGCGATCCATCGCCTTAGAGCATAAGAGCGAGCTGGTATCGGCTCACATTATCGCCATTCTGGCGGCGATCGCCGCCGTTCCGGTTCCGCTGTTGATGCCGCTTCTGGTCGACGAGGTGCTGCTGAACAAGCCCGGGCTGGCCGTGGGCGTATTGAATGGCCTGTTTCCGCCCGAATGGCACGGGCCGACTCTGTATATTCTGGCCGTGCTTGGACTCACGCTGCTGCTGCGCTTTATCGCGGCGCTGTTCAATGTTGCCCAGACCCGGCAGTTCAGCTTAATTTCCAAGGACATCATCTTCCGTATCCGCCGCCGGCTGATCGGCCGCTTGGAACGCATTTCGATGGCTGAATACGAGAGCTTGGGAAGCGGGGCGGTGGTGACCCATCTGGTCACGGATCTCGACACCCTCGATGCCTTCGTTGGCAGCACCATCTCCCGTTGCTTGGTGGCCATGCTGACCCTGACCGGCACCGCCGCGGTGCTCTTGTGGATGCATTGGCAACTGGCGCTGTACATCATTTTGCTGAATCCGGTCGTGATTCTTTTCACCCAGAGATTGGGCAAGCGGGTCAAGCGCCTGAAACGGGACGAAAATTCCGCCATAGGGGCGTTTCAATCGGCCCTGACCGAAACGTTGGACGCCATTCAACAAATCCGCGCCAGCAACAGGGAAAAGCATTACCTTGGGCGCTTGGTGGACGCGGCCCGCACGGTCCGCCGCAACTCGGCCGCGTATGCCTGGAAGAGCGATGCGGCGAGCCGAGTAAGCTTCCTGGTGTTCTTGACCGGCTTCGATCTATTCCGAGGACTAGCCCTCTTCATGGTGGTCTATTCCGACCTCAGCGTCGGCGAGATGATGGCGGTATCGGGCTATCTGTGGTTCATGATGGCGCCGGTGCAGGAACTCTTAGGGATGCAATATGCCTATTTCGGGGCGAAAGCCGCGCTGGAGCGGATCAATCAGTTCGAGGCCCGGAAGCAAGAGCCCGCTTATCCACATCGGTTCAATCCGTTCAAGGGAAAGACGATGGCCGGAGTGCTCATCGAAGACCTATATTTCAGTTATCCCAACGGCGGCGAGGTTTTGCATGGGGTGACCATGGATATTCGGCCGGGCGAGAAGGTTGCCTTGATCGGCGCCAGCGGCGGCGGCAAATCTACGCTGGTGCAGGTGCTGATCGGCCTTTATCCGCCGACCGCGGGCATGATTTATTTCGATGGCGTGCCCATGGACCAGATCGGCATGGATGTGGTGCGGGAGCATGTCGCCACAGTGCTTCAGCACCCGGTGCTGTTCAACGACACGATCCGCGCCAATCTGACTCTCGGCCGTCCGGCCGACGATGCCACCCTGTGGCAGGCGCTCGACATCGCGCAGCTCAAGGAGACGATAGCGGCAGCCCCGGCAGGACTCGATACGGTGGTCGGGCGGCTTGGAATGCGGCTATCAGGAGGGCTGCGCCAGCGGCTCGCCATCGCCCGTATGATTCTCGCCAATCCCAAGCTGGTCATCCTGGATGAGGCGACCTCGGCGGTGGACAACGTCACCGAAGCCCGGCTTTACCGCGCCCTGGATCAGTTCCTGAAGCATCGCACCACGCTCATCGTGGCCCATCGTCTCAGCGCCATCAAGCACGCGAATCGTCTCTATGTGTTCGAGGACGGGCGCATTGCCGAACAGGGCAGCCACGATGCCCTGATTGCGCGCAAGGGGTTGTATGCGCGGCTGTATGGCGAGCGGCATGCGAGTCACTCCAGAATGGAGGCTTCGCTGTCAAGCGGATAGCGCTTGAAGGTCCTAGTCCTCGGAAATCGCGTGAGAGAGCGGCCGGGTGTTTTAGGGCTGGCGGCTTTATCTAAAAAATCCAACGGTGTGCGACACCTTCGCCCCGTCAAGCTCAAATTTCCGGTCCCACGCTCATGCTTACTTATGATCTTCATACCCACTCGACCGCCTCCGACGGAGTCTATGCGCCCTCGGAACTGGTCGCTCGCGCCGCCGCGGCCGGGATCGAAGTACTGGCCCTGACGGATCATGATTCCGTTTTCGGATTGGCGGAAGCGCAATTGGCCGCCATACCTCATGGCATTCGATTGGTGCCAGGCGTCGAAATTTCTTCCACGTGGCAGGACAAGACTTTGCATGTCTTGGGGTTGAACGTGGATCCGGAGTGCGAAATCTTGCGGGAAGGTTTGGCCCGGCTCCAAGTGCTCCGCGCAGAGCGGGCTAGGGAAATGGGCCGGCGCTTGGAAAGGGACGGCATTCCCGGCGTGTTCGAGGCCGCCGAGGCCATGGCTGGTGGCGGCATGATCACCCGCACTCATTTTGCCAAGCACTTGTACGGTCTTGGGCTTGCGGCGAGCGTCCGTGACGCCTTCGAGCGCTATCTGGCCCGCGGCAAGCCGGGTTACGTCGCCACCCGATGGGCGGACATGGAAGAGGCCGTCGCCTGGATTCGCGCGGCAGGCGGCACGGCCGTGATTGCTCATCCGCAGCGCTACAAGCTTACCGCCAGCGCGCTACGGCGGCTCATGGGGGAATTCCGGGAGGCGGGCGGAGCGGGGCTAGAGGTCGTCTCCGGCACCGCCGCACCCGGGGAGATCCACTCCAGCGCCGAATACGCCCGGCGCTTCGACCTGCGGGCTTCCTGCGGGTCGGATTTCCACGGTCCAGACCATGGGTGGCCAAAGCTCGGCCGGCTGCCGCCGTTGCCAGCCGGACTGATCCCAGTGTGGAGAGATTGGGAAGCTTGAGAGGCCTTGAATCCAAATCCGAATGCCGGAGCGGCGCGAGACCATGGGAAATGACGCGAGTTCTCCGCCTGTATTGCCGTCGACGGCGGCGCCCGCTCGCGTGAACCGCTGCCCGTGGGCCGAACGCTCGGAACTGGAGCGAATTTACCACGACCTCGAATGGGGTACCCCGCAGCACGACGATGACCGCCTATTCGAGTTCCTGATTCTCGAAGGCGCTCAGGCAGGATTGTCCTGGGTGACCATTTTGCGGAAACGAGAAGCGTACAGAGCCGCTTTCGATGGCTTCGACGCCGAGCGCATCGCCCGTTATGACAAGTGCAAGCGGGCCGCGTTGCTGGCTGATCCCGGCATTATCCGCAACCGACTCAAGATCGAGGCGGCCGTGGAAAATGCTCGAGCCTTTCTCGTGATGCAAGAGCAGTTCGGCAGCTTCGATGCTTATGTCTGGCGCTTCGTCGGAGGGCAGCCGAAGCGGAATGCCTGGCGCCGGATGGCGGATGTGCCCGTCTGCACCTCAGAGTCGGACGCAATGAGCAAGGACCTCAAGAAACGGGGATTCCGCTTCGTCGGTTCGGTCATCTGCTACGCCTTCATGCAGGCGGTCGGCATGGTCAACGACCACATGATCGACTGTTTCCGTTGGCCTCCAGCCAACGGCGAGTTATGAAATAGCTTGGAAAGGCTTCTAAAC
>CADDYU010000087.1 GCA_902810705.1 Methylococcaceae bacterium
ACTCTTCCATCGCCGCTAAGTCTAGGGCCAGGTCCTGAATGTAGCCTTTGACGAAGCGACCCCGGTCACCGCCGAGCTTTTCCGCCATTTCCCGCTGGTATTTACGGGCCAGGGCCAGCATGTCGTCATTGATGTCCACGCCGATCACCCGACCCTGTTCTCCCACCCGTTGGGCGGCCATGTAGCAGATTTTTCCGCCGCCCGAACCTAAGTCCAGCACCACGTCGCCTTTCCGCACGTAACGCGACGGATCGCCGCAACCGTAATCCTTGGCAATGATCTCCGCAGGCAGCGGCGCCAACAAGTCTTGATCGTATTCCACCGGACAACACAACGCCCTTTCCACTTGTCGCGCTCCGTCGGAATAACGCTCTCTGACGCTAGTTTCCATAGTCATCGTTCGGCCCTCAATGATTGGTCCAAATAATATAATGCCGCCTCACCGGAGTGCTGCCGTACGCAAGCGGCATGAGCGGACCTCCTTCATATCTTAATGGTATAATCAGTAATAATTTCCTATTCATTTGGAATAAGCCGGAACCCCGAGCCTTCATGAAACTCCAGCAACTACGTTACATTTGGGAAGTCGCACAGCACGAACTGAACGTTTCCGCCACCGCGGACAGCCTTTATACCTCTCAGCCGGGCATCAGCAAGCAGATTCGCTTGCTAGAGGACGAACTAGGCATGCCCATCTTCGCCCGCAACGGCAAGCATCTCACGGAACTCACCGCGGCCGGACAGCAGATCGTGGCGATTGCCGGGGAAATTCTGGGCAAGGTGCAGGACATCAAGCACATCGCCCAGGAACATCGGGACAACAAGGTCGGCTCGCTGTCCATCGCCACTACCCATACCCAGGCCCGCTACGCCCTGCCATCCGTCATCAAGGAGTTCATGCATCGCTATCCCGGCATCAAGCTCAACATCAATCAGGGCACGCCCATGCAGATTTCCGAGCAGGCCTCCCGTGGGGTGGTGGACATGTGCATCGCCACGGAAGCCATGGAACTGTTCGAGAACTTGGTGATGCTGCCCTGCTATCAATGGAACCGCTGCGTCCTGGTGCCCACCGGCCATCCCTTGACCCAGACGGAATCGTTCACGCTGAACGAAGTGGCGAAATACCCTCTGGTGACCTACACCTTCGGCTTTACGGGGCGCTCCCAGCTCGACGAGGCTTTCGACAAAGCCGGCCTGCACCCTCGGCTCGCCCTGACTGCCGTGGATGCGGACGTCATCAAGACCTATGTGCGATTGGGCCTTGGAGTGGGCATCGTTGCCAAGATGGCTTACGACCCGGTGGTCGACGCCGATCTGGCGCCACTGGACGCCAGCCATCTATTCGGCCCCAGCACCACCAAGATATGCCTCCGGCGGGATATGTTCATCCGCAGCTTCATCTATGAATTCATTCGAATTTTCGCTCCCCACCTGACTCGGGAATTGGTCGATCAGGCCATGGAGCTGAGAGAGAAGCGGGACCTCGACACCTTGTTCAAAAACATCGCCTTGCCCGTCCATTGATTCCACAGGCGAGGCTAGACCCTGTCGGCGCTCGTCAGGTTACCCGCATGAAGGCCGCATTCCTTTTTGGCGGCGTCCTCCCACCACCAGCGCCCCTCCCGCTCGTGCTGATGAGGCAAGATCGCCCGGGAGCAAGGCTCGCAGCCGATGCTGACGAAGCCTTTGCGGTGCAGCTCGTTGTAAGGCACATCATAAGCCTCGATATAATCCCAAACCTGCGCTGACGACCAATTGGCGAGCGGGTTGACTTTGAACAGGCGATGCTCCGGGGTGGAAAAAGTGGAATCGATTTCGATCTCGGCCAGCTCCGCGCGGGTCTGGTTCTGATCGCGGCGCTGGCCGGTAATCCAGGCGTCCACGGTGGCGAGCTTCCGGCGCAGCGGCTCCACCTTGCGAATTCCACAGCATTCGTGATGGCCGTCCTGGTAGAAGCTGAACAGCCCCTTCTCGTTAACAAGCCGCTGTACGCTGGCGGCGTCGGGAAACAACACTTCCAGTCGAACGGGATAACGCTCCCGCACGGTGTCGATCAAGCGGTAGGTTTCCGGGTGCAGCCGGCCGGTGTCCAACGTAAAGACCTGTATCCCTGGCCTGATCTTGGCGGCCATGTCAACCAGTACTACATCTTCCGCGCCGCTGAAGGAGATGGCGATGTTGTCGAAAAGGGACAGCGCCGTTTTAAGGATAATTCGGGGATTTTTGCCGGCCAGTTCGAATTTGAGCTGTTCCGGATCGAAGGCTTGGAGACTCATAAATTTCAGTTAATTGAAGAAGGTGCTACCAAAGGAAAAACGTTTCAGGAAGAAGTCGGTCTCAAAAAACCGAGAACGATTTCTTAGAGAAAAGGCCGGAATTTATGCATTCGGACCATTCAGGGCTTGAGTCGATGATTCGCTTAGAAATTGTCGGCGGCTGTTTTCATCGAATTGTCAAACTAAGAGATTTAACAAATTTCCTGCCTATCTAAAGTAAATCGCTAGACTGAAAGCCTAATCCATTGTTTTATAACCTCAACAGGCTTCCCTGGGGTAGAACTCCTTATAAAGCCTTAGAAGCAAGGCTTTTAGCCGAGTTCGCTGCCAAAGATCCAAGTTGCCTTACGGGCCCAATTAATTCGTTATCCAACTTCGCGAGAAAATTTTTCTATGCCCAAACCCTCCTCCCGACTGAGACTTTTGAAAGATGCCGAGTTCGCTCTTGAAAATTCCGGCTCCATGGCGTTGCTTTATACCCTTTTTATTGCCTCTCATCTTCTCAATAGCCCGCCGCATGTCCGGGTTTTCTTCGCTGTGGCCCTGCTGTTTTTTCTGAGCCCCAAGGTCGTGTGTGGCTTTTATCGAATGAGACGGCAGTGTAATCCTTGAAGCCAAATTTATCAGCCTGCGGCTAACGAGAGCCATTCTTCAAGCAAAAAGCCCCGCCGTTGCCGGCGAGGCTTTCTTCCTTGCAATCCGCCGAGAAGCCGATTACATCATATCGTCCATGCCACCAGCCGGGACCCCAGGAGCCTTTTCCTTCTTGGGAAGTTCGGCCACCATGGCTTCCGTCGTGAGCATTAGGCCGGCCACGGATGCGGCGTTCTGCAGGGCGGAACGGCTGACTTTGGTGGGATCGAGAATACCCAAAGCGATCATGTCGCCATATTCGCCGGTCGCGGCGTTGTAGCCGAAGCTGCCTTCGCCTTCCTGCACCTTCGCCAGAATGACGGACGGCTCCTCGCCGGCATTGGCGACGATCTGCCGCAAGGGCTCCTCGATGGCGCGGCGGAGGATACCGATGCCCACCGTCTGGTCGGAGTTTTTGCCCTGCAAGTTCTTGAGGGCCTTTTGGGCGCGGATGAACGCGACGCCGCCGCCCGGCACGATGCCTTCCTCGACTGCCGCGCGGGTCGCATGCAGGGCGTCCTCCACGCGGGCTTTCTTTTCCTTCATCTCCACCTCGGTCGCGGCGCCCACCTTAATGACCGCCACGCCTCCCGCGAGTTTGGCAACCCGTTCCTGCAATTTCTCGCGGTCGTAGTCGGAGGTGGTGTCCTCGATTTGCCTCCGGATCTGCTCGACGCGGCCTTTGATGGCATCGGCGCTGCCGGCGCCATCCACGATGGTGGTGTTTTCCTTGCTGACCTGGACCTTCTTGGCGCTGCCGAGATCGGCCAGATCAAGCTTCTCCAGGGAAAGCCCCACTTCCTCGGAAATCACCCGACCGCCGGTGAGCACGGCGATGTCTTCCAGCATGGCCTTGCGGCGGTCGCCGAAGCCCGGCGCCTTCACCGCGCAGACCTTGATGATGCCCCGCATCGTGTTGACCACCAGGGTCGCCAGCGCCTCGCCTTCCACGTCTTCGGCCACCAGCAACAGGGAGCGGCCGGATTTGGCGACTTTCTCCAGCACCGGCAGAAGCTCGCGGATGTTGGAGATCTTCTTGTCGTGCAGCAGGATGTAGGGATTGTCGAGCTCGACGCTCATGGTTTCCTGCTGGTTGATGAAGTAGGGCGAGAGATAGCCGCGATCGAATTGCATACCTTCGACCACGTCCAACTCGTTCTGGAGTCCCGAGCCTTCCTCCACGGTGATGACGCCTTCCTTGCCCACCTTGTCCATGGCGTCAGCGATGATTTGGCCGATGCTCTCATCGGAGTTGGCGGAAATGGTGCCGACCTGGGCAATGGCCTTGCTGTCGGCGCAGGGCTTGGACAGGGCTTTCAGTTCCTCGACCACCACGCCGACCGCCTGATCGATGCCGCGCTTGATGTCCATCGGGTTGGCGCCGGCCGCGACCGATTTCAGGCCCTCGCGGACGATCGCCTGGGCCAGCACGGTGGCGGTGGTGGTGCCGTCGCCGGCCACGTCCGAGGTCTTGGAAGCGACTTCCTTCACCAACTGCGCGCCGATATTCTCGAACTTGTCTTTCAGTTCGATTTCCTTGGCGACCGATACCCCGTCCTTGGTCACGGTCGGAGCGCCGAAGCTCTTCTCCAGCACCACGTTGCGGCCCTTGGGGCCCAGGGTTTGTTTCACGGCGTCGGCCAAAACATTCACGCCGGCCAGCATGCGTTGGCGGGCGTCATCGGAAAAGCGAACTTCTTTTGCTGCCATCGATCAATTCCTCGTCTATTCAATAGGGATATTTAGAAATGCGTCGAATCAGGCTTCGAACACGCCCATGATGTCGTCTTCGCGCAGGATGAGGTATTCGTCGCCGTCGATCTTGACCTCGGTGCCGGCATACTTACCGAACAGAATCTTGTCGCCGGCCTTCACATCCAGCGCGCGCACCTGGCCATTGTCCAGCGCCTTGCCGTTGCCGACGGCGATCACCTCGCCCTGAATGGGCTTTTCCTTCGCGGTGTCCGGAATCACGATACCGCCTGGCGAAAGCTTTTCCTCTTCCCAGCGCTTAACCACGACACGATCGTGCAAGGGACGGATTTTCATGAGGCTTCACTCCTTTCTCCCGATCAAACCGGGAACTCTGTTTAAAAGGTTGATAACTCGGCAGGCCAGCTCCGGCCCGCCACTTGAAATTTGGCGCGCTAACCATCGTTAGCACTCGTCCCGTGGGACTGCCAGCAAAATGGAGACGGCAAAATTTTTTTCAAGGGCGGGGAAGAAAATTTTTTTGCGTTTGAGGGAACTTCGGCCACGAATCGGCTGACAAGATTCCCGCCCGGGCGTTTGCCCGCTCAAGGCCGGCCCAAGAAGCTTCCGGAGCTTCGATGACTTGGCCGCCTTGATCGAACCTAACCGCAGCCGATCCTTTCTCAGGGAAAGGACGAAAGCGGACCGGGGACGTCCGGCTGGAGATACAGAGTGGACTTTCTCGATTTTTTGAGGGCGTTGGATTGCCTGCCAGCCGGCTATTTAGGCGTGAAAGGGAAGCGGTTTTTGTATTAAATTCGTCACCTAGAACCGGCTTGCCTTCAGCCGTTCTCACGTATTACGAGAAACGACTTTTACAGGGCCGGGGCCGGCATGGACTATGACGCGCACACTTTCTTTCTGCATCTCCTGACTATCCTGGTGGCCGCGCGGCTGTTCGCCGAATTGGCGGTCTTGGTTCGCGTGCCCGCGGTCATTGGGGAATTGGCGGCGGGAGTCGTGATAGGGCCGACGCTACTCGGCTGGATAGAACCGGACCGGGTCATCGTGATGCTGTCGGAAATCGGCATTATCCTGCTACTGTTCGAGGTGGGGCTCGAAACGGATGTGCGGCGGTTGGTGCGGGCCGGCCCCAAGGCACTCCTCATCGCCATCAGCGGGCTATTGTGGCCGTTTGTCGGCGGATTTTGGGTAAGCCTCGAGGGGTTCGGGCGTCCGGTACTCGAGTCGCTGTTTATCGGCGGGGCGCTCACCGCCACCAGCATCGGCATCACCCTCCGAGTCTTGGCCGACCTTGGCCATCATCACTCCCATGAGGCCCAATTGGTATTGGGCGCGGCGGTGATCGACGATGTCCTGGGAGTGGTGCTGCTCGCGGTTCTCGATCAGTTTGCGAGCGGTGGAAACATCAGCCCGGCCGATGCCGGACGCCTATTGACCTTCATCGTACTGTTTTTTGTTCTCGCACCGATCGCGGCAAATCTGATCTCCCACATCATCAATCGCCTGGACCGGATCAGCCAGGCGCCAGGACTCCTGCCGACGGCGGTGGTTTCATTGGTCCTGTTTTTTGCCTGGCTGGCCCGGCAATTGGGAGCGCCTGAACTGCTCGGAGGGTTCGCCGCGGGACTTGCCTTGTCGCGAGGCTTCTTCCTGCCGTTCGGTCTCGCGGTAGCGATTCAGCCCCATTTTGCCGAGCGCATCGATCAGCAGATGCGGCCCATCGTTTACTTGTTCGTGCCCATCTTCTTCGTGGTGGTGGGTTTATCCTTGAATTTCCGGACTATCGACTGGAGATCGCCTTTCATTTGGGAGTTTTCCCTGGCCCTCATTGCCATCGCGGTCGTAGGCAAACTTGTCAGCGCGCTTTTCATTCGAGAATCCTGGTCAATCCGCCGGGCGGTGGGGCTCGCAATGCTGCCGCGCGGCGAGGTGGGACTCATCTTCGCGGAAGCGGGACGTACGGCCCGGATCTTCGATGACGATGTGTATGCGACTCTAGTCATCGTCATCGCTTTCACCACCGTGACCGGGCCGTTGCTGCTCCGGCTACACTACCAAGGCTTCAGAGCCAAAGGGCGATTCCGGAAATAACTCGCTTCGCTCGGGGCCAAGAGCCTTGAGCGGTAATGCCGTAAATCATCGGAGATTATTGCTAAAATCCGCCTCTTTGCGATTTCGAGGCCGCTTTAATGGATATCATCGCCCGTATCGCCGAGGAACTCGGCGTCAAGGCCCAACAGGTGCAGGCCGCAGTGGGTCTGCTGGATGAAGGCGCGACCGTGCCGTTCATTGCCCGATATCGGAAGGAGGTTACCGGGGGGCTGGACGATACGCAGCTCCGTAATCTGGAGGTGAGATTGGACTACCTCCGGGAACTGGAAGACCGGCGCCGGACCGTGTTGGACAGTATTCGCGAGCAGGGCAAGCTGACGCCGGAGCTGGAACAGGCTATCCTCGTCGCCGAGACCAAGACCCTGCTCGAAGATCTGTATCTGCCTTATAGATCGAAGCGCCGCACCAAGGCGCAGATGGCCCGGGAAGCGGGCCTCGAGCCTCTGGCGCTCGATCTTCTCGCCAATCCGGGACTGGTACCGGAAGAAGAAGCGGTGAAATATCTCAATCCCGAGCATGGTGTGGAAAACACGGCGGCGGCCCTCGACGGGGCACGGCACATTCTCATGAAGCGTTTCGCCGAGGACGCGGCGCTTCTGGGCGAAATTCGCGAGAAGGTGTGGAGCGAAGGGGTTCTGGTTTCGAAAGTGGTGGAGGGCAAGGAAGCTATCGGGGCTAAGTTCCGGGATTATTTCGATTACCAGGAAACCATCGCCAAGATTCCCTCGCATCGCGCCTTGGCCCTGTACCGTGGACGCAACGAGGACATCCTCGATCTGACCCTCAAGGCCGGCAAGGACGAGGAAGCCGTCCAGCAAGCCTGCGAGGGGTTTATCGCCCGGAGCGCCGGCATTGCCGACCGTGGCCGGCCCGCCGATCGCTGGCTGCTGGAGACCATTCGTCTAGCCTTCAGGATCAAGATCTTCACCCGTATCGACCTTGATCTAAAGCAGCGTCTCAAGGACGCCGCAGAGGCCGAGGCCATCCACGTCTTCGCCCAGAATCTCAAGGACCTGCTGCTGGCCGCCCCGGCGGGGCCGCGCGCCACCCTGGGCCTCGATCCGGGGCTCCGCACGGGAGTGAAGGCGGCGGTGGTGGACCGGACCGGCAAGCTCTTGGATACGGCGACCCTCTATCCGCACGCACCCCGCAACCAGTGGGATCAGTCCATTGCCATCCTGGCCGGGCTCAGCGCCAAGCACGGGGTCGATCTCATCGCCATTGGCAACGGCACGGCTTCCCGTGAAACGGACCAATTGGCCGCCGATCTCATCAAGCGTCATCCGGAACTGGGTCTTACCAAGATCGTGGTGTCCGAGGCGGGGGCCTCGGTGTATTCGGCTTCGGAACTGGCCGCCAAGGAGCTTCCGGATCTGGATGTGTCGCTGCGCGGGGCCGTTTCCATCGCCCGCCGATTGCAGGATCCTTTGGCGGAGCTGGTGAAGATCGAACCCAAGGCCATTGGAGTAGGGCAGTACCAGCACGACGTGAGTCAGACCCGGTTGGCCCGGAGCCTGGACGCGGTGGTGGAGGATTGCGTGAATGCCGTGGGCGTGGACGTGAATACCGCCTCGGCCTCGCTACTGCGTTATGTATCCGGTCTGTCTCCGACCATCAGCCAGAACATCGTTGAGTTCCGCAATCAAAACGGTCCGTTCAGACGCCGCGAAGAACTGAAGAAAGTGCCTCGCCTCGGCGATAAAACCTTCGAGCAGGCGGCTGGATTCCTCCGCATCATGAACGGTGATAATCCCTTGGATGCCTCGGCGGTGCATCCGGAAGCCTATCCGGTGGTGGAGCGCATCATCGAAGGCACCGGCAAGGATATCCGCGAACTGATCGGCAACGGCGGCTTTCTCCGGAGCGTCAACGCGGCGCGCTACACCGGCGCGCGTTTTGGCCTTCCCACGGTTACCGACATTCTCAAGGAACTGGAAAAACCCGGCCGCGATCCGCGCCCCGAGTTCAAGACCGCGCGGTTCAAGGAAGGGGTGTCTGAAATCACCGACTTGCAGCCGGGCCTGCGCCTGGAAGGGGTAGTCACCAACGTCACCAATTTCGGCGCCTTCGTGGACATTGGCGTACATCAGGATGGCTTGGTCCACATCTCCCATTTGGCCGACAAGTTCGTCAAGGACCCACGCGAAGTGGTCAAGGCCGGGGACGTGGTCAAGGTGAAGGTTCTGGAGGTGGACGTGCCCCGCAAACGCATCGCCTTATCCATGAAAAGCGAAGCCGCTCCGGTATCGAAAGCCTCCGGGAATTCGGCTCAACGGTCCGTCGGTGTGCCGACGGTAGGGAAGGGGGCTGACGCCACGGGCCGAAAGCCGCGTCCGGAAACGCCGAAGCCTCAGGGGGCGATGGCGGATGCTCTGGCGAAGGCGTTCAGGAAGGGGTGAAAGCGCACAAAAATCTGCCGGAGAGTTTTTTCTCCGGCAGAAGGGCTTTTGTCGATTGCTGGGGTAAGTCCCGCCCGCAGGCAAAATGCTCTAGTGGAGTTCCGCCGTCTTCCCGATGGGGCCGATTTCGCGCGGCCGGGATGGAGCGCCGTCCGCGCTCGCGGTGCCTTCGCCGGGAGGCGTGTCATCCCAACTTTCCGGCGGCCCCGGAACCCGGCCGTTCATGATGTCGTCGATCTGGAAGCGGTCGATGGTCTCGTAAGTCATCAGCGCTTCGGCCATCAGGTGCAGCTTGTCCAGGTTTTCCCGTAAAAGGCGCTCGGTGCGCTCATAGTTGCGGTCGATCACCGAGCGGATTTCCTCGTCGATGAGGTGAGCGGTTTCCTCGGATACCGATTTGTGCTGGGTCACGGAACGGCCCAAGAACACCTCGCCTTCCTCCTCGCTGTACGCCAAAGGCCCCAGCCGTTCGGAGAGCCCCCAGCGGGTTACCATGTTTCGGGCAAGGTTGGTGGCCCGCTCGATGTCGTTCTGAGCGCCGGTGGTGACCTTCTCCGGGCCGAAAATGAACTGTTCGGCCACGCGCCCTCCGAACAGGCTGGAAATCTGGCTTTCCAGTTTCTGCCTGCTGGCGCTGTACTGGTCCTTTTCCGGCAGGAACATCGTAATCCCGAGGGCTCGGCCGCGCGGAATGATGCTGACCTTGTAGACCGGGTCATGCTCGGGCACCAGCCGACCGACGATAGCGTGCCCCGCCTCATGGTAGGCGGTGAGCCGTTTTTCCTCGTCGCTCATTACCGCCGATTTGCGTTCGACGCCCATCAGAATCTTGTCCTTGGCCTTTTCGAAGTCCTCCATGTCGACCTGCCGCTTGTCCTTGCGGGCGGCGAACAGGGCGGCCTCGTTGACCAGGTTGGCGAGATCCGCGCCGGAGAAGCCGGGGGTGCCGCGCGCCAGATACTCGACTTCCACATTGCCGGCGAGCGGCACCCGTTTCATGTGGACTTTCAATATCTGCTGACGGCCACGGATATCGGGCAGGCCGACGACGATTTGGCGGTCGAAGCGGCCCGGACGCAGGAGGGCCTTATCCAGCACGTCCGGGCGGTTGGTCGCGGCGATGATGATGATGCCTTCGTTGCCGCTGAAGCCGTCCATTTCGACGAGCAACTGGTTGAGGGTCTGCTCCCGCTCGTCGTGGCCGCCGCCGAGCCCGGCGCCACGCTGCCGTCCCACCGCATCGATTTCGTCTATGAAAATGATGCACGGAGCGCGCTTCTTGGCTTCCTCGAACATGTCGCGGACCCGGGAGGCGCCGACGCCCACGAACATTTCCACGAAATCGGAGCCGGAGATCGAGAAGAAAGGCACCTTGGCCTCACCCGCGATGGCGCGCGCCAACAAGGTCTTGCCCGTGCCCGGGGGGCCTACCATGAGGGCGCCACGGGGAATTTGTCCGCCCAGCTTCTGGAATTTGCTGGGATCCTTCAGGAAATCCACCATCTCCTGTACGTCTTCCTTGGCTTCGTCGCAGCCCGCCACGTCGGCGAAGGTGACTTTGACCTTGTCCTCCTCGATGAGGCGCGCCCGGCTCTTGCCGAACGCCATGGCTCCGCCGCCGGCCCCGCCCTGCATGCGCCGCATGAAATATACCCAAACGCCGATCAGCAGCAGCATCGGGAACGCCGACAGAAAGACCTGCATCAACAAGGAAGGCCGTTCGGGAGGCGTGACCTTGATGTCGACGTGGTTCTTTAGGAGATCGTCGATCAAGTGGGGATCACCCGGATTGTAAGTGGTGAAATGGTCGCCGTCCTTCATCATGCCGGTGATGAGGGAACCGTCCATGCTCACTTGTCTAACATTGCCTTGGCTTACCGCTGCGATGAAGTTGGAATAAGAGAGCATGGGGTCATTTTTGGTGCGGGCGCCGAAATTGTTGAAGATCGACATTAAAACAACGGCGATGACGACCCATAGCAGGACGTTTTTTGCCATGTCTTTCATATAGCCTCCATTAAACGAGGTAACAATGAAGCCTGTGGCGCCCGTTTTGGGGCAAGGCTTTTAAGAGTTTGCTGGGCCGAGCGGTTTGCCGATAGCGAGAGGATGAACATCCCCTGTAATCGTATGCTATTGATCCATGACGCTTATTGTTGGGCGCCATGTAGACCTTGTGGGCCGTCACCCCTGATTGTGGACGGATCTTTTTCTAGCATCTTACATCGTGGATAACATTCTATATGCAAGTTGAGGGCCCAAGGCAACTCATCGGCCGAACGGTCGAGGCGCACAAGCAGCTTACATAGAAGCCGTGTTCCATTGTACGACGATGTCCTGCCGGTTTATTGGACAGGGAAACAGAGAAAATATCAGCGCGGAATATCGTTGGGGGATTATGGCGGTACTTCTGAAGTCGGAGGGCCTCCGTGGGCACTATGGCTAAGAGGCTGGTTGAAAAGTCGCCCGACTGGTAACGTGCCGACCATTTTGGATGGGGGCGGCCAGTAGCAAAGGGCTATCCGACTGATCTGGCGGACGCCGAATGGCAGGTCTTGGAATCGCTTATTCCAAGACCTAGACTGGGAGGAAGGCCCCGGACGACGGACCTCCGGGGTGTGGTCAATGCGATCTTCTACCTTCTACGGCGCGGCGGCCAATGGCGGATGCTGCCGAAAGACTATCCGTTGTACCAGACCGTTTACGGGTACTTTCGGGATTAGCGACTCACCGGGGTCTGGGAACGCATTCATGAGGCCCGGCATGGAGAGGGGCGTGAAGTGGCCGGGCGCAATCGCTGGCCGAGTGCCGGCATCCTCGACAGCCAGACGGTGAAGACTACAAAGGGGCATTCGAGGGTATGATGGCGGCAAGAAGATTCGCGGGCGTAAGCGCCATGTGGTAGTCGATGTCTTGGGCTTACTGCTGATCATCCAGGTGCATTCGGCGGGGATTCAGGACCGGGCTGGCGCCAAGCCGGTTCTGGAAGCGTTGCTGGGAAAATTCCCCGCGCTGGAGCTGATCTGGGCCGATGGCGAGTATGCAGGCAAGCTAGTGGACTGGGCCGCCACGAATCTCCAGCGGGTACTTTCGGTCGTGAAGCGACCTCGCCAAAGCGGCTTCAAAGTCCTGCCTTGGCGCTGGATTGTCGAGCGAACTTTCGGGTGGTTAAATCGCTCATGCCGCTTGAGCAAAGACTTCGAACGGTGGTGTGAAACCTCCTAAACCTGGATCCGAATCGCCATGATTCAGCTCATGATCAGGAGACCCGCCAAGACCACCTGAACTTTTCAAACAGGCTCTGACTGGCGCATCCGCTACGATGGAAGTGGCGTCATGAGCTACTGACCCGTCGAGCGAGCCTCCTTGGGGCTTGCCTGCTCTGGGGCAATGCGATGGACAGACGATCCCCGGATTGATGTCCTCGCTAGAAAAGAGGGGATAGAACCCCGCAGGCCACCCGTGTCCCCGAATCGCCGTCGGCCAGAGTGGCGGCATCGGGACCGGGCGCGCCGCTCAAGGTGGAGGTATATCGCTCCGGAATGTGCGCGTAATTGTCGGGATAGGCATGAACGATCACCGCGGCCCCGTCTGCATCGAAGAGTTGGTCAATGGTGAAGCGATCAGTCTTGAATATCGTGCTTGCCGTCCCATCACCGTTGACGAATAATGCGGCCAAATCGCCTGCATGGTTCGGGTGATTCTCGGCTGTCGGGTTGAAATGTTCGCCAGCCGAGGTAAAGTCGGGGGGCTCGCATTGACCTATGGCATGAATGTGAAAACCGTGAAAGCCGGGTGATAAGCCATTGACCCGGACTCGCACGAGCACCGTATCGCTAGCCTTCTGCACGAAGAGCACGCTTCCAATCCTCTCACCGGCTGTATTCCTAAGCGCCGAATTGGCTACGCGATGAACGTAATGACGCTCCTCCGCGCGCCCTAGGGACGCCGTCATCGAAAGTGACATCAACAGCAAAGTGGCGATCCAGCGCTTTGTCTGCCGGTCGACATGCTTGCCCAAGCGGATGGTGACAAGATTACCTGTTTCCATGGTCGGTCTCCTGGCTGTGAGTCTCTGGTATCCCCGAGGTCGCCCTTAAGCGGAATGAATGAATCATGAGTTTTCACAACGGCCCAAATTTTAAGGAACAACGCGGGGACCTCAAATACCTGAGGTTACTTACGCCCTTTCGCTATAGATTTTCTAATGGTGGAAACGAGTCAGACGCCGCGACAGCAGAAAAAAACGGGAAATTTCACGGCTCCCGCGCCACAGTTCCCAGGTTCACCGTCGATCGGCTCCAGCCAGTATCCGGAGCCGTCGACGTAAAACGCTACAAAAACCAGCGTTAACAGGGACCTGGCCGCTATCTAACCGATGTGCAACAAATTTCGAGGATAGAGGGAAGATCGTCTGGTCCAAGTCAGCTTCGGTTGAACCCGATCTTTTGTCCTTTCATGAGGTACTCGTATGAAATCCTTCGGCAAATTCTTACTGATCGGTCTCGCGCTGCTCGCTTCAGTCACCGCTGGCGCCGAACCCGGGTCGTTCGATCACAATCCTACCGCTTCTAGGGCGAGACACGGAGAGCGACTTCTCGAGGAGCGATTGACGGCGCTGCATCAGGCGCTAAAGCTGACGACCGCGCAGGAGGCGGATTGGAACGCCTGGGCCGCCAAGGTCCGCGAGACGAAGCGCATGAAGAAAGAGGCCCGTCCCGATCGCGAAACTTTGAAAACCCTGCCGGCTCCGGAACGCCTGGACAGAATGCTCGCTTTCGCCAAGGAAAAGCAGGCCTATCTCGAGGAAGTCCTGGCCGCCACCAAGACCTTCTATGCCACGCTGACTCCCGAGCAACGCAAGACCTTCGACGATCTGACACCCTTCGGTGAACGCGCCCCCGCATGGATGCGCCATGGCAGCCCTCGTCATCCGAGCACGCCGTGAACGGTAGGCGGGTGAGATCCGCTGGCGAGGCGAGGGTTCCGTCCTCGAACATCGGGAGATATCGATTTGATGATGAATTGCCCACCCCAAGCAAGGTCTTGAGCCTTGAGCCAAAATCTATACCCGTTCACAGGATTGTCCACAGAAACTGTGGAAAATTTGACGAGCCCCCGAAGGCTCTCAAGAGGCAGGCGGATTGTGGGTTTGGATTCAGCGTGAGGTAAGCACCGAATCGTCACGGGCCGTTCGCCAGTCATGCGTTCTGGCTACCCAGGCACGGCTTCGATTCGAGATAGGTCAATATCTCGGGTCTACGCCGGTCTCAGGCTTTCGCTCCCAGACTAAAGAGGAGACTCCAAAATGACCCCTCGACTCGATTATCATCAAGCCGCTCCCGATGCGGTGAGCCGATGTTGGAATTGCAGACATACGCCGACCGGCGCGGGCTCGTTAGCCCGCCATGCTTGATCCGGTGAAGACCCGCGCCGCGCAACTTAACGGCTGCGCTATTGCATCGATATGCATTAAGAAACATGCGCGGGCACGGAGCGAGAACCAAGCCGCCGCGCCATGCTCTCGACGCCTGGCGGGAAACGCTTCTCTTAATCGAGCGAGAATGGGCGGCTCTAATCCCGGGCCGAAGCCGTCACCCGCGTTGCCCAAGCCAGGTGCCGGATGCCGTGCACGAGGGCCTTAAAGGAATTCCGCGAAGAGGACCTGGTGGATCCACCTTGGCGGTAGTGGCCAGCAACGGCTGGAATCGCCTCGTGGTCGCTTTCCCTGCGGTCCCCGGCGCCTATCGACCAAGCCATCAACACCCTCTGGAGGTTTAAGCCATGGCCATCATTCTGAATCACACTATTGTCCCGGCGCACGACAAGGACGCCTCGGCACGCTTTTTCGCCGAAATTTTCGGCTTACGCTACGAAGGACCTAAGGGGCATTTCGCACCGGTCCAGGTGAATGAATCCTTGACACTCGACTTCGATAATGCTTCGTCTTTCGACATTCACCACTACGCCTTTCACGTGAGCGATGCCGAGTTCAACGCCATTTTCGAACGCGTCAAGAAAGCAGGGATTCCCTATGGCAGCGATCCCTGGCACCTGGAGAATCGAGAGATCAACCACTGGAACGACGGCCGAGGCGTGTATTTCCGTGACCCGAACGGACATATTCTGGAGCTCTTGACCCGAACCTAAACGTCAATCAAAACGCATGAGCGCACGGGGCCGGGATCACATGGCCGGTCAAAGAGGCTACCCTGTGCGCGAACTGGCTCACGCATCGTCCAACGCCTGCGCCATCGAGCGCTCGGGAGAACGCTGTTCATGAATCATCGCGCCTGGATCGGATCCTCTCTCCTGCTTTTGACCGTTGCCGGCATCGGGATGGGCCTTGCCGCCTGGAAGTATACGTCCCTCAAGGCGTCTCAAACGGCCGCCGCGAACCAGCCCGAGCCGATGGAATCCGTAACGGCCGCCGTCGCGAAGGCGGTGGAGCACCGGCCAACGACCACGGCCATCGGGACGGTTCTAGCGCTCCGCTCGATCACGCTGCGGAACGAGCTGCCCGGCACGGTGCAGGAGGTCCGCCTCGCGCCAGGGCAGGTCGTCGAGGCGGGGACGGTGCTCGTCGCCCTCGACGTTTCGGTCGAGGAGGCCGAATTGAAAGCGCAGCAGGCGCAGGCCGCCCTCGCGGAAACGGTGCTCGAGCGGGCCGAACGGCTGAGCCAGAAGCACGCCGCGGCCCAGGAGGAGGTGGATCGCGCTCGCGCGGAGCGCGACGTCGCCCGGGCGCAAGTCGCGCGAACGCGAGCGATCATCGCCAAGAAGACGATCCGCGCCCCGTTTCGCGCGCGGGTGGGGCTCGCCGATGTCCATCCGGGCCAATACCTGAACGAGGGTACGGAGCTCACCACGCTGCAGGGCGTCGACAAGACGGCGCACGTGGACTTTTCAGTGCCGCAGCACGTGGCCTTGGGCCTGCGCGGGGGCGAAAGCGTCGAGGTCTTCGCCGGCGCCGATTCGCCTTCGATCGCGGCCAGGATCGTTGCGCTCGACGCGCGGGTCGATCCCGCGACCCGCAATGCCCTGGTGCGGGCCAGCATCGAGAACGCCGCCAACGCTCCCCCGCCGGGCGCCTCGGTGCGCGTTCAGGTTCCGGTCGGCCCGCCGCGCCAGGTGGTGGCCATCCCGGTGAGCGCGCTACGCAAGGGGCCGGACGGCAACCATGTGTTCCTGCTCCAAAGGGTGGCGGACGGCAAAACCCGCGCACAGCTCCGGCCGGTCCAGAGCGGCGCGATCCTCGGCGACGAGATCGTCATCCACGCCGGACTCTCTCCGGGCGAAGAGGTGGCGGCTTCGGGGTCCTTCAAGCTGCGCGATGGAGCACTGGTCGCGGTCAAAAACCAGGGCGCGGCGATGGCGAGCCGGAATCAGTAAAACGCTGAAGCGGAGCTGGAAATCATGCGTTCGTTCACCGACATCTTCATTAAGCACCCGGTGCTCGCGGTGGTCGTCAACCTGGGAATTCTGCTCCTGGGTTGGCGCGCCTTGACGAGCCTCCCGGTGCAGCAGTACCCGAAGCTCGAGAGCTCGTCGGTCGTGATCACGACCGTGTACTACGGCGCCAGCGCCGAGACCGTGCGGGGTTTTTTGACCACCCCGATCGAGCGCGTGGTGTCGCAGATCGGCGGCATCGACTATCTGGAGTCGACGAGTCGCGCGGGCCTTAGCACCGTCACCGTGCGGCTCAAGCTGAACCACGACAGCACGGCCGCGCTCGCGGAGATCACCGCGCGCCTGCAGCAGGTCCGCGCCGAGCTGCCGCCCGGCGCCGAGCCGCCCGTCGTCGAAGTGCAGCGCGCCGATCGGCCCTATGCCTCGTTCTACATCAGCTTCACCTCGAGCGAGCGGAGCGTGCCGGCCGTCACCGATTGGCTGGCCCGGACCCTGCAGCCGCAGCTTTCCACCCTGCCGGGCGTCCAGCGCGTCACCATCGAGGGCGGCCGGCAACTCGCCATGCGGGTCTGGATCGATCCCGACCGCCTGAGCGCGTTCAATCTTTCACCGGGCGATGTGTACGCGGCGCTGCAACGCAACAATTATCTCGCCGCCGTCGGCCGGACCAAGGGCAACCTGGTGCAGATCAATCTGCTGGCGAACACCGATCTCCGCTCGGCGGGCGAGTTCCAGGATCTGATCGTCAGCGAGCGGGACGGCGCGATCGTGCGCCTGCGCGACGTGGCGCGGGTCGAACTCGGCGCCGAGGAAGCCGAGATGATCGCGAAGTACAACGATCGGGAGGGCGTTTACCTTGGAGTCTGGCCTCTGCCGGGCTCGAACGAGATCGAGGTCGCCCACCGGCTGCACGAGGAGATGGAGCGTATCCGTCCGACCCTGCCGAAGGACATCGACATGCGCCTCGCCTACGACGCCACGGTGTTCATGGAGGATGCCCTGAAGGAGATCACCAAGACCCTGGGAGAAACCATTCTGATCGTCGGCGTGGTGGTGTTCCTGTTCCTGGGCTCGGTGCGCACGGCCCTGGTGCCGCTCTTCGCCATGCCGGTCTCGCTGGTCGGCGCCGGGATCGTGATGTATGCCTTCGGCTTCAGCCTGAATCTCCTGACCATGCTCGCCATCGTGCTGGCGGTGGGTCTGGTCGTCGACGACGCTATCGTGGTCGTCGAGAACGTGGAGCGGCATGTCCGCGAGGGCAGGTCGCGGATCGACGCGGCGCTTATCGGCGCGCGCGAGCTGGTGGGGCCCATCGTCGCGATGACGATCACCCTCGCCACGGTCTACGCGCCCATCGGCTTCCAGGGCGGCCTCACGGGTTCCCTCTTTCTCGAGTTCGCCATCACTCTCGCGGCCGCGGTCGTGGTTTCAGGGATCGTCGCGGTCACCCTCTCGCCGGTCATGAGCTCGCGCTTCGTGCACCCCAGGGGCCGGGAAAGCCGACTCACGATCCGGGTCAACCGGGGCTTCGACTGGGTGCGCCGCGGCTACGCGCGGCTCCTCGACGGAGCGCTTTCGATGCGCGGCGCGATCGTGGTGGCGGCGTTCTTGATCACGGCCGCGGCCTGGCCGCTATACCAGCTCTCCCGGCAAGAGCTCGCGCCGGTCGAGGACCAGAGCCACATCAGCCTGTTTTTCGAGGCGGCGCCCGACTCCACCGTCGAGGCGACGAACCGCGAATCGCGGCAGGTGGTCCGCACGATCACCGCCTTTCCCGAGACGGACTTCATGTGGTCGCTGACGACGGCCTGGGGAGGCTTCGGCGGCCTGGCGGCCAAGGACTGGCGCGCGCGGACGCGCTCGACCGAGGCGATGTACGGCGAGGTCTATGGGGCGGTGGCGCAGGTGCCGGGCCTTCGGGTGTTCCCGAGGCTCGATCCGCCGCTGCCCACTCCCGGCCAATACGATGTGGAGCTGGTGCTGCAAAGCGACGCCCCGCCCGAGCAGCTGCTCGAGACCACCCAGGCGGCGCTCGGCGCCGGCTGGCAGAGCGGCAAGTTCCTGTACATCGACACCGACCTCAAGATCGACCTGCCCGAGGCGCGGGTGGTGCTCGACCGCGAGAGAATCGCCGACCTTGGGCTGGACCTCGCCGCCGTCGGCTGGGAGCTCGGCACCTTGCTCGGCGGCGGCTACGTGAACCGGTTCAACTTCTTCGACCGCAGCTACAAGGTGATCCCGCAGATCGGCGACGAGGACCGGGCGACGCTCGGCCCCTTGCTGGATCTCAAGATCAAGACGCCGGATCGGCAACTGGTGCCGGTGTCGACCTTCACCCGGATCGAGACGAGTACCGCGCCAAGGACCCTGAACCGCTTCCAGCAGCGGAACGCCGCTCGCGTCTTCGGCGGCGTCAAGCCGGGCGTCACCAAGGACGAGGCCCTGCGCGTCCTCGAACCGCCGCGCAAGGACCCGCCG
>CADDYU010000088.1 GCA_902810705.1 Methylococcaceae bacterium
GGCTTCTCGCTCTCCCCATACCCCGGCAAATCCACCGCGTACACCCGCCCCCACGGCGCCAGCTGACGGGCAATCGGAATCATGTACCGACTCGAAATCACCAGCCCGTGTACAAGCACGATGGTCGCTGCGTCGGGAGGCGGCGGGAAATCGTTCGTGCGCGCATGGAGGCGGCCGCTGGAGGTCGCGACCTGAATGGAACGCAGCGGAGCGGTCGGTCCTCCCCTAACACCCATCCGGTTTCCGGAGAGCTGCCGCTGATCCTGCGCGGAGGGCACGCGAAGGCGGGGCTTATAAGCCAAAGGATGGCCTCTTCACCATGAGATAGAGCGTCGCCAGCATGGCGATGAAGGCCGGTATGCCCAGCCAGAACCAATTGCTCGCGTCCTCCCAGTAGCGGGCGGACAGCGCTTCCCCGGCGGCGAGCGCCCGGTCGGCTTCGTTCCGCATGCGAATCTGCAGGAACACGACCGGCAGCCAGCAGGCTCCGGCAACGCCGTACAGCAGGATGGAGGCGACCAGCCAGGGCGAGTGCAGCGGATAGCCATAAAGATGGGCGAGCAGAAATCCCGTGGCCGGTTGAATGACGACGGTGGGCGCGGTGAACAGCCAGTCGGCCAATACCACGCGCCGGTTGACCACCGCGATGGCGTGCAGGTCGCCGCTTAGGTCCGCGGTGAACTTGAAGAAGGCGGTTCCCATGCCGGTGCCGAACAGGAACATGGAGCTTAGCACATGGAGCCATTTGATCAGCAGGATGTCCATCAGCGCTTCTCCACCGCCATCACCGCCAGAGTGGCCACGAGGATCGGGATGTTCTTGGCGATCGGTCCGAAGGGATGAAGCCAGAACCCGGGCAGGCTCACGGTGATAACCAGAGTGTAGACCAGCATCACCAGCACCTGGATCGCGCCCACCCAGACGACCCGGTATCCCGCGAGCAGCGCGCCGCCCAGAACGATGTCCAGGGCGGCGGCGCCGTACAGCATCCAAGGGGCGAGCGGACCGGTGATGCCGGTGGCCGCCAGAAGCTCGAGGCTCTCGCTTTCCGGAAAGAAGAACGCCGAGACCACCCCCGACCAAATCCACATGAGGCCCAAGGCCCAGCGCAGAGCCGGAACGATCAGGAACAGCCGCGCGTGCCAGTATTCGGCGGGCGTGGCCGGCCGCTTCCGCAGCGCCGTCGCCGGCGACTCGGGCTTAAGACCCAGCCGCGCGGCCGCCACCTCGGGGTCCCCGGTATTCCCCCGCTGGAGCATCCGGAGCGCCTCGGCGTTGAAGGGCGCCGGCAGCAGGCGGCCAAGCCGATCGGCGGCGGCCAGGGTCCAGTGGAAGGGAATCGGAACGAAACGGGGCGTCCCGAGCCCCAGCCAGTGCCGCAGCAGGGCAAGATAGTCGCGGAGCGTGAGCGGCTCGGGTCCCACCACCGGCACCCGCCATCGAGTCGGCGCACCTGGGTCGAGCAGCCGCAGGATGACGGCGGTCAGATCGTCCACGTGGACCGGCTGCAGCCTCTGCCAGCCGCCGCCCGGCAGGGGCACGAGAGGCAAGGCGGCCAAGGCGCTCAGCAGCGCGGTGCTTTGCCCGCCGGGTCCGAACACCACCGAGGGCTGCACGATCGCCCAGTCCAGGTCGAGCGCCGCCAAGGCGTCATCGGCGGCTTTCTTGGTGAGGTGATAACGGCTGAACGCCGATTCGTCGGCGCCCAGGGCGGAAATCTGGATAACCTTTCGAACGCCGCTGCGGGCGCAGGCTTCGAACAGGGCGATGGGCGCGTTCCGATGCAGGTCGTCGAACCGGCTGCCGGGTCCTTCGGCGATGATGCCGACGCTGTTGATCACCGCGTCGACGCCCATCAGGAGGGGAAGCCAGTCCTCGGCCGCCAGGGCGCGGGCGAAATCGACCGGAACCGGGCGGACGCCCGGCACGTCGCGAAACGAAAAGCTGCGATGGACGCCGGCGGCGATCTCGTGCCCCTCGCGCAGCAAGGCCCGCACGAGGTGGCTGCCGATGAATCCGGATGAGCCGGTGACAAGAATCCGCATGATCAATCGTCCGTTCGAGGTGGCGAGACCTTATCAAGTTACGAGAGCCCTGCCGAAAAGCCCATACGTCGGGATACCTACAACAAGGCCCGGAGCCCCTGGCCCGCGCCGAAGAGCAAGGCGCTCGGCAGCCAAATCCAGCGCAATTCGCTCTTGAACACGTACCAGCCCCGCGCCGTGAAAAACGGGCGGATGCCGATCGGCGGCACGGCGATGGGCCGCCTCGGAAAGAAAAACCGGCGATTTTGAAACGGCCACAGCAGGGCGACCCCCTGCCCACCGTCGGTCAAGGCATCCACCAACGGGTGCGACAGGGTCGAAAGGAACAGGAACAGAAACGCCAGAGGGCGATCCACGCCAGGCTCCGGCCAGAAGGCCGCGAGCAAGGCGCCGAGCCCCGCGGCGAAGGCCACCGAATGGGTAAAGCCCCGATGTCCCATGGCATCCGCGTAACGGACCCCCAGGAAAAAGCCGACGACGTCGAGGTCCGGCGCCATCGAGCACAGGGCGCCCAGCGTCAGCACGCCGGGCGAAAGAGCGTCGGCCGGAAACCAGGCGCTAAGCGCCACGGGCACGACCGCATGAGAGATGACCGATGACATTTCCGAAAATACCTCGACCGATCTAAGGCTGGCCCTTGCCGCCGGCGGCTCCGTTGCGACGGAGCTGCCGCTCCAGGACGGCCACCAATTGCCTCTCCTCGGGATGCAGGCCGGTCGCCGGCACGGGCTCCGCCGCGGCCTCGCGGGGGTTCATCAGTTCAAACAGGGACTGATCCTGATAAGCCTCCAGCACGGCGGGATGGACATAGTACTTGCGGCAGGTGGCCGGGCGATTTCCCAATTGCTCGGCCGTTTCCTTGATGGCTTCGGCGATCTTTCGCTTCGTCTCCGTGGCCGACGCGGAAGGCCCCAGCCGGGCCAGGATCAAGGCGGCCAGGAGCGTTCCGCCCCACGTCCTGAAGTCCTTGGCCGTAAAGGCTTCCCCGGTGATCTCCTTAAGATAGGCATTGACATCGCCCGAGCCGATCGATTGCGGTTGTCCATCCTCGTCGAGATACTGGAACAGCTCCTGACCGGGCAGGTCCTGGCAGCGCTTGACGATTCGCGCGAGATGCCGGTTCTCGACCGCGATGGCGTGCTCCCGTCCGCTCTTGCCCCGGAACTTGAACCGGACGGTCGCGCCCCGCACCGCCACGTGCTCGTCCCGCATCGTGGTCAGGCCATAGGATTGATTGGCACGGGCGTATTCCTCGTTGCCCACCCGGATGCGGGTGCATTCCATCAGCGTCACCACCGTCGCCAACACCTTGTCGCGAGGCAAGCCGGGCCGCGCCAGATCGCGCTGAATCCGCTCCCGAATCCTCGGCAAAAATTCGCTGAATTGCAGCAGCCGCGTGAACTTGGTTTCGCCCCGGGTGCTTTGCCAGGCGGGATGGTAGCGATACTGCTTGCGGCCGCGGGCGTCCCGCGCGGTGGCTTGGAGATGGCCGTTGGCGTACGGGCAGATCCAGACTTCCCGGTACGCGGACGGAATCGCCAGGGCCTTGATGCGGCGCAATTCCTCGGGATCGCGAACCGGCTGTCCATCGATGCCCACATACTGGAACCCTTTTCCGCAGCGCCTTCGCCGGATACCCGGCCACTCGTCGCTGACATAGAGAAGATCGGCCGCGCGCGCGGCGGCGACGGGATCGGTAACGACAAGAGGCCAACAACGCTTCCGGCGAGAGATTCTGAGCTGATATGCCATGGTCGGGCGAATCCGAAATGAGATGACCGATTCGTTATCTTTAGACAAGGAACAACTTGCCAACCGTGACCGCTCCGGCGCTTCAAGCCGATCGACGGCCGCCGATAGATGTGTCAGCCGCCTTTGACCGGCACTTCAAAAGCTTGACGGCAGCTCCCGGGAAAGGCCCATGGGGTTTGAAGGTAAGATGGCGCGGTAACGATGCGGCGAAACCCTAAGGGGCGGCCGCGCTCGCGTCTCGATTCGCCACGGAAGAGCTCCCCTATGATTTCGCTGGAACAGATCGCCATTTTCCTCACCGCCGCCGTCGTGGCCGTGCCGCTGTTTCGCTGGCTTCGGCTCAGCTCCATCGTGGGCTACCTCGCCGCCGGCCTGGCCATTGGCCCCTGGGGCCTTCGGCTGGTGACGGACGTGGACAACATCCTCCACACCGCCGAATTCGGCATCGTGCTGCTGATGTTCATCATCGGCCTCGAACTTCAGCCGACCCGCCTGTGGGCGTTGCGGCGCACCGTGTTCGGCCTCGGCAGCGCGGAAGTGGGGCTCCTGACGCTCCTCCTCGCCGGCGCGGCCTATCTCGGCGGTCTGCCGCCGATCCCGGCCTTGGTGGTCGGCTTCGGGCTCTCCCTGTCCTCGACTCCGCTGGTGCTGCAAGTGCTCGTGGAGCGCGGCCAGATTAAGGCGCAACACGGGCGCTCGGCCTTCGGTATTCTCCTCTTTCAGGACCTCGCCGTGCTGCCCGCGCTCGCCGTGCTGCCCCTGTTGTCGGCGGGTTCCCTGGATTCCGGCGGCGGGGGCTCGCCCTGGCTGGCCCTGGGGAAGTTGGCCGCGGCGCTGGCCGTGGTGGTGTTCGGCGGACGGCTGCTGCTCCGGCCGCTGCTCCGGATGGTGGCCAAAACCGGCGTCACCGAGGCGTTCACGGCGGCGGCCCTGCTGACCATCATCGCCACGGCCCTGCTGGTGAACCAGGTTGGGCTGTCCATGGCCCTGGGCGCCTTTCTGGCAGGGGTCTTGCTGGCCGACTCGGAGTTCCGTCACGAACTGGAAGCCGATACCGAGCCCTTCAAGGGCTTGCTGCTCGGGCTGTTTTTCATCGCGGTGGGGATGTCGGCCAATCTCGGCCTGGTGACGGGGAGGCCCGGCACGCTCGCGGCGGTGACGCTCGGCTTCCTGTTCATCAAGGTCCTGGCCGTGTCGGCACTGGGCAAGCTGACCCGCCACCCCGGCGATTCGGCCTTCCGCCTGGGATTCACCTTGCCCGCCGGCGGCGAATTCGCCTTCGTGCTGTTCACGCTGGCCGCCCGCCAGCGGCTTCTCGACGCGGCCACGGCCGATCTGCTCATCCTCGCCGTGACCCTATCGATGATTCTTGGCCCGCTGCTGCTGGCTTTTTACGATGCCTTTCTTCAAGCCTTCCTCTCGCCGGACGAGGAGCGGTCCTTCGATCCCATGGAGGAGCGGGAGAACCGGGTCATCGTCGCGAGTTTCGGGCGATTCGGGCAGATCGTCGCCCGCATCCTCCGCGCCCGGCGCATCCGCTTCACGGCGCTCGACGCCAATCAGACCCAGGTGGATTTCGTGCGCCGCTTCGGCAACAAGGTCTTCTACGGCGATGCCGCCCGCCTGGAGCTTCTGCGCGCCGCCGGGGCGGACCAGGCCGAGATCTTCGTGCTGGCGATCGACGACGTGGACGCCTCGGTGCGCGTCGCGGAATTGCTGCGCGACCATTTTCCCCATCTGAAGGTTTTCGCCCGGGCCCGCAACCGGCAGCACGCGTTCCGGCTGATGGAGTTCGGCGTCCGCTACCTGATCCGGGAAACCTACGTCTCCAGCCTGGAGCTGACGACGGCGGTGCTGGAAGCCCTCGGCGAAACCCGAACGGACGCCGTCAGCACGGTGCGCCTGTTTCGCCGGCACGACGAAAAAACCCTGCTGGCCCAATACGCGATGAAGGACGACGAAGCCAAGCTCATCGCCAACGCGCGGGAATCGGCGCGGCAGTTGGAGCAGCTCTTCGAGGCGGACCGGCAGGAAGAGGCGAGCCCGCTTGAGCCGGCCGAGGCGGCCGCGAGCGGCCGTTGAGAGCTTTGGGATTCGGAGGCCGTCGTAGAGCCGATAAGCGATCCACTGTCGCTAGGTGGCGGATTGCCGCGCGAATCCACCATCGTATAATCGGGCGATGCCCGCTATGCCGCGAGAAAACCGCCATGTCGTCGCAACTTCATCACATCCTCGAAAAGCTGGAACATCTCTCTCCCGAACGCTTGTCCGAAGTGGAGGATTTCATCGACTTCCTGCAACTGCGGGATCGGGATAAACGCCTGCGGCAGGATTTCGCTCAAGCGTCCGAAGCCGCTTTCGCAAAAGCCTGGGATAACGATGACGATGCCCTCTACGACACCCTATAGCTTTGGTGGCGTAGTGTTGGTCGGTTTTCCCTTCACCAGCCTTCAAACCACGAAAAAGCGCCCGGCCGTCGTCATCAGCAGCGCCGCTTATCAGCAGAACCGGCCGGATGTCATCCTGATGGCCATCACCAGCCAGACAGACCTGATCTCAACACCGGCGAACATCGTCTCCAAGACTGGCAAGCCGCCGGCCTCGCCAAGCCGTCCCTGATCAAGCCACTCATCGCCACCCTCGAGCAAACGCGAATCATCCGAACCTTGGGCAAGCTTACGCCCGCCGATGATGCGGCCTTGCGCCAACTGCTGGCCGAAATTCTGCGATAGCGTTATCGGCAGGAGACGCGAGGGGTTGGCTCACCGTTCCGGAGCATCGGCCGAGGCCCCGTCACCACAGGCTCACTCTTCCGGCAAAATTCCGTAGATAGTTCGGCTTCAATCAATCCTCGGCAAAGCCAGATGCGGGAACGTAAACCGCGTCGCCGCCACGTTAGCTCGCCGCGTTGTGAACTCGTAGGATGTGGTGAACGCAGGGAACCGCATCGTTCGCGATGCGGCTGATGCAACTCATTGACGACTTGTGGATCTTGTTGAAATATCTTGTGGCAACACTATGATGTGACTAACATGATCTTGAATTAGACACCTCGGCGGCGCAAGGCTTTGCGCCTTTTGGATATCTATTTTGTAGTTAAAAGGGAATTCAGTGGATATAGCACTCCAATTCAAAGATGAAACCGAAACTTTTCAACAGGTCACGTCATTGACTAATACGAT
Organism: Methylococcaceae bacterium; assembly: GCA_902810705.1. Taxonomy (GTDB): domain Bacteria; phylum Pseudomonadota; class Gammaproteobacteria; order Methylococcales; family Methylococcaceae; genus CADDYU01. The sequence continues at coordinate 6,980 of CADDYU010000088.1, forward strand.
TATTAGTGCGCTCCAATCGCCGGAAGGTTGGATAATAGTTCCAATATTTTTCTTCTGGCTTATTGTTAACAAAGACTTTTCCCATGTCTTTGACATTCTTGAGCGAAAAGAGAAAAGGCGAGCCGAACAGCTAGAATTTTATGTAACCAAACCGGAGATTGCAGATAGCGAAACTATTAGCGTTCTCAACGATCTCCGCGACACCCATTACTTTAAAGTGGCTACTGGGATTTATGCTGAGAAAAAGCTACGTCATGCACTAATAAATCTGCACAATTCCACATCACACAATGTAAGTTGGAGGCAAATTCGAAGAGCCTTTCGGTATATCGAAATGAATAAAGACGGCAGTATAGCAATCCGACGTATGACGATTTTTGAAATAATAGGATATTGGTACAACCAGATCGTTGGTTACATTATCTTTCTCTTTGCTGCGGTCATATTAGCTCTTTACGTTTTTCTTATGCCAAGAACATTCTCCAACGTTGCGTCTGGCATATTAGGTAGCTTAGTAATAATTCTCTTTGCAATGTTTGTATTTGCCCAAAACTGGCCGATACTAGCTGCCAGGAAAATCCAGAATGAACTTGCGAGTAAAACTACTCCTATAGATGACAATGCCTAACAAATCATTCCAGAGGGCTCTTCTTCGCCTCACCTCTGAATTCGATCGTTCGTCGAAGTTATATCTTCCTAGATACATCGCTCTCCCGAAGAACTTGGAGCTAACGATTATGAGGAATGACTCTATTGTCGATGAAGTTCGTGGAGGATGGATAGAGAGAAGCGAAACCCATCAATTCAAAGGATTTATCGGTCCTTAGGGGTTATGGCTCATTCCGTGGCCGGTGAGCCCAGTCCGCCATCGGTGCGGTTCTTGCCTCACCGCACCCTGCGATCCCGAATGATCGCCAAGCCATGAAATCGCCGACCAAAGTCATGCTTGTTGCCGCTGGCTACCTGGTCGCCCTCGTAATCGCCGCCGTTGTCGTCGACCTTTATATTGCGGCCACCGATGGACCGGGCCGGCAGGCTTACAGTGGCATGGTTGCGTTCGGCGACAGTATCCTCTTCCTCGGCGTCTTCACCGTAGCCGCCATCCCCGCGACTGGCGCGGCTTTGTTCTTCCTGCGGCCATATCGCATGTGCTGGCTCATACTCTTGGCCGGTGCGCTGGTCATCGCCACCACGGGCGTGGCCGCCTTCGCCACCTACCTCGTGCCCTCAAGCACGCGCTGGGGCTCGTTGCTCGGTACAGGGTCGGAATTACCACCGCTCCGAATCTTGCTGGCGCCGCCGCTGGCGATCGCCTTCTTTCTGTCTTTGCTGTTCGCGCCGACGCGCGGCGCCCGGATCGCCTTTCTAGGCGCCAGTGTCATCGAGGCTGTCGTCTTTGTCTGGGGCGCGCTCCTATGGTTCCAGCCCGCGTAGGATGGGTAAATGAAGCAAGACCCATCAATCCCAATGGATTATCGGCCCTATATTCGCGATCGATTGGTTCGTACCTCACCCCCTGGCTCTAGCATAGGTCTTCCCGTCCAGCCAGCGGTCGATGAATCTCTATTCCGGCAAGGGGCGGAGGCATCGAACTCCTCCGAACCGAATGCCCGAGTAAAGGCCCGCGCCCGGCCCCGCCAGTGCGAGAGCCTGAGATGCCGTTGCCGATTCGAACCTGGGAGCGGCGGGATGTCTAAAAGAACAGAAATTCATCTTCAGGACGAAAATTTATGGATAAAAAGTTATTTTTGGCCGGAATCGTTGTAGCTTCCCTGTTGGGGATTGCGCCGGCCGTGGCGCATGAGAAATTATTGAGCAAGCAGGAAATCCCTCAAGCCGTGCTGGCAGCCTTCAAGAAGGACCATCCCGCCGTAAATAAGGTCAAGTACGAAGAAGAATTTTTTGACGGAAAAATCGCCTATGAAATCGCCTTTAGGGACGATAAGGGCCAGGAGCGGTCCGAGGTGTACAGCGCCGAAGGCTCATTGGTGGAAACCGAGAAGACCATAAAAATCAACGAGCTTCCGGAGGCCGTGGCGCAGGCCGTCAAGAATTCCTATCCTCAGGCGACGCTTCAGCGCGTCTTTCAAGTTTCCAACCCGAGCGGCACCGTGACCGGGTACGAAATTGAAATCAGAGAGGGTAAACGGGAGCGGGAGCTTGAATTCGACACGAACGGAAAGGTCATGTCCCGCTGCTGAAGGCCTTGAGGACATGCGATCCGGCTTCCGTCGATTTTATAAACTCTGAGGGAGACAAGGTCCATGGAGTACAGACTGCTCGGCGCTTCCGGCCTGAAGGTTCCGGTACTCGGTTTCGGCGCCGCCACCTTTGGCGGTGGCAACGAATTCTTCCGCGCCTGGGGCAATAGCGGTGTTCAGGAAGCGACCCGCCTGGTCGACCTGTGCCTGGAAGCCGGAGCTAACCTGTTCGACACGGCGGACGTTTATTCCAGCGGCTTGTCGGAGGAGATTCTGGGCAAGGCCATCGCCGGGCGGCGCGATCAAGTGCTGATTTCAACCAAGGCGACCTTCCCGATGGGCGAGGTCCCCAACGATCGGGGTTCGTCTCGCCATCATCTCTTGCGTGCCTGCGAGGCCAGCCTGCGCCGGTTGAACACGGACTACATCGACATCTACACCATGCACGGCTTCGATGCCCTGACGCCCGTGAGCGAAACCCTGCGGACGCTCGACGATCTGGTGCGTAGCGGCAAGGTGCGCTACATCGCCTGCTCCAACTTCTCGGGCTGGCACCTGATGAAGTCGTTGGCCGTCTCGGACCGCTACGGCTGGTCGCGCTATGTGGCGCATCAGGCGTATTACTCGCTGGTCGGGCGCGAATACGAGTGGGAGCTGATGCCGCTCGCGCTCGACCAGAACGTCGGAACCCTCGTTTGGAGCCCCCTGGGCTGGGGACGGCTCACCGGCAAGGTCCGTCGCGGCCAGCCGCTTCCGGTTCAAAGCCGGCTGCATCGAACCGCAGCGCAAGGCCCTCCCGTTTCCGACGAGTTGCTTTACGGGGTGGTCGACGCTCTGGACGAGATCGCCGCCGAGATCGGCAAGACCGTGCCTCAGATCGCCCTGAACTGGCTGCTGCAGCGGCCCACCGTGGCTAGCCTTATCCTTGGCGCCCGCGACGAGGCTCAACTGAGGCAGAATCTTGGCGCGGCGGGCTGGACTCTGACGGCCGATCAGATCGCGAGGCTGGATGCCGCCAGCGAGATCACGCCCATTTACCCCTACTGGCATCAACGCGGATTCATCGACCGGATTCCTACTCCCGTTCCGCTTCGCGAGACTTAAACGCCGGGGCCGCTCCAGCGGGCGGACAGTACCTTGAAGAGCCAGCCGGTGCCGAGCCCCCACGCGCCGTTGATCAGGAATGCCGTCACGAGCAGAGAGGGCTGCCACCCGCCCCCCAAGGGCCGGCCCTTGAGCGGAAACACGATCAAAAGCGCCACCAGCGTCGGCAGAATGGCGCCGAACAGGAAAGCGGCCGACCAGTATGCGGGAGGCGGAGGAAAACGCGGCTCGACCAGCACGAACAAGATGCCCCACACTCCCCCCCAGAACGCCAGCGAGAACACGGCCGGGACGCCGAAGGGCGGGGTTGCCGCCAGGGAAAACGGCCCGAATGGCGCGAGGCCGATGGCCCAGAGGAGCGCGAGCGTCAGTTGATGGAAAATCAGGGTGGCCAAAAATCCGGCGATAAAGCCAAACAGCCATTTTTTCAGTCTTGGCTGGAGGGTGGGCGTATCACGATAAACCATGGGGTCCTCCTGGATTTAAGAATGGCCGCCGAGCGGGCCAGCCGCTCGCTTTCCTTGGCGCTCCTTAAGTTAATACGCTTCAAGTCGAGCGCCTGACTGACCCGCCGTCGACCGTGAGGCACGAGATATTTCAGTGATTCTCTGAAATTAGAGACTTGTTCGCCGGTAAATGCTCTCTCGCCGACGGCCTGTTACCAGTAGAATCGGGTCTGGATCGCTACCGCCCGCCGATCGGTGCCGAAGCAACGCCCGCATCCTCATGACGCTCAAAAGAAGGGTTGGAAGGATCGGTTGCCAGGGTGGCATACCGGTAGAGCAACCGGAAGCGGGCTTTCGGCCGCCCCACGGAAGGCCGCTGTCGTCGGAGGAGGATCGCATGTCCGTCAGGTCAAGCCCTACCCTGAGCCGGCAAGGCTCGATTCGGAGCCTCATACCCGCCCGCATCGACCGGCTCGGCTGGGCGCCGTTCCACACCCGCATGGTCCTCGCCCTGGGCACGGCCTGGGTGCTCGACGGCCTCGAGATCACCATCGCCGGCGCCATCGCCGGCATCCTCACCGAGCCCGCCACTCTCGGCCTGACCGTCACTCAAGTCGCCTCCATCGCCACCGTGTACCTCATCGGCGAGGTGTTCGGGGCGCTGTTCTTCGGCCGGCTGTCCGACGCGCTCGGGCGCCGGAACCTGTTCCTGTTCACCCTGGGCGTCTATCTCGTGGGCAACGCCCTGACCGCGTTCACCTGGGGCAGCGGGCCGGGCGCGCTCGCCTTCCTGTACCTGACGCGATTCGTGGCCGGAGCCGGCATCGGAGGCGAATACGCCGCCATCAACTCCGCCATCGACGAGATGATCCCGGCGAAATACCGGGGGCGCGTGGACGTCGCCGTGAACGGCACCTACTGGCTGGGCGCCCTTCTCGGCACCCTCGGCACCTTCGTCCTGCTCAACCAGGTCGAGGTGAGCCTCGGCTGGCGCCTCGGCTTTCTGCTCGGTCCCGTGCTCGGGCTGCTGATTTGGCGGCTGCGCCGGCATCTTCCGGAGAGCCCGCGCTGGCTGATCATTCACGGCCGCGAGCGGGAGGCCGAGGCGAACATCGCGTTCATCGAGCGGGAGGTGGAGGAGGCCGGACAGACGCTCGCGCCGGTCGACCCGGGCCGGACGATCGAGATCCATCCGGCCGAGAGGCACGGCTATCTGTCGCTGCTCAGAGTACTGTTCACCGACTATCCCGCGCGCGCGGTGCTCGGCGCGACCCTGATGATCACCCAGTCGTTCCTCTATAACGCCATCTTCTTCACCTATGCGCTGGTGCTCACCAGGTTTTACGGCGTCGATTCCGCCGCTGCCCCCTTGTACCTCATCGCTTTCGCCGTCGGCAATCTCGCGGGGCCGTTGCTGCTCGGGACGTTGTTCGACACCCTCGGGCGCAAGCCGATGATCGCGGGCACCTACCTTGTGTCGGGCGGTCTGCTCGCCGTCACCGCGTTCCTGTTCGACGCGGGGGCGCTTACCGCCACGACCCAGACGATCGCCTGGTCGATGATTTTCTTCTTCGCTTCCGCCGGCGCGAGCGCGGCCTACCTCACGGTCAGCGAAATCTTCCCGCTGGAAGTGCGGGCCCAGGCCATCGCCGTGTTCTTCGCGATCGCCCAATGCTTCGGGGCCATCGGGCCGGTGTTCTACGGGAGGCTCATCGGCGAGGGCGAGGACCCGGACAAGCTGTTCATGGGTTATCTCGTCGGCGCCGGCGCCATGATCGTCGGCGGCCTCGTCGAAGCCTGGCTCGGCGTTCCGGCCGAACAGCGGGCCCTCGAGGACGTGGCGGCGCCGCTGTCCGCAGTGGACGGCGCCCTGCCGGCGGTTACCGCTACCAAGCCCGAGCTGGATTAACCGATGATGACCGCGCACTCATTCGCGCCTCGCACTCGCGCACGAATCGGCCTAGGGCCGGCGGCGCGCTTGGGAGTCATCCAAAGACAAAGCGCCGGCGGTAGCCTGTGAAGGTTTCAAAACCGTAGCTGAGGGAACCTAGTCCATGGACGAGAATGCCTGGGAAAAAGTGGAAGCGATCTACCGCGCCGAGTTGCGCCACGTGCTCGCGACCCTGATCCGTCTTCTCGGCGACTTCGACTTGGCCGAGGAAGCGCTGCATGACGCCTTCCGGGCGGCGCTGGAGCAATGGCCGGGCGAGGGCGTGCCCGCCAACCCAAGAGCCTGGCTGGTGTCCGCCGGACGTTTCAAGGCCATCGACGCCCTGCGCCGGCGCGCCCGCTTCGAGGCGCTGGATGAGGATCGCGAACCCGTCGATCCCGCCACCGAGAACCCGGAGGCTTGGGAGGATGAAAGTCTCGAGGATGATAGATTGCGGCTCGTTTTCACCTGCTGCCATCCGGCGCTGGCCCCGGACGCGCAGGTGGCGCTCACGCTGCGCGAGGTCTGCGGGCTTACGACCGAGGCCATCGCCCGGGCGTTCCTGACGCCTGTGCCCACGCTCGCGCAGCGCATCGTGCGGGCCAAGGCGAAGATCCGCGAGGCGCGCATTCCCTATGAAGTGCCTTCTCGCGCCGAGCTGCCGGACCGGCTCGACGCGGTGCTGCGGGTGATCTATCTCGTCTTCAACGAGGGCTACGCGACCTCGTCGGGCGAGTCGCTGACCCGGCCCGATCTCTCGGAGGAGGCGATTCGCCTCGGGCGTTTGCTGGTCGAATTGCTGCCCGAGCCCGAGGCGATGGGGCTTTTGGCCTTGATGCTGCTGCACGAATCGCGGCGTGCCGCGCGCAGCTCGCCGGAAGGCGATCTGATCCTCTTGGACGAGCAAGACCGGGGGCTATGGAACCGCGAGTATATCGCGGAAGGCGTGGCACTCGTGGAGCGAGCGCTCGCCTCGCGCCGCTTCGGCGCTTACACGCTTCAGGCCGCAATCGCGGCGGTCCATGCCGAGGCGCCCGACGCCGAGGCGACCGATTGGCCGCAGATCGTTGGACTGTACGATGCGCTACTGCGCATCGATCCCTCGCCCGTGGTCGAGCTCAACCGCGCGGTCGCGGTCGCCATGCGCGATGGGCCCGCCGCGGGTCTCGCCCTCGTCGAGGCGATTCTGGGGCGGGGCGAGCTCTCGAATTATCACCTCGCGCATGCGGCCCGGGCGGAGCTCCTGCGGCGGATGAAGCGAACGGCCGAGGCCCGCGCCGCCTACAGGCAAGCTCTCGCCCTGACTCAGCAGCTGCCGGAGCGGCGCTTTTTGGCGCGACGGCTGGCCGAACTGTAGGATTGAGGGAGGCGTGAGATGGCTTTCAGCCCCGAGGCGAAATGGGCTTGTCTCGCCCGATCAAGAAAGCGGTCGCGGCAACAGGCCACTTCAGGCGACAGATAGCCTTGGTTTGAAGCCGTAAAATGATCTTGCCGCCGCGACTTTCGGTTCAAATGCCTAAAAGATTGGGTCGATCGACTTGTAACTTCCGTTTCAATGACCGACGTCTCGCCTCACTAAAAAGGAGCTTGTAAAGGCGGGTTGGAAATACTTAAAGAATAAAGTCGGTTTCCGAAGAACTCATTTCGGTTAATCCAGGACAAATGAGATTTTCGCGTTGATTCGAAACTTGACGATATGGTTGTTTTCCACGGCGGCCTCGAAATTCTCGATGTAAATCGACTTGATGCCATGCAGGGTTTGGGAAGCATGTTGGATCGCTTGCGCCGCCGCGTCTTCCCAGCTCTTTTCGGATTCGGCGAGTATTTCGATGACCTTGACGACTTGATTCGACATATTGGCCTCCCTTAAAGGAATATCATCGACTTTGTCCAAAAATCCTGGCCGGCGTGACAAAATTCACCGCCACGCCCGGCTTTCCCACAAGCCAAATCTTGGAGACGCTTGAAGGACAAAAAGCCCCTTAAACGTCTCGGCTTATTTTTTTATGAGTGACAGGCTTTTCCATAGTTCCGCGTTCATTCAATCTAGAAGTCTTGGAAACGAGACCCCAACCCCTCCAAACGACTCGCCATAGGCGCCGGAGCGCCCTTCGATCAATCAAACCCGTTTTTCCCGCCGTGGTCTAATGTCTACAAGAGCTATTAATTTCTAGCTCGCGTTTGGACAGCTCGGAGTTTCGCTACTGAATGATAGAGGAAACCAAGCATGGCTAGAGGAAGCAAAGAAAAGTACACCGACAAGCAAAAGCGGCAGGCTCAGCACATTGAGGAAGGTTACGAATCGCGCGGGGTGTCCGAGGAGGAAGCCGAGCGCCGCGCCTGGGCCACGGTGAACAAGATTCATGGCGGCGGAAAGAAACCGGGAGGCAGCGGCCGCGGGAAACCCGAGAATCACGAGCCGATGCGCACGGGAGGGCACAAAGGCGGTCAACGCTAAAAGCCGCGCGGACGGGCTGCCGCGTCTAATGGGCGGCGCTGACCCGCCAGATTTTCCCGCTGGCGTCGTCGGCGACCAGAAGCGAGCCGTCCGGCAGCACCGAGAGGCCGACCGGGCGGCCGTACACTTCCCGTTTCCCCTCGTCGGCGATGAAGCCGGTAAGAAAGTTCTGCGGAAGACCGTTCGGCTTGCCGTCCTTGAAAGGCACGAACAGCACCTTGTAGCCGGCGAAGGTGGAGCGGTTCCATGATCCGTGCTGTCCGACGAAGGCCCCGCCCCGATAGGCGTCCGGGAATGCCGTGCCTTGATAGAACACGAGGCCGAGCGAGGCCGTGTGCGCGCCGACCGCGTAATCCGGTGCGATCGCTCTCGCCACGAGATCGGGTCGCTCGCCCCGGCGGCGCGGATCTTCGTGAGGCCCGAAGTACGCGTAAGGCCAGCCGTAAAAGCCCCCTTCGCGCACCTGCGTGATGAAGTCGGGGACCAAATCGTCGCCGAGTTGGTCGCGCTCGTTCACGCTTGCCCAGAGGGCCCCAGTCACCGGCTCGAAGTCCAGGCCTTGAGGATTTCTGAGCCCCGCCGCGAAAATGCGCTCGCCGCTGCCATCCGGATTGATTTCGAGAATACACGCGCGGCGGTGCTCGTTCTCCATGCCGTGTTCGCCGACATTGCTTCCCGAACCCACGGTAATGTAGAGCTTGCTGCCGTCCGGCTTGAGCAGGAGATTGCGGTTCCAGTGATTGTTGTAGCCGCCCGCCGGCAGGTTGAGAATCTTGCGGCCCGGGGCGGTGATCCGGATCTCTCCGGCGCGGTAGGGAAACGCGACGACGCCATCGGTATTGGCGACGTAAAACGTATCGCCGCGAAGCGCCATGCCCATTTCCTGGTTGAGGCCCGTCAGGAACGCCGAGCGCACTTCGGGCTTGCCGTCGTGGTCGGCGTCGCGCAGCAGGGTGATCCGGTTGGCGCTCTTGCCTACATAGCCCGAGTCGACCATGCCCTGCTCCATCTTATCCTCCGCCGAGGCCTGGCCCATTTTGGCTTCCTTGCCTTTTTGCTTCGGCTCGGTGCGGGCTTCGGCCACCAGCACATCGCCGTTGGGCAGCACATAGAGCCAGCGGGGATAATCGAGGCGATCGGCGTACAGACTGACCTTGAAGCCGGGCGGCGCGGTCGGCGTTTTCCCTTCCGGCCAGCCGATCAGCTTGGAAAAATGCACCGCCGACGGCGTGGCATAGGGCGGCGGCAGCTTCGGAACGCCGTAACCCTCTTCGGGCGTGAGCGATTCAGCGAACGCCGGTCCCATGCTCGAGGTCAGCGCGAGAGCCCGGATCATCCAGGCCTGAAGTTTCGAGATGGACGAAGCCATGGCGTTTAGTTCTCTTTCTTGCAATGTCAGCCGATCAATTCATGCTTTCCCAAGCCGGGGAAAGCTCTACGGTCCCGGCGTGATTCAGGCGCCGCGCCCGCGTCTCCGGTCCCAGCGCGGCAATAGACTCCAGAGCCCGATAAATAGACCGAATAAGCTCAGGGTGAGTACGACGCCAGGCCAGGCTGTTCCCACGATTAAGCGTGCGACTAGAAAGACTTCCAGGCTAATCCCAAGCGCCAGGGGCGCCATGCTCCAGACCAGCAGCCGCGACGAAATTCGGATAAACCGCTCGTCAATCTTGTAAGGACCGCTGCTTTGCCGATGCAGGGCCGCCGGCGCCATGACTAGCGCGATGGCGACCACGATCAACACGATGGACGTTAGATGCAGCCATTGCTCGGGCCGGGAGAGTTTTTCCGTAAAACCTGGATTGAAGACGGCGATCAGCTGAAAGCCGAAGAGTGCCTGAATTCCGGGCAACACCATCCGGCATTCCTCAAGAATGTGGGTCGCTGCCGCCGAGAGCGGAAGCCCTTCTGTCTCTTTGGAAGCCGCCGGTTTGAGCGGCATTGGTCCGTGCGATTGTCTGTGAGGTTTCATTTCCAGACATCCATACTCGCTGGCTCGATCGAAGCCGAGTTTGGATGGGTGCCGTGAATGGGCACGCGACGACGTGATTAGTTTCCGTTTCGCCGTCTTCGAGCGGTGCGAGCCAGTCCCTTTTGTGAGGCTTGAAGATCGCCGGCCGATGCACCGGCTCCATAGCCTCATCTCTATTCTAGATTCTAGGAGTTACAACCGCTCTTTTTAGTTCCTCATGGCGGGGGAGCGCTGATGTCCGATTGACCTAGGGAGCGGGGGTCCCTCTGCCGCGGCCGGGTAGTCCATTCCTAGCCGCGGCGAAGGTGCCTCTCTCCCGCCAAAACTGACCGAAGCCCGATAAAGGGAAGATTCCTTTCATAACCAGAAAAGGCAGAAGGACCTATCTACACCATGACCTTCAATGTTCGCAATTTACATCCACAAAGACAGTATAGCCATTGATCTTGGTATCTGGCTTTGTGATGCGAACCAGCACGGTCTGGGGCCCCACCTTCTTCTGCTTGATGCCCGCCACGTAGACCTCGCCCACCTTCTCGCAACCCGGCTGAGGCGCAATCTCGATGGAATGGGTGCCGACCTCCACGGCCTCAACATGCGCTTCGTGGAAGACCTGAAGCTCGGCATTGTAGTAAGAATGCTTTATGTTGTGGCTACCCAGGGTATCGCCCCAATTGATCATCAAGCCATCCAAAAGCGGACCATTGGCCCCGTCGTGGAACCGTGTGTCGATCTCGATGATGTTTCCTTTGACTTTAAAGTTATCGGTCTTGCTGAGGCTCGGGAGGAACCCGTGGAAGTTGCCCGGAGATTGACCGCAATCGACGACGGAAAGGCCGTCAGCTATGCCGAGCGCCGTACAGCCGGCCAGAAAATCCTCGACGAGAATCACCCATACCTTGTATTCGCCGCCGGGATTGGGCGTATCGAGGTAAGGGAATAATTGCACCGTGGTGGCGCCATGGTCGACATCGGAGCCTATCTGATGCTCGCAGCCGGTATTTACCACCCCTGTGATGATCCCATCTGCCACGGTGAGCTGACGGCAGTTCGCGGGATCGCTGGACAGCAACACCTTGCCCGAGGGGTCGGTGACTTGGAAGACATAGGTGCCGTCGTCCAGTCCCGCAGCGGTTTGCGGGGCTCCCGGGCCTGGCCCGCCGTCCAGGTAAACGGCCTCCTTGTTTGGATAGATGTTGAAGTTCACCTCGCTGCCGTCGGACAGGGTGGTGAAAATCGCGCCCGTCGGCGCGGCCACGGCGACGGTCTGCAGCATGACCGCCGAGGCCATCAGGCTAAAGGCGGTCAATAAAATTCTGGAGTTCATGAGTTGAGTCCTCTTGGTTCTTCTTGTCGCGGGTCCAATTCTTGTGCTTTCTCCGTATATTAATTAGTACTCTCCTGTAAAGAATGCTAAGGCACGCAGAGATGCAAAAACTGGGCAATGTTTAAAGGCACATGAAAAGTTAACAGCTTACCGGAAAGCTGCCCTGTGAGAAGCCAAATGGTGTAATGATTTCTGACACAGGCCCGAGGGGTGCGCTTTAGATGATCGAGTAGCCTAAGAAGTGACATCCCCTAGACTACTCGATCGATTAGGCGGCTATAACGTCACGCAGGGGAACGCTCGATGGGACTCGTTTGGCTTTACTAGAGGCTGTTGTGAACTTTTTCTGAGGCAGGAGTCAGGAGTAGGCATGACTACTCCGACTTCCCGAAAACCGTATCCGAGCGATGTGTCTGACGACGAGTGGGCGTTTGTTGCCCCTTATCT
>CADDYU010000089.1 GCA_902810705.1 Methylococcaceae bacterium
AAAGGTTAACCAGGCGCGCCGCATGGTCGAGCCCCGGATTGACCTTGTCCGGCGCGTCTGCCGCTTGGGTGATGTCGAACAGCACCGGGTAGTCGCGATCGGGCGCCGGCCGCGCCGCAGCTTCCGGGTAGGGCCGCACCTTCCCGTAACCCGGGATCGCCGGATACTGCCAAGCGCCCCGGTCCTCGGACGCCGAGAGCACGGGATGGGCGCAGCCTGACAAGGCCATCGTCAGAATGCCTACCCTGGAACTTAGCTTCGCCCAGCGATTTCCTTTAGCCGGCCTTGGTGCAAGAATCCTCATGCTTGAGGACCGATCGTTTTCGAGCCTTCCGACCCTGACTGGGCAACGGCCTCGAGCGGCTTTTCGAAATCGCCGCGCAGCGCCTTCAAGCCGTACTTTTCCCGATCGATCTCGCTCCGCGTCCGGACTCCGAGCCGCCGGAACACCGAGACCGGCGGGCACCAGCCCTGAAGCGCGTGCTGCAGCAGGAACCCCGCCACGCCGGCGGACAACCACAGCCATTTGCGCCCGTGCAGGCGTGATAATAAAAGACCCAGCATGGAATGGCGGCGGTGGGCCGAGTAGTCCTACTGGCGGCGAGGCGCAGCACCTCCCGAAAGTCATGGACCATCGCCTCGAAACAGCCGGCGCGGAGCCGGCGTTGCGTTTGCTGATAAACCACGTCCCAAGGCGGCAGGTCATGCGGCAGCCAGCGCCACGGCGAGCCCGTGCGGAACCGCCAACGCAGACCGTTAAAAACCTTACAAAGGTCAGGGTGGCGCTACGGCACGTCCTCACGGATCAAGCTGAGATAAGGGGCGAAAGACACCCCTTCGTCGTCGGATACGTCGCTCGGATACGGTTTTCGGGACGTTAGAGCAGTCATGTCTACCCCTGATTCCTGCGTCAGAAAAAGTTCACAACAGCCTCTAGCCCGGCGCCTCGAAGAGATTCGCCAAGCCACGGTGTACGGGGGGTGCGGCCGAAACGGACGCCCGAGCAAGCGGCCTTGGAGTACGTTGAAGCAAAGGCTTACAAGAAAAGCATCCACAAGGAGCCGGCGCGGCTGAGTCAAGTTCAGTCCCGGATGGGGCACATTCCACTCCAGAAGCTCCGCATGGGCGTGCAGCCATTCATTGCGCAGCGCCGGGAGGAGGAGTGAAATCCAGAGCGATCAAGTGGGTGCTCAAGACCGTACGGCAGGTCGTCAACTTCGCGGCCGAAGAACGCATCGATGAATATGGCCTGACGTGGTGGGCATCGGCACCGAAGATCAAGTGTCTACCGGAGCCGGATCGGCGGGCGCTCCGGCCACTGTCGTGGGCGGAACCGCGTCGCTTTTTTCAGGCACTGCCGGATCACGTGGCCACCCGGGTCCTGTTCATCCTCAACACTGGGCTCCATGACGCCGAGATCTGAAGCCTGCGCTGGGAGTGGGAGGTAAAACTCCAGGGCCTGGAAGGAACAGGCTTCATTCTGCCGGCCGGGCGGTTCAAAAGTCGGGTGTGAAGGATTGGTGCTCCTGAATCGCATCGCGCAGAGCATCGTGGAGTCACAGCCGGGCGAATATGCCGAGTTCGTGTTCACCTGGCGCGGTGAACCGATCGATCGGATGCTCAATACCGGGTGACGGCAAGCCCGAAAGGAAACGGGGATTGAGGTTCGTGTGCACGATCTCCGACACACCTTCGGAATGCGCCTGAGGGCCACGGAGCTTGGCTTGGAGAACCGCCAGAATCTGCTGGGACATAGATCGAATCGGATTACGACCCATTAAAGGCCGAGATCCGCAAACTGCTGGATGGGATTGATTCGATTTTTAATTGGGAGGCAAAACCGGAGATCGTGCTGATCCGAAGAGTTGTAGGACAGTAAATTCCGTCAAAGAAAAAGGCCCACCCCCAACTTTGAAGGTAAGCCTCTGATTTTATTGGTGGGCCCTCTAGGACTTGAACCTGGGACCAAGGGATTATGAGTTATTGGCATAATTTCTCCTAATCAATAACTTACGCAATTATTTTTTCGGAATTAAGCGGTCCAACACATTGATTTGCTGTTACTTAATCGCGAATTTTCGGACGAGATATTGCCACTTTTTGAGCCATTTCCCTGCCCCTCCTAAATCATAAGTCACCATTCAGAGTATATAAAAAGCCGTAGATCCAATGATCCACGGGCTTTTCATTTTTTAGTTTCCATGCGTTTTGAACCCGCATGCCTTGCATTCGTGATCTTCGACCGCGAAAGCCAAGCAATACGGACATCGAGATGCTTTCCGCCACCCCCAATGAAACTGGTTGATGTTCCAAAGATTCAGTGAAGGGACATACATGGGAAGCTTGCAGAGATAGCGCTCCAATATCATGTCACCCATTGGCATCCTCCTCCGTGGTCTCTCGTACCGCCAGTCGCGAGATGACGGAGGCGATGATCGCCTCCCTGTCCTGTTTCCAGGGACCGATGATGATGTAACTGTCACCTTGTCGTTTGCGAAACGCCAGGATGCCCAGCCATTGATGCAGCCAGGGGTCACGCTGGAAGCATTCGCGCAGGAGCTGCACGAATGCTTCGCCATCGCCGTCCCAGCCCGCCGGCGGTGAGAATGGATTGTCCGGATACTGTCCAGGAGTCGTATCGACCGTGAGAATATCAATGATGCCCATGACGACACTCCTGCTCAGGTTGCCAGAGCCAACCGATCGCGAAGAATCGGAAACCCGTCCATACCCCACCGGTTCAGCACGTCCAGCCAATCCATGCCAGATTCGGGCGGCAGCAAGACCAACGCCGTAATACCGGACGATTCCAGCCGGGACTTCAGAGACTCCGCAGCGCGCTGACCGGCTCCGCTCGTATCCAGGTCGCTCCAGATCACGACATGCTCAGTGCCGCAGGGTGGCTGAAACCTTTCCAGAGAGGTGCAGCTCAATGCCGCCCACACGGTCATGCCGGTGGCCTGCCGAACCGCCAGCGCGGTTTCGATGCCTTCGGCAATGCCCACGCATGAGCCCGTCGAGCCCAGTCTCACCGCTCCGCCGACCAGCGGTCGATCGGATGCGTGCGGTAGGAGCTTTTTCGGTGACGGCACCGGCGCTTTCTGCCCGTCCAGGATCAGAAATGTGCGATGAATCGTCGCCGGCCGGCGGGCCGCACCAGACATCAGAGCCAGCATCGCCGGATATCGACCGAGGCATTTTCCGTCTTCCCTATAGGATAGGGATGGAAGCGAAGCGGCAGCGGACTCCTGAAGGCTTCCGGTGTCAGGCCTCGATTGCGGAGATAGGCTCTCAGCAAGGAGGATTCCGGTGCATTCCAGGGCGATGCAGCGTTCCACGTGTCCCGAAGCAGGTTTCTGATCCGATCGTCGGACAGGGGCGGTCCGACGTACGCCGACGTCCAGAGCATGAGGCTTGGCTGGTAGGTTCGTCGTCATCGACACGCCGTGCAGCGTCCGAGCCACGGCCGCCAGCGCCGTCGGAAAATCGCAGCCCCGCAGCCACATCAGCAATGCGAACCCGTCCGGGCTGGCGCCGCACGAATTGCAAATCCCGCCGCCCGAAACATCCACGTCCCGGAACAAGCGAAACCCGTCCTGTCCGCCATGGACAGGGCAAGCGCCATGACGGCCGGACTTGGCCAGGTGAATTTCCAATTCAGGGCACAAAGCCCCGAGAATGGAGAGCCAGCGACCTTTGGCGGCCCAGCGGATGGGTGTTGAGTCGAGTGTGTTCATTTTTTCATGTCTCACCTCCAGTAAAAAGCCCCGCCGTCGAGGCTTCCCGGAACGTCCATCGGGCGCTTCGGGGAGCCTCGTCGGACGGGGCCGATTGGGTCCAATCCACCCGGAGGAGACAAGGATCCCCACGCGGGGACTGTCATCCCCCAGTGGGAGTCATTGCAGAAATGCGGATCCAGCGGGACCAGATACAGGTCTTCCGTTTCGCCAAGCAGCTGGTCGGCGACTTGTTCCGCAATGGGTATCGAGGCGGAGCCTTGGCTCGCATCGTAGAAGCCGCTGTCCGGGGTGTAGTCCCCTCGCATCAACTGCGAATAGCGAATGGCGGACCAGAGGGCGTGCTCGCCCAGCGATTCGATGTTGCCGAAGAGCGCACGACCGATGGTTTCATGCGTACAGCCGTCTTCGAGTCCCAGCTGTCGCGCCAGATATTCGAGCGCGTCCTGTCTCTCAGCCTTCATCCGCTCGACGATAATCCTCAACTCGGACATAAACCCATCCGGGGATTTCCTGAACGATATCGGTGCGGGATATTCCTGCGTCCATCGTCCAGGCCCTTCAGCGTGCCAGTCGAAAACCTCGTCTTGAAAGGATTCGATGGCATCGCCAGCCAGGGTGAAGACCTCGTCCGGCTCCAAGTCCCGGTCCGATTGGAGCAAAATGATGTGCAACGCGTGCATGGAAGCTCTCCTGCGAGAATGCCGGAGAACTTCGTTCCCCCAGGGGGGAAACAAGTCCCCGGGCGGGTGGCGGTGAAGACCTTATCGGTCAGTGATGGCCACTTTCTGGAGCAACTTGGCCAAACCGCGATAGCTGACTGCCCAGTCAGGCCAATCGAGGCTTTCTTCGTCGATCGCGTCCCCGGCGCCAGTTCCATAGGCCAGCTTGATGTCATCGACAATCGCTTGAGCAGCTACCGGAGTTTTCAGCAGGGATTCGAGATGAATGCCTTCTTCTTTCAGATAGCGGGCCGCTTTGCGGAAATTCCAGTTTCGTTTGGAAATGGCTTTTGTCTCTGGCGTTTGGCCGTAGAAATCAACGCCTTGGTCGCCCTCGTAAACATGCTCGACGGCAAAACCATTGAGCGCGTACTGCGCGAGGTCGTCGATAGCCTCATCCAGATCCTTGACGAACGAGTGCCCGCAGTTCTGCTCCGGACATTGGACGTTCAGCCAGACGGTGCCATTGCTGGCGGATTCATCATTGATCTGAGCGTCGTTGATCCACCTGAGAATCTTTTCCAGACCCTCGACAGAAGCCGCTATCGTCGACGTGATGGCTGGTAGATGAATCCCTGTCGAACATCCATACCTCGCGCTCATGCGACACCCCCGACAACCTCGGGATGCCGTGCTTCATCGAGCACTGCGTCGCGTTCGCTCAGAGGCCAGTCGCCAACGATGCCGGCCAGTTCCATCAAAGGCTGGAAACTGGAATGGACCGGAGTGATGGCGGCCGGATCGGTCGCTTGCTGATGATCGAAGTCGGCGATCACCACGTCGACGCCTTGATCGGCATAGGCGCAGGCGACGCCGCCCGTGACAACGATCAAAACTTTGGGGTTCATATCAGGTCTCCTTTCGGCTTATCCGGGAGGAGACCTCCCCACCGGGGATGTGCTCCTCTCGGTCAAGATAAAATGTACCTGCCCAAGGATGCTCTTCCTGGACAGATTCGGTGAACGACTACGCAGCCTGTCTGCCCTTTTTGAATCGGAAATTCAAAAGATCGCGTAGAGCATCAGAATCGAGTCCTTCGGCGATACAGACCCTGAATGAGAAGGGTGTCGTCTCGTCGCTTTCGATTCAGTCGAGAAAGTCCGAGCGGGTGTTCGCGCCCACGCGAGGGTCTTTCAGCGACTTAATGGCGTCGACGAGAAGCCCAAAGCGAAGGGTCTGAACGTCCGTATCGGACCAGGCTAAACCCGGCTGCGCTCGAAATCCCTGAAACGGCCGAGTCCAATCGGCCAGTCGGATGCGCCGCTCGCGAAAGCGGTTGGTCGAACTTGAGGATCATGATTCCTCCTGGGCGAACTCGGAGGGATTGTCTTGGTACGGGAAAAGCTCCCAGTAGGATAAGGAAACGATCGAACCCTGTATGTGGGAACAGACATGCGGATAGGCTGTTTATTTCGAAAGGCCAGCTACCTCATCAAGGTTCCGTCAAGACGGAACACTTCTCTCTATTTATATCTCATTTCCATAGTCCGCGGCGTCAAAAAAGATCCCGCTACAGTAAACCTTTTCAAACCTTACGTTGCAAGGGTGGGGTCGGCTGGGGCACATTGATCCTGCAGGCTGGACCCCGATGCTGACTAGGCGCTCTGGACCGACGTGCTCAATTTCTGGTCCTTGGGGCGCGTGTTTGATCGGGAGCGGCCGTGATCAAGGTTCCGCAGGCAGCCATCGAGCTGGCCAAGCGGTTCGATGGCTTTGATCGGGTACCAAAAAAAATGTAGCCTCCCTGGCCCGGGAGTTCATCGCTCGTTGCCAGACTGGAGGTAGATATCTGCGGGTACCAGCTCCTACCGGAATGCGGAGGCTCAGGCTGTACTGGATGCGCAGGGACACACCATGCCCGGAAGAAACGTCACCAACGCTAGAGTCTGTTATGTACTCAAAGCGAGCAGCGGCAGGGCTTTCTTCAGCATCAAGCACATCAAGGCCAAGCAGTGCAGACCCGCCAAGGTTTCCGGCAACCGCTCATCATCGCGAGCCAAGCGTCGAAACCGAGCCGCCCAAGCAAAAGTCCGTTCCACCACCCAGCGGCGAGGCAGCAAGACAAAGCCCCGCTTGGCTTCGGGCAGCTTGACGACTTCCAGGCGAATCCCGCACCTCAGCCGCCCGAGCGGCGGCCTCGCCGGTATAGCCTTGATCCACGTACGCGAGTTCAACGTGATGGAAGGTCACCTCCTGGAGGGACTGAGCCAAGATCTCCACCTGCGCCCGGTCCTGGACATCCGCCGATGTCACGGGGAGGGCCAACCGGTGACCCAAGGTATCGACGGCGACATGGCCCTTCGATCCCTTCCGACGCTTGGCCCCGTCGTAGCCGGCCCGCGCCCCACTTTCCGGAGTGGATGGCAGGGTGCGGCTATCCAGAACGGCGGCGGTGGGCGGATCGGCCCGGCCCGCGGCCAAGCGCAGCACCTCGCGCAGATCGTGGACCATGGCCTCGAAGCAGCCGGCTTTCAGCCAGCGCTGGGTTTGCTGATAGACGATCTCCCACGGGGGCAGATCATGCGGCAGCCAGCGCCACGGCGAACCGCTCCAAACCAGCCAGCGCAAGCCATTGAAGGCTTCGCGCAGGTCGTGATGGCGCTGCGGGACGGTCTCGCCCATCACGTCAGGTACGACGCGACAAAGGCCCATTCCTCGTCGGAGACGTCGCTGGGATAGGATTTTCGGGAGGTCGGTGTGTTCATACCGCCTCCGAACGTCCTGCCTCAGCAAAAGTTCACAACAGGCTCTAGACCGGGAGAGTCATCTCACAATCAGCGGATTGTTTGAAGTTGTGTCACTACGCTACGGTAAACCGATATGGGATACTTTGGGGGGAGAACGGCAAGCTTTGGAACAGGATTGGTACCATAGGCGAATCTCCAGGCCCGAAATGGGCCAGCCAGTGGAAAAGGCTCCAGGATCTGCCACACTTTCGGTTTGCTGTCGTGCATATTTTAGCGGATTTTCAAGCTGGTTATGGGATTAGCAATATCTGAATCGGTTTTCGAACAATCAGTTCGGTTTGCCTTGGTAGCTACACATGATAGTTTATGCTCTTGTGGAAAATAAAGAATGAAGGATGTTGATAAGTGCTTTTGAAAAGCATACCAGTTATAGATCTGTTCGCCGGACCAGGCGGGTTGAGTGAGGGGTTTTCGTCCTTGCTGGGTTATTCCGGACATCCAGTTTTCGATGTCCGGGTATCAATAGAAAAGGATCCACAGGCATACGAGACACTAAAACTGCGTTCATTCTTCAGGGCTTTTCCGAAAGGACGTGTCCCGGATTGCTATTACGACTATATCAGGGGGGATATCCCAAAGCATGAGCTGCGGACCAGCGAACTGGTCAGAGAAGAGTGGCAACTGGCCGAACATGAGGCTCACAATGCCACGCTGGGAGAAACCAGCCCCGATGACATCGACGGATGGATCCGTGAAGCCATAGGCAACAGTGATACCTGGGTACTGATAGGCGGACCTCCCTGTCAGGCATATTCGTTTGTTGGTCGCTCCCGGATGCGGAACGGTGATCCCCATGCGTTCGAAAAGGACAAACGCCATTTTCTCTACAAGGAATACCTCAGAATCATTCAGAAATTCCAACCCACCGTTTTCGTAATGGAAAACGTAAAGGGAATGCTCTCGTCAACCCATGGAGGGTCCCCCATATTCGGCAAGATACGTGAGGACTTGTCCCGTCCTGCAGAAGATCTTGAGTATGAAATCCGTTCGTTTGTACGCCAGAATGGGGAACTCAAGCCGACCGACTTTGTTATTGAGTCCGAAAACTATGGCATTCCTCAGAGACGTCACCGGGTCATTCTGTTCGGAATACGTCGCAGCCATGGCCACGGATATCATCGTCCTCTCGTATCGGGCAAAAGGGTGACAGTACAGGAAACCTTGTCGTGCATGCCGAAGGTCAGGAGTCGGTTGTCACCTAAATTCAAACCAAAGGATTCGTTCGAGAACTGGCTTGACGTACTGAGAAATACCCGCCACTCCTTGGGAAGGCTGGATCCGTGTCTGAGCGCAATTGTGGAACGGATCGACCATGCCACGCAGCAGGCCGAATCCGTCGTTTCGACCGGAAGCCGCTTCATTTCCTGCTCATGTTGGTCAGACGCCAGCATGCCTCCGGAGTTGGCCAATTCAATCAGGGATCCAAAACTGGGCGGAGTGTGTCAGCATGAAACGCGAAGCCACATGCCAAGTGACCTGCACCGTTACATGTTTGCGGCATGCTATGCGGAAATTCATGGGGTTTCGCCAAAGCTTCGCCATTTTCCCTTGGCTTTGTGGCCTGAACATAGAAATGTCGACGGGTCCGAGAGAACGTCCGAAGTTCCATTCGACGACCGATTCCGGGTTCAGTGCTGGGGCTCCCCTTCAACAACCGTCCTCTCGCATATGGCGAAGGATGGACATTATTTCATCCATCCGGATCCAATCCAGTGTCGCAGCCTGACAGTCAGGGAGGCTGCCTGCTTGCAAACCTTTCCCGACAACTATTTCTTTGAAGGGAACAAGATCGATCAGTACACGCAAGTGGGCAACGCGGTACCCCCCCATCTTGCCAGACAAATTGCGGAAATTGTGGCGGACTTCCTTGCTGAAGCTCACCAGGCTGGGCACGTTTCTACTCGGACAGTTCGCGGGGCGGAACAGATGGAGGAACTTCTGGAAACTCAGTGAAAGTTTCGGAACTCAGGAGCCACCTTTCCAGGTTCCCTCCGATTTTGGCCAGGTTCTTTTCCGAGCGGATCAGGCACTCCCAGACTACCAACACCCTCCATCCACAATCGATCAGAGACTCGATCTTTTTTTGATCTCGCTCACGATTGGCAATCAGTTTCTCTGCCCAGAATTGCACATTCGAAGCAGGCATCTTCGCGTACGTGCAGCCTTGGTGCTGGTGCCAAAAACAACCATGAACAAAAACCACAGCCCGGTATTTTGGTAGCACAATATCCGGGCGACCTGGCAAATCGAGTCGATGAAGACGAAACCTGAAGCCACTCCGATGAAGTGCAGATCGGACAACCCTCTCAGGCCTGGTATTCCTGCCTTTGATACCTGACATCATCCGGCTTCGGACCTGTCTGGAAACTACATCAGTCACCTGCGCTAGCCTCGCAATTACAACCTTGGCAATGTCGCCTCCAGCAGTCCGTCGGAGCAGACATGCGACCGGATCTGCGATGAAATAAATCAAAACTCCTCTTGGACCGGTCGATAGCACCGGAATTCAAGCCGGCACTGGCCAAGACATCAACTCCATCATAATATCCGGCTCTCGGAGGTTATCATTAATAAGTATCAACATTAGACTTAACCAAGTCAGTCACGCCGGTGTTACGCACTTGCATCCGGTTTCGGAAACGGCTGCAACTCCGTTTTCACCGCCATTTCAGTCAAGCCTGCGGCTCCTTTTCTCAGTGACTCGGTCAACGAGCAGCCAAATTGTCCCCAACCTGCGCCACCTTCCATCATGGCGTAAGTCATCATTATTTTCTCCCGGACCAGCTCATTTCTGCAGGGCATTTCGCCTCCCCTTTT
The DNA here is from genome assembly GCA_902810705.1 of Methylococcaceae bacterium. Classification (GTDB taxonomy): domain Bacteria; phylum Pseudomonadota; class Gammaproteobacteria; order Methylococcales; family Methylococcaceae; genus CADDYU01. Next base: position 10,024 of record CADDYU010000089.1, read on the forward strand.
GTCACCTGTCCCATATCTCGAGACTGCATGCTGTTCCCGAGCAACTCGGCTCCAAAAACCGATCTACTCAAAACGCCGAAGTCACCTATGCAAAATTAACAGCCACTTCTACAATCATTGGTAGCCAGAACAATGGGAACAATATGCCGACATGGGAGGATCACGATTTCGGACCGGTCTCTGGCAAGCCCAAAGGGAACGGCTAGCCTACATAGACTTTCGTCTTTACTTTCTCGGTGAGGTGTCCAGGGCAGACAACTCCTTGCGGTTCGGGGTCGCACCAGCCGGAGCGACGCGCGACTTGGTAGTTTACCGAGAAGAGGTCCCTGATAACATCGTGTTTGATGGGCGCAGCAAGACTTACCGGATCGGCCCCGGCTTCAACCCGCTGTTTAATCATCCCCTTGAAAGGACCTTGTCGGCACTGGCTTTAGGTTTTGGCGATGGTATCGGGGGTTCCAGGGGAGGGCTTATCCGTGCGTCTTTCCGGAACCGATTAACCGACCTGCCACCGAAACGCTGGCGACTGTGACGAGGGCGATAAACGCTAGGGGAATCCTTGCCGTTACCTACACCTCAATCGGCGCGGGCGAATCAAACCGTCAAATTGCGCCTTCGCATTGGTCAATAATGGCTTGCGTTGGCACGTGCGGACCTTTGATCGAGAGACGGGCGAATTCAGGGATTTCGTCCTAACTCGCATATCCAAGGCGTCTCCTGTCGTTGGTGATGTTCCCGGTCCCGAAGAGCGGCCGGAAAATGACATCCAGTGGAACAGGATCGTCGAACTCGATCTCGTTCCTCATCCAGACAGCCCCCGCCCTGAAGTGTCATCGCTGGACTACCCACTGGAAAGTGGGGTACTTCGGCTTCGGGCTCCGGCGGCTCTCGCCGGATACGTCCTCAGGCGGTGGAATGTTGACTGCTCACCGTACCACAGCTTGCGAGGTCCTGAGTACCGCCTCTGGCTGCGGGATCCACTCTCCCTTTACGGGGTCGAGAGTACTGCCATGGCGCCGGGATATGTTCCACCGGGAACAAAAGGATGAATGTCGTTGATCACCCGGTCTCCCGACCACTTAACCAACTGCTGAAAATGGCGGTATTGGCCGGCGTCGAGGCTGCCGTTCGTTTGCACATTCGTCGTGGCGACGACTTGAACGCCAAGGATACCGACGGACTGACGCCACTCATGCTTGCAGCCTCCAAGAACAAGGGTTCAATCTGTACGCTGCTCCTTTGCTCGGGAGCCGATCCCACGCTGATCGACCCCTTGGGCCGCGATGCGTTGACAATCGCGAGATCCGCCAATGCCAGTCAGGCCATCCTTGCCATAGAGGCCTTCGTACCAAAGGTAACAGAAGCGCCCTCTCTGAAAAACGAAACCCAAATTTCCTCGGGAAGCTGTACCTCTGCAGACGAGGCGAACATTTCGGAGGACGCATTCGACCTATCTGCTTGGGAAGCCGAGGACGACAGCACTGTACCGGAGGGGGACGAATCCCTGGCCGAGACTGCTGCGGCCGTTCATCGCGCGATCTGCGAACACGAAGCTGTCGACGACTCCCAAGATTGGGACGACATTGAAGCGTTTCTCCCGGAGCGGGCGATGCCGCTGCCGAGGATCGGTGACAACGGGGACAGGGCTCGCCTGAGGAACCTACTTTTGCGGGCAATTCGGGAAGGCAGTGTTCCCGAACGCGGCGTTGAGGCCGTCTGCAATCACGAGGACGGCCTTTTCAATGATGTTGGGGAGGCATTTCTGCGTCTGGTTTTCGGTGACCTAAAAGCAGAAACAGACGAGCGGATCGAATCGGAAGAAGGTTTCGGCATAGACGACGTGACTGATGAGGAGGAAGCCCAATTAGCCGAGGCACTGGCATTCCTAAATGACCTTCGGTCCGGCCTTAACGATCCGTTCCGACACTACATCCATGACATGCGCAGGGGGCGACTGCTGACGGCTCGGGAAGAAATCTCGCTAGGTCAGGACATGGAGGAAGGCGCTGCTTCCGCTCTGGACGCACTCGCCTCCTGGCCAGACGGCGTGGCCGCGTTGCTTTCGGAGGCGGAGCGCGTTAAGGAGGGGGAAGTCGACGCCGAATCTGTTTCCAAGGGTGCTGCGGCAAAGCCCTCGGAAGAGGAAGTCGAGATTTTTACCATGGATGAGGAAACGGCGGAGGACGAGATTCGGGACGACTTCTCCGGTGGCAACCTAATGCTCTCTTCGGCAGCGAGAGATTTCCTGGATCGTGCTGAGAAAGTCAGAGGTCTTTCGGTTCACGCCGGAAAAGGTGGCCCAGATGAAAGAGATCTTCGGGATGCCTTGGCCTGCACAAACCTTACGACAGCCTTTCTCGGCAAGCTGGCCGCATTGACAAAGCAGGACAGTGGCGGAGCGGCAGACAAATTCCGACGTGCGGTGGACCTTTACTTGTGGGCCAGGGAACGCATGACCGTGTCCAACCTCAGGCTGGTAATATCCATCGTCAAGCGTTACCAAGGCTTGGGCCTTGCGTTTGACGACTTGGTACAGGAGGGGAATATCGGCCTCATGAAGGCCGTCGACCGCTACGACTGGCGCAGGGGATTCCGCTTTTCCACCTATGCGACCTGGTGGATACGCCAGCAGGCGACACGTGCCATTGCCGACCAGGGTAAAACAATAAGAACCCCGGTTCACGTCCACGACAAGATTCTCCGAATTTCCCGTGAGATTGACGAGCTTGAACGGTCGACGGGCCGGCGCCCTTCGGCGGATGCTCTTGCCGAACGGCTGTCGATGTCTTCAAGAAGGGTCGACGCGCTTCTGGCCCGAACGGAGGAGACGGTCCCTCTCCACGAACCCAATGCCTACGGCGTGGCGCTGGTCGATCACCTGATCGACCAGCGGACGCCGGATCCTGCAGGAACCGCGGAACGTGTGGCACTATCACAAACCCTGAAGCGCATACTGGACGAACTCGATCCGAGATCGGCCGAGATTCTGCGGCTCCGTTACGGACTAGACGGAAAAGACGCGCGCACACTGGAGGAAACAGGAAAGCATTTCGGCCTGACGAGGGAGCGAATTCGACAAATCGAGGCCAAGACCCTCAACCGGCTGGCCCACTCCTTCAGGACCGATATTCTCCGTGATTTTCTCTACGATGATCCCGTCTCGAAGGCGGCAGAGGAAAACGATGCAGATAAGGGGCAACCTGAAAACAATGATAAAAAGTCGAAAAAAAAGCCTAGGACTACTCGCTGTCCGAAGGAAGGGAATAAGGTTCGTAAGCAGATCATTGGCAGTGGAGTTGACAAAGCGATTGCCATAGCCAGGAAGATCGGCGTGCCCGTCGATGACCGCCGCGAGGCTGGTGGGGACGTCGTGATCGGGCTGTTCCACCCCAAGGATCCGAAAACTCGCAGATTGGCGAGAGCGTTGGTTGGAATCGGATTTTCCTTCTGGCCCGGCAGTGGTTTTCGCAAGTGACCGAAAGAACCAGATTGGCACCGCCGAGAGCGGGAGCATTGATGGAGTCCCTCAGGGGGCTCGGTTACTCAACCGCCTCGGCCTTGGCCGACATAGTGGACAACAGTGTGTCTGCCGGGGCCGGGGAGGTCCGGATCGAATTCTCTTGGGACGGAACAAATAGCCGGATTTCGGTGCTCGATAACGGCCACGGCATGAATGACGGGGAACTCGAATGCGCAATGCGCCTCGGGGAAAGAAGCCCTCTGGATGAACGGAATTCGTCTGACCTCGGACGCTTCGGCATGGGGCTCAAAACGGCCTCGTTCTCGCAGTGTCGGCGGCTGACGGTGGCTTCGGTTCGCGAGGGCAGCACGCCCAGCTGCCTGCGATGGGATCTGGATGCATTGGCGGCGAGACCCGACGATGGCTGGATCCTTTTCGAGGGACCCGCCCCGGGGTCCGATGGATTTCTAGCTCCGCTTTCCGGAATGCGCTCCGGAACTCTGGTTCTGTGGGAGAACCTCGACAGAGTCGTAACGGCAGGCCACTCTGCTGATGATTTTTCCGGCCTGATCGATAATGTCGAGAGGCGGCTGTCCATGGTCTTCCACAGGCTTCTGCAAGGCCCTCGTCCAAGGCTGATTCTGTTTCTGAATGGCCGTCCGGTGGTTCCTTGGAACCCCTTCATGTCCGGTCATCCGGCCAAACCTTGGGACTCCCCCATAGCAAGGATGATCACCGCGTCGGGAGCCGTGGAGGTGGAGTGCCATGTCCTGCCACACCGTGACAGACTGACGTCCGGCGAGTACGAGGCGGGTGGGGGGCCGGAAGGCTGGACCGCCCAACAAGGTTTCTACGTGTACCGCAACAAGCGCCTGCTTCTGGCAGGTGGCTGGCTCGGTTTGGGACAGGGTCGAGCATGGAATCGCGAAGAGTCCCACCGACTCGCCCGCATTCGCTTGGACATTCCCAACAGTGTCGATGCGGATTGGAAGATCGACATACGCAAATCCACGGCCAGGCCACCGGTGTCCGTTCGTCCGTGGCTCACGAAACTGGCAGAGGATACCCGTGAGAAAGCCCGACGGGTATTCGCCTTCAGGGGATCGCCTGCCCCAAGACCCGGAGGGGTGCCTGTGGAACAGGCATGGCGCGCGGAATACTCCCGCTCGGGAATACGATACAGGATCGACGAAAAGCATCCCGCAGTGGCTGCCGTGATCGACGGCGCCGGGCCCCAGCTGCCCCTCGTCAGGGCGATGCTCAAAGTCATCGAGGAAACCGTGCCGGTGCAGCGGATCTGGCTGGATACCGCTGAAAACAAGGAGACTCCGCGAACGGGGTTCTCCGGTGAAACTAGCGAGAACGTCGCCGCGGTGTTGCGGGTCCTTTTCGAGGACATGACCGGTCGCAGGGGCATGTCCCCGGCTCTCGCCAAAAAAAAGCTCTCAGTCACGGAGCCGTTCCAGAATTACCCCGAACTCGTCGCCGCACTGCCCGAATAGTCCGGCATAAAAGCAAAGCCAAACGTAAGCCTGAAAATGCTGGACGAAAATGATAAGGCCCTCCAAGGCGTAGTGAGCATAGCCCAAACGCTTCTGCAGCAAGAGAAGGAGAGAACGGCCATCACGCCGGCTCTCATCGCCGAGAAGGTGGACTTGGCGGCAAGCCTTGTCGCTGCCGATAGCAGCGTCGACAGACAGGCGGCTGCCGGCGAGTTGATCCGGCGTTTCAGCCTGTGGATAGGCCAAGACGCCACTCTGGTCGACCACGAAGGTCACGAGGCTTGGTTATCGGCCGCGCGGAAACGCAATTGGCGTTACTGGCAACGCTACCGGGGCTGGCTGGAAAGGAAGATGTCGACCACGGCGGTCGACGCCTTGGATGAATCGACCGATCGGATCCTGGGCATTGTCGAGGATCCACTCCGGAAGGGCTCGTGGGACCGGCGCGGTCTGGTTGTCGGCCACGTGCAGTCCGGCAAGACGGGCAATTACACTGGCCTGGTGTGCAAGGCAGCAGACGCCGGCTATAAGATCGTTATCGTTCTGGCTGGCATGCACAACAATCTCCGTTCCCAGACACAAATCCGCCTCGAGGAGGGATTTCTGGGCTACGAAACCTCCGCAGCCGGCGACAGTGTCAAGCCGATCGGCGTGGGTCTGGAGGACAGTGACTCCAAAATAACCCCCAACTGCGCGACCAACCGCTCCGACAAGGGCGACTTCAACACCAAAGTCGCGCAGCACTACGCAATCACACCGGAGGAGCGTCCCTGGCTTTTCGTCGTCAAGAAAAACAAGACCGTTCTCGAACGGCTTCTGAAATGGATCCGAAATCACGTTGCAGATGCGAAGGATGCTTCCACGGGTCGGCGCTTCGTTTCCCACCTACCCCTCCTCCTGATTGATGATGAGGCTGACCATGCGTCGGTCGACACCGGCGAGCAACTGTTCAACCCTGACGGTACGCCGGACGAGGATCACCAGCCCAAGGCCATCAACAGCCGAATCCGGAAAATTCTGAACTCGTTCGCAAAATCCGCCTATGTCGGCTATACGGCCACCCCGTTCGCCAACATTTTCATCCACCGCCGTAATGCCACGCTCGAGGAGGGATCCGACCTGTTCCCTCAGTCATTCATCATCAACCTGGCCGCCCCATCGAATTATGTCGGCCCGGCCCGAGTTTTCGGTTTGCGGACGCCGGACGGACGCTTGGGAGGACTGCCCTTGATAAGGGATGTGTACGACCACACTGACGAGGAAGGAACGGGCGGCTGGATGCCGACGAAGCACAACAAGGAGCACTTCCCGCTATACGCCGGACAGGATACTGTTCCGCCGTCCCTCCGGGAGGCCGTGGGATCCTTCATCCTCGCCTGTGCGGCCCGCGTAGTACGGGGACAGGGGACTGCGCACGCATCCATGCTGATCCACGTGACGCGTTTCAATCAAGTCCAGCAGGAGGTCTGCCGACAGGTCGGAGAAATCGTCAAGGGGATGCGGCGCAGGATCGTACGACGAGTGGAACCCGAGGGTCTGCTCGCGGAACTCGAGACGCTCTGGAGGATGGACTTCATTCCGACGTGCTCCAAGATGGCCGAAAATCTGCCCGAGCCCGGGGGAGCTCCGCCGACGCCCTCATGGGCGGAGATACTTACATTCCTGCCCGATGTAATCTCGGATATCGAGGTCCGGACGATCAACGGTACGGCCAAGGATGCACTGGACTACGCCGAGCAGGGTGGCAAGGGTCTCAAGGTCATTGCCATAGGCGGGGACAAACTGGCCCGTGGTCTCACGCTCGATGGCTTGTGTGTCAGTTATTTCGTGCGGACTTCCAAAATGTACGACACGCTCATGCAAATGGGCCGCTGGTTTGGGTACCGTCCCGGTTACGTTGACCTGTGCCGACTCTACACAACCCCGGAGCTAGCCGAGTGGTTCGGACACATTGCCGATGCATCCGAGGAATTGCGCGAGGAATTCGATGCAATGGTAGAGAGTGGGGCCACGCCAAGGGACTACGGACTCAAGGTTCAGTCCCACACGATTCTGATGGTCACCTCCCCGTTGAAGATGCGTTCCGCACAAACCCTCTATCTCTCCTACAGCGGCAGCTTGGTGCAGACAGTTGCCATGCACAGGGAACCGGTGCTCCTTCGGCGCAATCTGGAAGCCGCTGATCGGCTGCTGACCGCTCTGGGCGAACCGACGGTGCGTGGACCCCGACGTGAACGGGACGAAGCGCCCGACGAATGGCGTCGATCATTCCTGTGGCAAAACGTTGATGTCGGCTTGGTGCTCGATTTCCTGCGTTCTTATTCCACCCATCCCAAGGCGTTCCGGGCCAACAGCGCGGTCCTGGCAGATTTCGTCTCGAGAATGGTAGCTGCGAGAGAACTGACCTCCTGGACCGTTGCCGTTCTGGCCGAGGGGCAAGGAGTCAATCCTTATACGTTCCCGTGCGGACTGGAAATCGAAACCCTTCCCTCGCGTTCTGACAAGAGTGTGGAGGGAAGTTACTCGATCGGTGTGCTGACGGATCCGGCCGACGAGGCCATCGATCTCGATTACCCCGAATGGAAGAAAGCCCTGGATCTCACCCTGGACGAATGGAAGCCTGACCCCTCCAGAAACCGCATTACTCCCCCAAAACGGCCGAGCGGCAGGAAAATCAGGGAGCTCAGGGGATCTGATGGCGCACCTGAGCGCGGGCTCCTGCTGCTCTATCCGCTCGCGCCCAAGGGGGTCGGGAGCGATTTCGAGAACATCTGGAAGGAACCCGTGATGGCTTTCGCCATCAGCTTTCCGTCAAGCGAGTCGGGGGTGAAGGTCGAGTACAGGGTCGACCACCTGCTTTGGGAGAGCGAATATGGCGCGGCCGACTGACGAGTTCATCCTCGCTTGGGAGGCACTTGCCGGGGAGTCCTCGGGTGAGGGATGGCGAGGCATCAACGTGGCCCCGGCAGGTCCATGCGTCCTGATGGCTGGAAGGAGATTTCCCGGAAACGAGGAGGCTATCCTGGCCGGATTCACGACGGCAAGGGTGCCGGCGGCAGAGAAACTTCCTGAAGGACGAGGATTCGAGGTCTGCAGGGCCGATCCGCACCGGGATGGAAAAACCTGGATTGCCCTGACCAGAAAGGAGTCGGGAAGCCGGGAACTATTCGCCGAGATGGTTGGAGACGTCGCAGGGGCTATGGACGCTCAGTCCTGCGCGGGGGAGGAGCGGATCCTGCGAACGCTGCTTGGACGGATACGCTCCTGGCAGGAGTTCATGGGCAAAGGGGCGCAGGCATTGAGTCCAGAAGCGGAAATCGGCCTGATCGGGGAACTTTCGTTCATCGAGGGGCTGATCGAGGCCGGGGTATCCTCCGCCCTAGCCGTCGAGGCCTGGGTTGGGCCGCTGGATGCCCCGCAGGACTTTGTCATGGGAGCCGGAGCTATCGAGGCCAAAGCCACTCTGGCGACGATCGGGTTTCCGGCGAAGATAGGTTCGATCGAGCAACTGGACGATTCTGTCCGAACTCCCATTTTCGTCGCTGGTGTGCGTCTCTCCCGAAGGGAGTCGGGCAGAAATCTCCCGGAGTTCGCGGGGACGGTACGTGCCTTGTTGAAAGGGGACGCCGAGGCTGAGCGGAACTTCGCCGACAAGCTTTTAGCCGCCGGCTATCATGACTCGCACGCCGATCGATACCCTCGTCGCTTTGCCCTCGAAACGATGCAGATCGTCGCAGTGGGAGAGGATTTCCCGCGCATAGTCCCGGGAAACGTCCCGGAAGGCGTAAG
>CADDYU010000090.1 GCA_902810705.1 Methylococcaceae bacterium
GTCCGAGAACGAGTCGGGTGTAACGTTCACCACACCCATCACCAGCGGCGGGCGAACGGCGGAACCGAGCCAGGCGCGAAAGTCCGTCGGGGTCATCGGAACCCAATGGTACACGCCACGTGCGGCGGCCGGTTGACTTGATGCCGACCGGCCTTAAAATTTCCCGTCCGCACCGACCCGGCGCGGCGCTACGGGCTCGTAGCTCAGTTGGTTAGAGCGCGTCCCTGATAAGGACGAGGTCACAAGTTCGAATCTTGTCGGGCCCATTCAAATCCTGCTGCAAGCCTAGCTTACACTCCCTTTGTTGCGGGTGGCCAACTCTCGTCGATCACCGTTTCATTCAGCGCAAAGCAGAAATAGAGCATTAGAAAGACGGTGATCGGCCCGACTGACTGAAGTTCCGCGTTAGGAGAAGGTCGCTCGTTCGTTTGACGAATTCCAGCTCGCGAATAGTTGCCGAGCCTAGCGCACGTACTTGTTCCAATTCCCATATCGTTCGCGCACCGGGCCTCGGCGCAAGCTCAACGCCGTGACGAGCAGGCCGGCGACCACGCCGTTGACCATCGCCCCAACCTTCGAGCCTGACACCAGGAACGGCGCGGCGATCAGCCACAGTCCCAGAAGCACGTTGAGATACCTCCCGGCGCGGATCACCTCGGCCATCGCGCACACGGCCACGACGACGACGAGTGCACCGAAAAGGTGAGATGAGTCGGCAAGCGTGAACCTGTGAATCGTGTCGCTCTTGGCCGTACCAAAGACCGCAGGCGCGAACATCATCCACACGCCCAGCGCGGCGCTGACGAGGAGATTCCACGGTACGGTCATGCCCCAGACCATCGACGGAGCCATTGACAGAACCGGCGATCCGTAGCGCGGCGTGCGCTGGTCAGGCCCGCCGCCCTGTACCGTGTCGCCCACCCAGAAGGTGCGCCACAGCGGCTTGCCTTCCCGCTTCGCCAATGCCATGAAGTGAAACATCGCGAAGACTTCATCCAGCATCAGCGGGATCATCACGAGCATCACCCCCGCGGCCGCGAGACATAACGTGCACCAGTGACCGACGACCAGCGGCTGTAGAATTACGAGCACGATGTGCGTCAGCCCCAGCGGCACGATCAAGACGAAGAAGAAGCTGACCATCCACGGCATCGTCCGCCACCGCGTCTGCCCGCCCATCCAACCCATGAGGAACTCGAACGTGTAGGCGCACGCACCCAGCCCCGCATCAGAGATCGGCCACATCTGCGAGACCTTCGAGTGCAGGACTTGGTGTGTACCTTCGCCGAAGAAGGGTTCCCACGCTGCGGGGATGTAGCCGAGTTGCACGGCCGCGAGGTAGCGTGAGATAAACCATCCGATCAAGGCCAGCACGATGAGCGGCGCGCGCTGCTGCCACGTTGAGGGGTTATACGTCCAACCGGGCGGAATCTCCGGCCCCGGCTTCATCATCGCCATGTGGTGCGCCATGCCCGGCATCATCGGCAGGAGGATCGACAGCGCGATCGCGAAGGCACCGACGAAGGTGTCATTGACGTACGCGGCCGGATTCTTCGCCCAGAAGACCAGCGGCGCGAATTGAAGCCAAGTACCCACGAACGCGACTCCCCAGCGGCCCCAGAAATCCATCCGTGGCCAGAACGCGATCGTCGCCAAGACAACCAGTAAAGCGCCGCTGATCACGTCGCTCCGCACAATTCCCACTTCGTCGCGGTATCCGAACGTCTCGTGACTGCTCAGCAGCCACAGGCCCAGCGCGATAACCGTAAAGTTGGTCCAGAGCCAATGCCTGCGCATGTCGCGCGTCATCTCCGGCATCGCACCGTGCTTCTGGTGCGCACTGACCTCGCCGTGCTCCTGTTCAGCACCGCGCTTCGTCTTCGGCACCAAGTCCATGCCGCACTTCGGGCACTTGCCCGGCTGGTCCTGCTGCACGTCCGGGTGCATCGGGCAGGTGTACGTGGTCGCGCTCGTGTTTTCGCGGTTCATCGCGGCTACTCATGGATTCGCCCGCGTTTCAGTCGCGGCGTTCACTGGCGGTTCGCCAAGCTTGTTGTCCTTGTAGAACTTCACCGGGTCTTGCTTCAATGCCGCGACCATCTTCGGCAGCGTCTCACGGAGCGAATGCTTCGGCATCCAGCCGAGAAGCGTGCGAGCGCGGGTGATGTCGAGGGCGTAGTGGTCATCGGCAAGATCGATCATCCACGGCTTGATGAACGGCTCTTCGACGCCGGGAACTTTGTCCTGTATCCACGCCCCGGTCTTGGCGAGGGATTTGGGTATCTCCTTCGTCTCCCAACTCTCGCCCTGGATCAGGCGTGCGAAGCTGTGCTGAATCTCATCGTAGCTGAGCGTTTCATCCTCGCCGATGAGCAGCACCAACTCCGGCGGCAGGCCGCGCCGCTTCTGCACGGTCAGCCACAGCGCTTCGATCAGGTCGTCCAGATGCACGAACGCCTGGCCGTGCGACGTGCTTCCGGGAAAGACGTGGCTGGTCAGCCTCCGCTCATAGACGCGCTGTATCTGGTGGGCCAGCGGGATCGAGTGGCAGCGGTCGTCGTACACGCCGGCAATGCGCATGAGGACAACGGGAATCGAACCTCGCTCTGCGCGGATCAGCTCCTCGGTTTGGACCTTTGACTTGGGGTAGTCCCACTTCGGATCAAGCGGCCAATCCTCGTTGATCCTCTCGCCCGGCTTGCAGGGCGCGTGGACAAGCATGGTGCTGGAAAAGATGAACTGCTCGACCTGAAAGCCTTGCAGGCCGCGCAACAGTCGCTCGGTTCCGCGGACGGTGATCTGCTCGTAATTCGGGCTTGGCTCGCCGGAGAAATCGTAATACGCCGCAAGGTGAATGACGGATGCGATCTGTTCGCCGTAGGCGTAGCGGATGCGCTCCAGGCCGTGCTGTACACTCCGGTCGGAAGTGAGATCGACGCAGACACACTCGGCCTCTTTGGGCGGGTAGGGCCATCCGTCGCGGTCGAATCCGACGACTTGGAATTGCCGCGCGAACCGTACGCACGTAGGAGAGCCGATCAGTCCACTGCTGCCCGTCACGAGAATGGATTCCTTGGCAGGCATGCTGCTCCAAGCGCCCACAGCAAGATCATCAAGAACATTCCGCCCATCATCATTGTGCCTCGCTCGCGATGTTCGCTATCGCGCATTGACAACGTTACCCGTGGGCTGACGAACACTGAACGTGCGAAATGCAAAACGCCGCGTGAATGTCGCGGGACGAGAGACTTCTGAGATTCCTGGAATAGTCAGGGCAACTTCTGTCACATAAGAGGCGACGGGACGCACGAGCGTCCGGTCGTGGTACGGCGAGCGCGCATGCGGCATCGAGATTGCAATGGCCTGCAAGTGCGCAACTGAGACCCGGCTTTATCGGTGTATCGCCGATAGCGGTCGGTGAGCGCGCCGGCGGCGCTCAGTGAAAGGTGAATTCATGGCTCTTGTCTTGCTCGTGCTTGTCGCCGCTTTGGCCTTTGCCAACGGCGCAAATGACAACTGCAAGGGCGTGGCAACGCTCGTCGGCTACGGAGCGGCTAGGCCAAGAACGGCGCTGCTATGGGCGATGATAACGACGGCGTTCGGCGCGCTACTCTCGTTCTGGCTTGCCGGCGGATTACTCAAGAGCTTCAGCACGGCGTTGTTCGTTAACGCGACGCAACTCCATTCGCATTTCTTCGCGGCGGTACTGGCGGGCGCTATCGGCTGGGTCTTGTTCGCCACGCGAACCGGCCTGCCAGTCTCGACGACCCACGCCATCACCGGATCACTTGTCGGCGCCGGGCTGGTCACGTTCGGTTTCGGCACGATGCGGTGGCACGTGCTTGGGGCCAGTTTTGCCATGCCGCTGATGCTCAGCCCGTTGCTGTCGATGGCGGCGGTGTACGTCGTCGCGTGGCCATTGGGCCTGGTGCTGTCGCGCGCCGCTGGTAAGTGCGTTTGTGTAACGGAACCGATCTCAATCAGCAGCGACGGCGCGGCGGAAATCGGCGGACCGGTCGCAATCGTTGTCGATACGGAACAGGCATGTGCCGGTGCTCCCGTCCTCGCGGGCGTATCCGCATCCAGAGCGGCGAATGGCGTTCACTGGCTGAGCAGCGGATTAGTCGGCTTCGCGCGGGGATGGAACGATGCTCCGAAGATCGCGGCGCTGGGGCTGATTGCAGTGTCCGGAAGTCAGGGCACGGCGATCTGCTTCGCCGTTGTTGCCGTCGCAATGGCTGCCGGCGGGATCATCGCGGGTCGGAATGTGCTGGACACCATGGCAAGGAAAGTAACGCCGATGCCATTAGCCGAATCGCTAACGGCGAGCGTCATGACTGCGACGCTGGTCGGATTGGCGTCATGGAACTCGTTGCCGGTTTCGACCACGCACGTCTCGACCGGCGCAATCATCGGGTCTGGACTGAAGCGCGATCCACGTGGCGTAAGGTGGGGCAAGGTCGGCGAAATCGTCTTGTCATGGATCGTCACATTGCCCGTCGCGGCGATGGCCGCCGCCGCTGCCGCATTGATCGTTCGGCGATTCTGAGATCGCACAAGAGGTGAGCCTATGGACAACGGAAATGGAAAGGTTGCGGCCGCCGCACCCGCCAGCGTCGAATCCGCCGTGCGCGAGCGCTATGCCGCGGCGTCCCAGCGGAGCGAGACGTGTCTTTGCGTTCCCAGCGCCAGCTATGACTCGCAGTATCTGAGGGTATTGCCGCAGGAAATCATCGAGCGCGACTACGGCTGCGGCGATCCGAGCAGGCACGTGCGCGAAGGCGAGGTCGTCCTCGACTTGGGCAGCGGCGGCGGAAAAGTGTGCTACATCTGCGCGCAGAAGGTCGGTCCCGCGGGGAGAGTCATCGGAGTGGATTTCAACCAACCAATGCTGGACCTGGCGCGCAAGTATCAGAAGCAGATCGGCGATGCGCTGGCCTACCGCAACGTCGAGTTCCGCAAGGGCAAGATTCAAGACCTTCGGCTGGACCTGGAGCAATTCGAGAAGTGGCTGGGGCAGCACCCGGCGAGTGATGCCGAAACCTATCTGAAAGCACAGGAACAGGCGGACCTGCTGCGTCGCGAGCGCCCGATGATCCCGGACGGCGCGATCGACGTGATCGTGAGCAACTGCGTTCTGAACCTCGTGAACGCCAGAGAGAAACGACAACTCTTTGAAGAGATGTTCCGCGCCCTCAAGGTGGGCGGGCGCTGCGTCATCAGCGACATAGTTTGCGACGAGGACGTGCCGGAGGAACTTCAGCGCGACCCGGAGTTGTGGAGCGGTTGCATCAGCGGCGCGTTTCGGGAGGACTTGTTCCTCAAAGCCTTCGAGGATGCGGGCTTCTACGGCATGACCGTACTGGAGCGCAGCGAACTACCTTGGCAGACGATCAGGGGTATCGAGTTTCGTCCCGTGACTGTCGCGGCTTACAAAGGGAAACAGGGTCCGTGCTTCGAGCGCAATCAAGCTGTGATCTACAAGGGACCGTGGCGGAAAGTGATTGATGACGATGGCCACACCCTGGAGCGCGGGCAGCGGATGGCCGTGTGCGACAAGACGTTCCGACTCTACCAGCGTGAGCCATACCGAAGCGAGTTCTATTTCGTTGAGCCGCTACAGGAGATTCCGCCGGAGCAGGCCAGGCCGTTCGATTGCCGCGCCAGCGCCAAGCGCCACCCGCGCGCGACAAAGGGTCTCGCTTACGACGTGACGACCGAGACCAGTCAGTGCTGCGGCGTGAATGGGTGCTGCTGATAGGGCTGTGTGAAGGGAAACTGCCATGACCGAAACAATCACCCCTCTGCGAATCCACAGCGAGAGCACCTTCGACCGGCGCGTGATCAAGGCGGAAGGCGAACCATTGAGCGGTCTGTCTATCGACACGGTTCAGGTCAACATTGGCCTGCGCTGCAACCTCGCCTGCCATCATTGCCACGTCGAGTCGTCGCCCGCCCGCAAGGAGGAGATGACTTGGGAGACGATGCAACTCGTGCTCGATGCGGCAGAGCGCTGTGGCGCCGGCACGATTGACATCACCGGCGGCGCACCCGAAATGAACCCGCAGTTCCGCCGGTTCGTTGCCGCCGCCCGCGCGCTGGACAAGCACGTGATGGTGCGGACAAACCTCACGATTATGCTCGAAAGCGGCTACGAAGACCTGCCGCGGTTCTTCAAGCAGTACAGGGTCCACCTGATCGCATCGCTGCCGTGCTATTTGGAGAACAATGTGGACAAGCAGCGCGGCCGCGGCGTGTACAAGGAGAGCATCGAGGTCATTCGCCGCTTCAACCAGATCGGCTACGGCCTTGAATCGGACCTCCCACTCGACCTGGTATTCAATCCCGGCGGACCGAGCCTTCCACCGGATCAGCACGCGCTGGAGGAAGCATACCGCCACGAACTCGCCGCCCGCTTCGGCATCCGCTTCACGAGACTGATCGCCATCACGAACATTGCCATTGGTCGTTTCCTGCACGACCTTCAGCGGCAAGGAAAGGCCGAGCAATATCAGCAGCTTCTCTGCGACTCCTTTAATCCGGCCACGCTCGCGGGCCTGATGTGCCGGCACCAATTGCACGTCGGCTGGGACGGCACGATGTACGACTGCGATTTCAATTTCGCGCTCGCGCTGCCGACATTGGGGCCGAGCCGTCACGTCCGCGACTTTGACCCTGCCACGTTCGTCTCGCGCCGGATCGCGACGGGCGAGCACTGCTTCGCCTGCACGGCCGGCTGCGGCTCGTCGTGCGGAGGCGCGTTGGCGTGAAGGAGACCCGATGGCGGAAGCCGTCCACCATTACGTCGAATCAACGCCGCACCGGGAGCCACACGGGTCCGGTTCAGCCTCGCGCAACGTGGCCGCTTGGGTCAAGTGGATTGCGGTCGGAATCATTGTCGCCGGACTGATTCTGATTGTCCGTTTGCTCCCGGTCGAGAATGCGGTTCGGTGGCTGACGGACCAAGTGAATCGGCTGGGAATATGGGGGCCGGTCGTGTTCGCGCTAGGTTATATCGTGGCGGCGGTCGTGTTCGTGCCGGGTTCGGCGCTGACGTTGGCGGCAGGCGCGATCTTCGGATTGCTGTGGGGGACGGTGATCGTCTCGATTGCATCGACCGTCGCCGCTGCGGTTGCGTTCCTGATCGGCCGCTATGTGGCGCGCGGTGCGGTTGAACGCCAAGCCCATCGGTATCCGAAGTTCGGGGCCATCGACAAGGCGATCGGCGAGCAAGGGTGGAAGATCATCGCGCTGCTGCGGCTGTCGCCGGCGATTCCGTACAGCATTGGCAATTACGTTTACGGCCTCACGTCGGTGCGCTTCTGGCCATACGTGCTGGCGAGTTGGATTGCGATGCTGCCGGGGACGTTCATGTACGTCTATCTTGGCCATGTGGGCCGAGCGACTGTGGCGGGCACTCAGCGGACGCCGGGGCAGTGGGCGCTGCTCATCGTCGGCCTGATCGCGACCATCCTCGTCACCGTTTACATCACTTATCTGGCGCGTAAGGCGATCCGCGGCCGCGTCGCGCAGGCCCAACCCACCGCCGCGGGGAACGGTCAAGCAGACATGAAGCACCAGCCGAGCATCCGAGGCACAATTATCGCGGCCTCGCTGGCGGTCCTCGTGATCGCGGGGACGGCCTGCTCCTACCTCAACCGATCGAGGCTGAAAACCATGTTTGGCCCGCCCACTGTGAAGCTGAAAGAGGCGTATCAGGAGAAGCCTGGCGGTCCGGCGTTCGACCATTCGGCGTACGACGAGCTGGTGAAGAAGTATGTCTCCGAAGGCGGATGGGTGGACTACCAAGGCTTGCGTGGCGATGCAGAGAAGCTCGATCAGTATGTCTCGTCCTTGGCCGGTGCGCCCTTCGATCAGATGGGCCGTGACGAGAAACTCGCGTTGCTCATCAACGCCTACAACGCTTTCACCCTCCGGCTGATCCTTGACCACTATCCCCTCAAGTCCATCAAGGACATTCCGTCAAACAAGCGCTGGGATGACGAGCGCTGGAAGATCGGCGGCCATACGTGGTCGCTCAACGAGATCGAACACGAGCAGATTCGGCCGAAGTTCAAAGAGCCGCGAGTGCATTTCGCGCTGGTCTGCGCCGCGATCGGCTGTCCGCCATTGCGGAGCGAAGCGTACGTGCGAGATCGCGTGAATGACCAGTTAGAGGATCAGGCCCGGTACGTCCACACGCACGACCGCTGGTTCAAGTTCGAGCCGGACAAGAACGTGGTCCACCTGACGAGCCTGTATAAGTGGTACGGCAGTGATTTCGAGCAGGTGGCGGGGTCCGTCCTGAAATTCGCGGCGCGATACTCACTAGAGTTGAAGCAAGCTCTCGATGCCGGAAAGGAACCGAAGATCGAATGGCTGGATTACGACTGGACGCTGAACAGCAAGGAGAATCAGCGATGATCCTCCCGCGCGGGCTGCTGCGGCATGTTCACCAGCGCCCAGATGAAGCCGTCCGGGTCGGCGACGAAGGCTTCGGTGCCCCAGCCGTAGAGCCGGGGCTGCTGGACGATCTTGTATCCAGCCTGTTCGAGCCGCGCGGCCGTGGCATCGACATCGGGCACGGCGAAGTGAGGATAGATTCCCAGGCCGTTGCGCTCGTCAGGGTTGCGAGGCGCCTCCCACGCCCACCGCGATTGCCAGAGATACACGCCCACGTTGGCCGATTCCAGCGTGGCGAAGTCGCCCTTGCGCGATATGAGCCGCAGCCCCAACGCATCGCGGTAGAACGGCAGCGAGCGGTTCAAGTCCGAAACCTCCAGGAGAATGTGATGGATAGATGGAACCGTCGTTGGCTGCGTCGCGGCTGTATTGGTGCCGTTTCCGTTGGACTGACAGCCGGCAATCAAGATGGGCAGGCATGTTGCAAGAGCGCGGAAAAGAACCTTCAGCATGATTGGCCTCCACATGTCAACAGCGACCGAAGACAGAGTGACCTGGGGCTCCGGACCTATTCCCGAAATCCACCCGCTGGACGAGTACAACCGTACGCTGCTGTCGAACGTGCATCCGCCGGATTGGGTGAATCCGCAGCCCGCGGGGCGCTACAACTTGGTGGTGATCGGCGCCGGGGCCGGCGGACTGGTGAGCGCCATCGGCGCGGCGGGGCTGGGGGCGAAGGTGGCGCTCGTCGAAAAGTACTTGCTCGGCGGTGATTGCCTCAACGTCGGCTGCGTTCCATCGAAGGCGCTCCTGCGCTGCGGGCGCGCCTATGCGGACGTGCGGGACGCGGGCGAATTCGGCGTGCGCGTGCCGCCGGGCGTGTCGGTGGATTTCGGCGCCGTAATGGAGCGAATGCGTCGGCTTCGCGCCAAGATCAGCCCGAACGACGGCGTCACCCGACTCCGCGAAGCTGGCGTCGACGTGTTTCTCGGCGAGGGGCGATTCGTGCAACCCGACGCCGTTGAGGTGGCAGGAAATACGTTGCGCTTTAGCCGCGCCATTATCGCCGCCGGCGCGCGAGCCGCAGCACCGGATATTCCTGGACTCGCAGAGACAGGTTTCCTCACTAACGAGACGGTTTTCTGGCTGACCGAGCTCCCGCGGCGGTTGGCGATCATTGGTGCGGGACCGATCGGGTGTGAGCTTTCACAGGCATTCGCCAGATTCGGCTGCGAGGTACTCCTGCTTGCGGGGGGACATCCGTTCCTCGGCCGTGAAGACCGCGACGCCGCCGCCGTGGTCGAGAAGGCGCTAACTCGCGACGGCGTTCGCGTTGACCATAAGCACAAGGTCGTCTCCGTCCGCAGGGAGAACGGTGAAAAGGTGCTGAAGCTCGAACCGGGTGAGCCGCACTCGGAACTGCGGGTCGATGAAATTCTCGTCGGCGTCGGCCGCACGCCGAATGTCGAGAACCTTGGCCTCGGTGCGGCGGGCGTCGAGTTCGACAAGGACGGCGTGAAGGTCAACGACTACCTGCAAACGAGCAACAAGCGCATCTACGCCGTCGGCGACATCTGCTCGACGCTCAAGTTCACCCACCTTTCCGATGCGCACGCGCGCATCGGGATTCAGAACACGCTGTTCTTCGGGCGGGCCAAGGCCAGCGCGCTGACAATCCCGTGGTGTACGTACACCGACCCGGAAGTTGCCCACGTGGGCATGTACGAGGAGGACGCCCGCGACAAAGGCATTGATGTTCAGACGATCAATCTGGAACTGGCAGACCTGGACCGAGCCATCCTGGACGGCGAAGACGACGGTTTTCTGAAGGTGCACATCAGGAAGGGAACGGATCGGATCCTCGGCGCCACGCTCGTCGCCCGCCATGCGGGAGAAATGATTTCCGAGTTGACGCTGGCAATGGTCGGAGGGCTGGGCCTGAAGACGATGGCGCGCACGATTCATCCCTATCCGACGCAGGCGGAGAACCTGCGCAAGGCCGGCGACGCGTACAACCGGACTCGGCTCACGCCGCGCGTCAAGGGCCTGCTGAACAAGCTGATGAGCTGGCGACGCTGAGGAAGTTCCCCCAATGCAGATGTACACGGTCAACTCGAAGACGTTTCGCTCACCGCACCCCGTAACGGTGTTTGGCGGCATCGGGCTACTGGCGATGGCCGCGGTGATGGGAATGTGGTCGCGGAAGCTGTGGGCCTGGGCGTGGGGATCAAGCAACGGCATCTACGCGGTCGTCGGCCTGGGTATGCTGGCCGGGGCGATCTATCTTCTGGCCGTTGGCGGTCTTCGCCGCCGAGCGGATAGAACGAATCCCTCCGACAGAAGGGGTCCACAGGGCTTGGTGTGGATTACACTGATCGGATTGCTCATGCGGCTGGTGCTGCTGCACTGTGCGCCCGAGCGTGGTTCCGACACCTTCCGCTACATGTGGGACGGAGCGCTGTCCGCCCGCGGTATCAACCCGTACCTGTACACGCCGGATGATGGGAAGCGTGCATTGGCCGATGTGCACGCCGAGCCGCGACTGAAGGCAGTCGCGCAGGCGGCCGGCCCGCATCTGGATTGGATCAATAATCCCGATGTCCAAACGATCTATCCTCCCCTGGCGCAGGTAACGTTTCTAATCGCAAACCGGATCGAGCCGTGGAGCGGCTTGGCCTGGCGGGTCGTCTTGCTCGCATTTGACCTGGCGACGTGTGGATTGCTCGTCCTGCTCCTCGATCGGCTGCGCCTGCCGCCGGCGTGTCTGGCCATCTACTGGTGGAACCCGCTGCTCGTCAGCGAGTTCTATTGCGCCGGGCACCTCGATGCGATCGTCTTGCCGTTCGTCGTGGGCGCACTGCTGCTCGTAATCCAGAAGCGCACGACGCTCTCGATGCTGTGTCTGGCGGGCGCGGTCACAGCCAAGTTCTGGCCCGTAATTCTCTTGCCGTTGCTTCTGCGGCCAATGCTTCTGCACCCCCGGCGATTCGCTACTGCACTGGGCGTGTTTATGGCAACGGCCATGCTGCTGCTTCTGCCGATGCTGATGGCCGGGCGAAGCGGCATCGCCGGAATCGTCACGTATACTCGCTGGTGGGAGAGCAACGACGGGCTGTTTCAACTCAACGTCCTGTTCTGGCGGCACGTTCTGCCGCTGGTCGCGCAGCCGCCCTGGTGGGCGGCGCAGGCCGCCGCGCGCTTTTCCACGGCCGCGGTCTTGCTGGTCTGGGTGCTCATCCTTGCCCGCAAGCCGCTGAACAATCCACTCGAACTGTGTGAAGTGTGTTTGTTCGCGATCGCCGCGTTGTTTCTCCTCAGCCCCACGCAGTTCCCGTGGTATTACACGTGGATGGTCCCGCTGCTGGCGCTGCGGCCGCGCTGGTCGCTGCTGGCGTACACGGCGCTGCTTCCGCTGTACTACCTTTTCTACCTGCACTTGCGCCACGGGCCGTGGGTATGGGTCGAGCACATTCCGGTCTGGCTGCTCCTGGTGTGGGAAAGCCTGCCGCGCATTCGACGCTCCGATTCGACTCTCCCAGCCCCGTCGCCTTCGCATGATCCGGTCATCGTCTCAACTTCGACCTACTGAGCTCGCGCGCCACGCCGCGACGGCCGTGGTGATCCCTGCGCTCAACGAAGAGCGCGCGATCGGCCGGGTGTTGGCAGCGATTCCGGCGTGGGTGCGAGAGGTGATCGTTGTCGATAACGGATCATCCGACCGCACGGCCGAGGTCGCCGGCGCCGCTGGCGCGAGAGTCATTGCCGAGCCGCGGCACGGTTATGGTGCCGCGTGCCTCGCCGGTGTGGCGGCAGTCGGAGACGCGGACGTCGTCGTCTTTCTCGATGCGGATTTCAGTGACCACCCCGACGAGATGGAGCGACTGGTCGCGCCAATCGTCAACAACCGCGCCGACTTGGTTATCGGATCGCGGACCAAAGGACGCTGCGAAGCGGGCGCCTTGACACTCGTGCAGCGGCTCGGCAACGCCGTCGCTTGCAGGCTCATCCAATCCATCTGGGGGGTTCGTTTTACGGATCTTGGTCCGTTTCGCGCCATCCGCCGATCGAGCCTGGAGCGACTGCACATGGACGATCGCGGCTATGGTTGGACGGTGCAGATGCAAGTCCGCGCAGCACGGTTCGGCTTGCGCGTTGCGGAGGTCCCGGTCAGCTACCGCCGCCGGATCGGGCGCTCGAAAATCTCCGGCACGGTGCGCGGGGTCGTGCGGGCCGGGAGCAAGATTCTCTTTACGATCTGGCACGAGTCATTTCGGCGCAGCCAGGAGTTGGCAAACGAGTCCCTCATCGTCTTCGCCCGCGACCCTCGGCCGGGCAAGGCGAAGACGCGGCTCATCCCCGCGATCGGGCCCGAGGGCGCGGCCACATTGCAGCATCGGATGACGCTCGGCGTGCTGCGCGAGGCGCGGCGGCTGCGCGAGCTTCGCCGTGCGCGTATCGTCGTCCAGTTCGCCGGCGACGGCGCTGACGCGATGCGAGCGCTGTACGGGCCGGACCTCGTGTACCGGCGGCAGTGCGAGGGGGACTTGGGCGTGCGACTGTCGGAGAGTTTCGCACGGGCATTCTCACGGGGCGCCCGGGCGGCCGTCGCCGTCGGGACCGACTGCCCGACGCTGACGCGCGATCTGATGTGCGATGCCTTCGAGGCGCTGAAGGGCCAAGACGTGGTGCTCGGGCCCGCAACGGACGGCGGGTATTACCTGATCGGCCTACGCCGGCCCCACGCGGGGCTCTTTCAGAACATCGCGTGGGGAACGGAGCGGGTGCTCGAACAAACACGGCGGGCGGCTCGTGATCTGGGCCTGTCGGTCCGGCTGCTCAGGCCACTGGGCGATGTGGACCGGCCGGAAGACCTGTCCGAACTTTCTGTTCACGCCGCGCCGTGTCGCCGGGCGCCGATCATTTCAGTGATCATTCCAACGCTCAACGAGCAGGACCATATCGGCCGGGCGATCCGCTCGGCGGTGGCGGCGGAGCACGGCGAAGTTGAGGTCATCGTCGTTGACGGCGGGAGCGACGACGCGACGGTACGGATCGCGCGGGAATGTGGCGCGAGGGTGCTGCGAGCCCCACGTGGCCGCGCCCGGCAGATGAACGTCGGCGTAAAGGCGTCCCGCGGCGACGTCCTCCTGTTCCTCCATGCCGACTCGCGTCTACCACCGGACTTTGCCACACACGTCCGCCTCACACTTACCGCGCCTGCGACCGTCGCGGGCGCGTTCGCGTTGCAGCTTGAGCCGCCGAGCCCGGTCATGCGGTTCTACGCGGCAACGACCAACTTGCGATCGCGGTTCATGAGCCTTCCTTATGGCGACCAAGCGGTCTTCCTCACGAGAGCCGCCTTCGACCGAATCCGCGGTTATCCGGACTTGCCAATCATGGAGGACTTGGAACTCGTCCGGCGACTGCGGCGGTTGGGCCGTGTCCGCATCGTCAATAGAGCGGTAACAACTTCCGCCAGACGCTGGCAGCGGCACGGCGTATTCAAAACGAGTCTGCTCAATCAGTTCCTGATCCTTGCCCATCTTGCGGGGGTGCCTGCCGAGACGCTGTATCGCTGGAGAGAATTGGGAATAATTCAGCCCGCACCGTTCACTGCTATGGCAGACGCGGGCAACGATCGTGAGATGCTCACTGAGGACTGCACCGGGCAGTTGCACGAGGTCGGACAATGAAACCAGCCGAGGGTAAACGCGCGCTATACGAATCTTGGGTGCGCGACTACTCGGCCGACATCTACCGCTGCGCCTTTCGCCTGTGCGGCGACGCGGATTGCGCCGAGGAGCTGACGCAGGAGGTGTTCTTCGAGGCTTGGCGCTCCATCGGCTCTCTGCGCGACCCGGCCAAGGCCCAAGGGTGGTTGCTCAGTATCTTGCGGCACCGCTACATGCACTGGCTGCGAGACCACAAGCGGGAACGCGGTATCCGGGGCGGTCAACGGATCGACCCGGCGCGTTTAGCGAGTGACCAAGAGTCCGCATAAGAAATCCTGGCTCGACAGGAGGCGTTGCAAACGGCGCTGGACAGTTTGGAGGACCACTACAAAGTGCCCTTCCTGCTGGTATTCCTTGAGGGAATGACCTGTCAGCAAGCGGCCGAGTTCTTGGACGTGCCCCTCGGGACGGTGCTGTCGCGGATCTATCGCGCCAGGAGGTTGTTGCGGCAGCACCTGCAAGGCCAATCGTCGGGCCGAGCACATTTACGACTACACAAGGAGGAACCAGACCAAGAGGAGCCACCAATGGGTATGGGAGGCGTATCATGACCCCCGAAGAACTCGAACAACTGCGTCGGCGGATGGAGGAAGTGGCCGCGCTGCCGCACGAGGCGCCGCAGCGCCAGGCCATTGTCCGGCAGATCAGCCAGATCGACGGTGGGTTGGAACAGGAGTGGCTGGAGCTGGTCCGCGAGGACGAGCGGCTGCGATTGGAATTGTCGCGCGTTGATCCGCCGCAAGACTTATCGCAACGGCTACTCGCGATTCCGGAGCAGTCGCGTCCGCGAAGGCGCTGGCTTTTTCTTCCGAGGTCGCTTTGGGTTCCCGCAGTAGCCGCCGTACTCGTGGTGGCCGTGGGCGTCTGGGCCATCGTGACGACCCGGAGCCATCAGCACCAGCGCACGCTCGACGACATCGCCGCCCTGACGATGGCGAGCCACGAGACGCAGCCGCAATTGGCGATCACCACCGGCGATTGGGACACGGTGAAAGCATCGGTACGCGGCGATCTATACTTTCCAGTGGACAGGCCCAAACTCGATCCTTCTTTCAAGCTGATCGGCGGTCGCGTCGTGAAGCTTGCCGGGGCCTCGATGGTGTACACCCGCTGGCAAAGCGGCGGGAAGTTCTATTCCTTGTATCAGTTCTGCGGCAAGGAGTTCGGCCTGAACGCGCCGGTGCCGCGACAGGTGATCAAGCGCAGGCTCACGCCCAAGACCCGCTGCAAGGTCACCGTGTGGACCGAAGACCACTGCGACTACGCGCTGGTGGCCGATGGTGACACGCCACCCGCCCGCGCTGGCGATGGCATTTGAGGAAGCAACCACCGGCTGCACTCGTCGATCCAGCACAGTTGGCCGAAGCGCTGAAGATCGTCGCTATCTCTCGGCATAAGAACCCCGCGAAGCTATCCTGCTGCGCGGAATAAAAAGCATGAATCGTGTTCCGCCCCTCGTCAGCGTCGCTCTGATCTCCTCCGCGTTTGCGGCGCTATTGATCTTGGAGAACCGCCGCCCCTTACGCGGTGCAACTGAATCGAAACTCCGCCGGCTGCTGCGCAACATCGGCATCGGCGGTGTCGGCGCGGCGACAATGATGCTGGCGGAATGGCCGTTGATTTTCCCGCTCGCCGCTTTGTGCCAGCAGCGCCGATGGGGCATTTTTCTTCATTTCGCTCTGCCCGGATGGATCGCGGCCATCGGGGCGATCCTCTTGATGGATTACACGCTCTACGTCTGGCACGTGCTTACACATAAAGTGCCGCTCCTGTGGCGCTTTCACCAGCCGCATCACGTTGACCTGGACCTCGATGCTTCCACCGGCATCCGCTTTCACTTCGGCGAATTGCTCCTCTCGATCGGCTGGCGATCGGCGCAGATCGTGGTGATTGGCGTGACACCGCTTGCCCTGAGCCTCTGGTCCACGCTGACGATCATCGAAGTGCTATTCCACCACTCCAACGTTCAACTGCCACTGCGCGTCGAGCGCTGGCTCAACCTGATCGTCGTGACGCCGCGGATGCACGGCATCCATCACTCGATCGTGCGCGACGAGATGAACTCGAACTGGTCCAGCGGCCTGACCATCTGGGACCGCCTGCATCGCACGCTGCGCCTGGACATCCCGCAACGGAAGATCACCATCGGCGTCGCGGCATTTCTCGACCCGCGGCGTGTCACATTTCTGAAGGTGCTGTGGATGTCCTTCCGACGACGTCAACCCGACCCGTGGCGTCTACCGAGTGGTGAGGAGGCACATCGGGCGCCGGTGGAGCTAAGCAAACCGCGGACGGCGATGATCGATTGACCCCGCCGCGCCGGTTCCAACCGTTGTATTTGCTCCATCGCTGCCGTGGTTGGATGCCAATGCTGGCGAATCCCAATAATGTCAGATCTTCGACAAACTGCCGGATCACGCCGCGGTCGAGGAAGCGGCGCGGGGAAGTCCGCGCCGGCGGCTGAAGGATAGCCAGTCGCCCCAGGCGCTTGATGCGCTGGCAAAAAGCGATGTCTTCCGTCAATGGGAGCATTGGAAAACCGCCGACGCGGTGGAAGACATTTCGCCGGACGAAGATGCACTGGTCGCCGTAGAAGTTGTGCGTCCATCGGTAGCGGATGCGGTTGCAGAATACGACGGAGCGGAGGCGCTGCTCCACCCACCAGTAGGCGTGCGGCCGGCCGCTGAACTCAAACTCGAATGCGCCACCGACCACGTTGCCGTGAGCAAGCGCGCGTCGAATCAGCGTCGTGAAGCCCATCGGCAGGAGCGAGTCGGCGTGCAGGAAGAGAAGAACCTCGCCCCGGGCCACGGCTGCGCCGGAGTTGAGGGCGTCGGCGCGGCAGGTGCCGCCGTAGACGAGTTGAAGATGCTGCTGGCGGATGAATTCTTGCGTGCCGTCGCTGCTACAACAATCGCTGACGATCAATTCGATTGTCTCACCTTGTGCCGCTCGAACCGTGTGCGAGAGCATCTCGGGCAGCGATTGCGCCTCGTTGAGCGTTGGAATGACGATCGAAATCATCGCCACGACCGAATTGCCGCCTGGGCCGCAACCCCAATCCGCGGAGTGCTGCCCGTGCTTCGGAAAACACCAGCGGCACTGTAGCGAACGTCGCACCTGCCGCCAGCAGACACCAGAAGCAGAACGCCTTGTGCTTCGCCCACTGATCCCAGGTGAGCTTGGCCGCCTGTGATGCGTCCAGCGCCACTTTCCCCGCCAGCGCCAAGGGAATCCACGGGTGCGCCTTGGCCCGGTCTCGGCCACCCATCGCGGCCAGCGTCGCAGTGGCGGCGTAGCTGGTCAAGCCGAGAAAAGCGTCGGGCGTGTTCAGTTTCTCGTACGCTTCGTCCGATGCGTCAACCTTGTCCGCATCAAGCTTGGGCAGCGGAGATTCCGGCAGATGCTTGATGATGCCGATTTGGTATGCGGCGATCAATCCCATCGATGCTGCCGCGGCGATTCGCCAGGTGCCCCCCAATGCCCTCCCGCAGTTCCCGGCTGAGTTGTTCCGGTGTCATGGCTTACTCCTGATTGGCTCATTATGCGGCGTTTGCAGGGAATCAAGCAGCGCCTTCAATTCTGCGGGATCGTTTGTCGGAAGCTGGCAGACGTAATTCTCGCACACGTACGCGGTGGCGCGGCCGCGGATGGGGCCGACGTTCTTTAGAAACTCGACCCTCTCACCGAGAAACGCTTGTCCATCGCCTCCGTCGGCGGAAAGGATGATCTTGTTGGGGATGTACTGAGCAAATGCTTGTCTAAGCATCGCCTGGGTATCAGGCGCGTCGGGTGTGCCGGCCAAAACGATCTGCTTGGGCTTGTCGAGGTGAAAGTCATAAGCAACCAGCATCTGCGGCATGGCGGCGGGATACTGTGAGAGGCGGCCGGCGAATGCCCTCAGCGTCTTCTCCGCTTTCTCGCGAAGTTGCCGGTCATCCGTCATCTGCGCAAGTCGGAGAAGATTCAGCGCGGCGACGGAATTCCCCGACGGTTCGGCATTATCGCTGTCTTCCATCGTGCGCATCAGCACACTCGGATCGGGCGCGCCTAAAATGCTGCAAAGTCAAGGGTTTCCTGAGCTTTTCAGGTCTTTCCTGAACGGTCTGATAAAGGACGAGGTCACAAGTTCGAATCTTGTCGGGCCCACTGAAGTAAGAAGCTCACCGGATGGCGCCGCGCAGTTCCTCGGGCCGCACGCGCTGGCTCTTGCGGATCAGCTCGCGGGCGGCGTCCACCTTGCCCCACACGTTGCACATCATCGCCCCGCGCACGCGGCCGTCGGACAGGTAGTAAATGACGCCGGTCTTGTTCGGCTCCTGCCAGTCGGCGAAGGTCTGGTGGCGGCTGTCCACGTCGCCGACCGCCTCGTAGCCGAACTCGAACAGGTCCGAAAAGAAGAACGGCATCTCCGCGAACGGCTCGCCGGCGCCGGCCATGTTCCTTCCGGCCTGCTTGCCCTGGCTTACGGCATTGTCCCAGTGCTCGATCCGGCGCGGCCCCAGCACCTGTTCGGGGAAGAACGCCACGTCCCCCGCCGCGTATACGTCTGGGTCCGAAGTCTGGAGGAACTCGTTCACCACGACGCCGTTTCCGGTGTTCAGGCCGGCGGCCCGCGCCAGCGCGATGTTGGGG
>CADDYU010000091.1 GCA_902810705.1 Methylococcaceae bacterium
GCCGAGCACTTTACGGTTCTCGTCGATAATGGCGGTCATGCCTAGCTTCTTGGCGGTGATTTCCAGAACCGCGTCCCGCACCGGCGCCGACTCCGGCACGGCAGGGATATCCGCCCCGACGTGCATGATGTCCCGTACCCGAAGCAGCAGCCGCCGGCCCAAGCTTCCGCCAGGGTGAGAAAATGCGAAATCCTCGCGGCTGAAGCCACGGGCCTCCAACAGGGCCACGGCCAAGGCGTCGCCCATGGCCAGCGTGGCCGTGGTGCTGGACGTAGGGGCGAGCCCTAGGGGACAGGCCTCCTCCGCCACGCTTGTGTCGAGATGGACTTCCGCCTGCCGGGCCAGGGTCGATTGAGAATTGCCGGTCATGGCGATCAGCGGGGCTCCCAGCCGTTTGAGGAGCGGCAGAATGGTCAAAATCTCGGTGGATTCCCCTGAATTGGACAGAGCCATCACCACGTCCCTGCCCGTAATCATGCCCAGGTCGCCGTGACTGGCTTCCCCAGGATGCACAAAGAACGCCGGGGTTCCCGTGCTGGCCAGGGTCGCGGCGATCTTGCCGCCGATGTGCCCGGATTTGCCCATGCCCGTTACCACGACACGCCCTTGGCAATCCAGCATCAATTGGCAAGCTGCGACGAAGCGATGATCGATTCGCTCCGCCAACGCCGCCACGGCCCTCGCCTCAGTGGTGATAACCTTTTGGCCCAACTCGCGCAACGCTTGATCGTCACAAAGAGTGGCCGCTTGGCGGCGTTTGGGCATTATGCTCATAACTTAAAGAAGCTTCCAAAAACGCAAATTATGCCATGAATCATTAACCTACACTTACATTCATTATGTAGGATTATGCAGGAACTGAGCCGGGTCAGGGAAACCTGCTGGGGTCGCTGTCAATCCGTGGCGGCACCCTGAACGCGGCGAGGCCTTCATTATGATTTCGAAAGACAATCTTTAAGTTGAAGGGTCGAATGTCCAAGCGCTAGTCTGAGGCTTAACAGGCCGACTTCCTGAATGCGCGGCTTAAAGCGGCTTTTCCGGAAATTTATAGAAGCTCCGGTTGAGGTAGAAAAGTACGTCATTTACTTCATCTTGTTGCCAGCGGGCATCGGTGTGAAGCGCCCAGGCCTCGATGCGCTTACGTAGTTCCGCAAGCGAGGGCGCATGCCGGCTTTCCGGACGATGCATATCATCGTGGCAAGCCTGGCAATGATCTTCGAAAAGCTCTTCGCCGCGTTCAAAATTCTGCGCTTCTGCCCAAGGCAAAAGTAGAATGGACAGCGCGGAAACAACGAGCCGCCTCCGGCGTCCAATCGCAAAAGACTTAGGCCTACCAAGTCCAGATAAACAGCTTTTCATTTCCGGTGTACTTGTTCAAAAGGTCCCGGACAACGGCTGGCGCGAATATCGGTTCAGAGGGCTCACTGCGGCGGCGAATTCCTTGCCTTGCAGAAACGAAAAATGTATAAATTCGCGCCACTTCCCGTGCACCTTGGGTTTGATGCCTTATGTCCAGCTTGCCGCGAAGGATTTAATCAGATAAGACGCCCACAATAACAAGACTCGAGGAGGATATAAATGAATGTTCGAGCAATTCTCGCGATCTCCCTCGCGGGACTGATAATAAGCAGCGGCGCCGCATGGGCGGACATCCTCCTTAAAGACGCGAGCGAAATCAGTGGAACTTGGACTCTGGAATCAGTGGCGGCTGGCTTGAATAAACCGCGGGTCGCCGAGAACCGGACTTGGGACTTTCGTCCCGACGGTGTCATCGTCACTAGCGGCTACAACCGGCATCTCAACACCCAAGATCGGTACGAGTGGAAGTATAAAATCGTCGATGGAAAAATCCTCGTGGAAGATCCGGGGCGACCGGGAAGAACCGTCGATTATTCGGTATATAAAAAGGATGGGAATGAACTCATTCTCAAAGGTGGAATCGAAGGGTTTTATTTTTTTAAAAAACAATGAGGCTAGCCACAATGATAAAAGAACTCTTTCAATTCGGGAAAGCGGATGCGCTAATGTGGGCCGGGGTAGGCATTTTCAGCCTGATCTTGATTATCGCCTTCGCCATTTTTTCCTCGAGCGAGGGCTTGCTTCTTAAGGATTTGTTCGGCCTCGCGATCGTTTTGATCCTGCCCGGTTATGTGATCGTAAAACTGTATTTGGACAAGGTACAGATCAGCGAGAACTTGACCCAGAACCCCGACGTGAATCAGGCCATCGACAAGCTCATCATGTCCATCGGCATCAGCGTGGCATGCATCATTCCTCTTAATTTCGTCTGGAACTACCTGCTGACCATGGGGGGCGGCGAGGAGGGTTCGACCCAAGGCGGCGGCAATCTTTGGGGAAACGTGGACGAGGAATTGATTTACACCGGCAGCGCCAGTTGGCGCGCGTTATTCACGGTAATCCTGGTGGTGGGCGTAGCCGTAGGGGTGAAGATCTATCAGTTGAGATTCAAAAATAGGCGAGATCATGTCGAGACAGGGCAGTAAACCTTCCCTCCTGCAAGTCGTGGGCAGCGTACTGGCGGCAGCGTTCGGCGTGCAGAGTTCGACCAACCGGGAGCGCGACTTCGCCAGCGGTTCGGCGACGGCCTATATCATTGCGGGAGTCGTTTTCACGGCGGTCTTTATTTTCGTCTTATTGGCCGTGATTAAATTGATCTTGAGATAATCTCGGTCTTAGTCGCCGCGAAATCTAGCTTCTCTAACCCCGGTTCAGGCCGGGGTTTTTGCTTTTCCCTGGGCCGAAGATCACGAGAGAGACAGGGAGTAGGGCAGGGGGAGGAGCTCCGCTTTCGTACCGTCCGGCCGCTGCAGGCGGAGATTTCCGCTGTGAGCGTG
This sequence comes from Methylococcaceae bacterium, assembly GCA_902810705.1. Taxonomy (GTDB): domain Bacteria; phylum Pseudomonadota; class Gammaproteobacteria; order Methylococcales; family Methylococcaceae; genus CADDYU01. Next base: position 2,856 of record CADDYU010000091.1, read on the forward strand.
GTCGAGCCCCATCACCGCGAGGAGCTGGCAGCTTGCCGGAGATTCCGGAGCTGCCGATACGATCTGGCCGATGCTCTTCGGCTCCGTTTCAGCGGGATCGAAAATCGGCGTACCGGCGGAAGGCGTGCTTTCCGTGAAAGCTCGCAGACGAAACATCCGCCGCTTGACTTGGCCTAGATAATGGGTACGGGCGATGATTTCTTGGCCGGTGTAGCAACCTTTCTTGAAGCCGATACCGCCTAAGATGTCGAGATTCAACATCTGCGGCAGAAACTCCTCGGAAGTCGCCGCCGTCACTTCCGGAAAACCGGTTTCGATGTCCCTCAAACGCCAAACTTCCGGATCGATGCGGTCGAGTTTCTCCGCAAGAGCTCTCTGGAGCTCTCGGGCGGCATTGGGCTCCATGGCAATAAGGCAGCGGCCGGAGCCGTCGTTCAGCCGATACGTGAAATAGTCGGGCTGTTCCAACCAGATTCCGGGTTCGGCCGGAGCTTTGATGCCGCTCTCGCTTAGGACAGAATCGGCTGCGTTGCCGAGGAGACCGATGACGGTCCGTCGCGAGGTAAGGTCGTCTAAGGAGACCTTGGATCGCAAGACAAAGATTTGGAGACGTTTGCGCAAGGCTTCGGCCAAGTCAGCGGCTAAAAGAAGATAAAAATGCTGCTCGGCGCGGAGCAGCCGAAAACTGGCGACGACTCGCCCCTTAGGGGTACACAAGGCGCCCATTGTGCACCCGCCGGGTGCCAAACCGTTGACGTCGCAGGTGACCTGTCCTTGAAGAAAGGCCGCCGCATCGTCTCCTAAGACTTTCAGGATGCCGCAGCCAGGCACAACGCAGACACCTTGGCTTTCAGGAGCCCCAGAATCCTTGGAGCGCTCTTCTCCGGTAGACTTCGAGTGAGTGCCCGATGGTGTGCTCATGGCGTCAGTCGATTGGAAGGCAGAAGGTAAAAACTCGTCCCCGAGTAACTCGGAGCGCGACAACTTTCAGATCCTATAGATCAACGCTGATTTTGCAGGGCCGCGATCCGCTCTTCGAGAGGCGGATGGCTCATGAACAAGCGTTGCAGACCGGACGCCATGCCACCATCGATACCGAAGGCGGCGAATTCGCCGGGCAGATCCCGATGATCGTGCGCTCGCTGCAGCGCCCGAAGGGCATTGATCATTTTGCCGCGTCCAGCCAGGCTGGCTCCCCCCGCATCGGCGCGGAACTCCCGCCAGCGAGAGAACCACATCACGATGATGGTGGCGAGTATGGATAACAGGATTTGCGCGAGCATTTGGGTAACGTAATAGGCGGGCCCATAGCCGGCTCGTTCGTCATCGCCTGAGCGGAACACTACTCGATCCACCAAATAACCGGCGATGGTCGCGAAGAAATAAACGAAGGTATTGAGCACGCCTTGGAGCAGACCCATGGTTACCATGTCGCCGTTGGCCACGTGACTAATTTCATGGCCCAGCACCGCTTCGACCTCATCGGCGCCCATATGGTGCAAGAGACCCGTACTGACCGCCACCAAGGCGCTGTTCTTGCTCATGCCCGTGGCGAAGGCGTTGGGCTCTGGGGAATCGAACATACCGACTTCCGGCATGCCGATCCCCGCCTGCCGGGCATGCCGGGCAACGGTTTCCACCAGCCACTGCTCGGTGGCATTGGAAGGCTGCTCAATGACGAAGACACCCATGAACTGTTTCGCCATCCATTTGGATAACATGAGCGAGATGAACGAACCGCTCATGCCCATCACCGCGGATACCAGCAAAAGACTGTCCAGGTTGAGATGGACTCCACGCTGGCCCAAATATTCGCCCAGCCCCAAAACATGGAACAGGATACTGATTAGCAGCAGCACCGCGGCATTGGTTAAGAGGAATAAAAAAATGCGCATGGCCGTTGGTTACCTTGTGAAAATTCAACAGTGTTACCATATTGGAGATTAACAACCAAAAATCAAGCCGCCTGATCTCCGAACGGTTCCAATTCTCCCCGCTTCTAAATTGTATTCACCGAGGAGATCGCTATGGATGCCGTAAAGCTCTTCCCATTCAATCTCAATGTCGTTCGTGCTGTAGCCGTGATCGGCTTCTTCATGGTCTGTTCCATCTCCCCGCAAGCGGCCATTGATGTTGAGGGCATCACACTTCCGGCGGGCTTCCGCATCTCGGTTTACACTGACCAGGTTCCGAATGCCCGGTCGCTGGCGCTGGGCGAGGCCGGGACGGTGTACGTCGGCACCAATAAAGAGGGCAAGGTCTATGCCGTCCGGGACGAGAATGGCGATGGGTTGGGCGATCGGGTCTACACGCTCGCCTCGGGACTGAACATGCCCAACGGCGTGGCCTATCTGGACGGCGCTTTGTACGTGGCGGAACTGTCCCGCATCGTGAAGTTCAAGGATATCGGGCGACGGCTTTCTGCCCCGCCGATTCCGGAAACGGTTTACGATAGTCTCCCTAATGATAAGGACCACGGCTGGAAATACCTTCGAATTGGGCCGGATCGGAAGCTCTATACGGCGGTGGGTGCGCCCTGCGATATTTGCCAGCCCAATCAGGAACTTTACGCCACGTTGGTTCGTCTGGATTTGGACGGCAAGAATTTCGAGATTTTCGCCCGCGGCGTCCGCAACACGGTCGGTTTCGACTGGGAACCTAAAACCCAGGAGCTTTGGTTCACCGAGAACGGCCGGAATTGGCTGGGTGATGATGCGCCGCCCGATGAGTTAAACCACGCGCCCCGCGCGGGTCTTCATTTCGGCTTTCCCTACTGTCATGGGAAGGAGATTGCCGACTCTAGATTTGGCCGGCTCAGATCCTGCGCCGAATTCGTGCCGCCGGCCTGGACTTTTGCGGCGCATGTGGCCGTCTTGGGAGCCCGCTTCTATACGGGCGCTCAATTCCCGGCCGAATACCGGGGCCAACTCTTTGTGGCCGAACATGGCTCCTCGAACCGCAGCACCCCTCAGGGTTTTCGCGTGGTCGCGATCAAGTTCGAGGACAATAAGCCGGTGGCGGATTCGGTGTTCGCGGAGGGCTGGCTCCGAGCCAATGGCACTGTGATCGGCCGGCCTGTGGATATATTGCAAATGCCGGATGGCGCGCTGCTCGTCTCCGACGACAGGCGCGGCGCGATATACCGGATCACTTATCAACCTTGACCACTTGACGAAAAATGCGCCCCCATTTTCCGTTTTAGAGAATAAAAGCATGAACGATTTTAGCGCCGAACGGCTTTTCGAAGGCCCCATCGCCGACGAATACGAAATGTTGAAGCGGGTGTGTCCACAGGCGGCGGAGATGAGCCGCCGGGTGGGGGAATTCGTCGCCGCCTGGACGCCGCCGGTCGGCTCCGGAACGTTGGACGTGTTGGAGATTGGTTGCGGAACCGGCGTCACGACCTTGAACCTGCTGCACAGCCGGAGCGATCTCCGCATCACCGGAATCGATAATGCACCGGCCATGCTGGATCAGGCGCGCCGCAATCTCGCCTCGGACTTGGAAGGCGAGCGCCTGCGTCTCGTGGAGAACGATGCGCTGTCCTATCTTCGGCGAGCGCCGGCCCAAAGCTTCGACATCGTGGCAAGCGGCTATGCCTTGCACAATTTTCTGGAAGGCTACCGCCGCCAAGTGCTGGAGGAGGTTTTTAGGATATTGAGGCCGGGCGGGGTCTTCGTCAACGGCGACCGCTACGCTCTGGACGATACCCTCGAGCATCTCAGGCGGACCCAGGCCGAGGCTGGCGAATATTTCCGAATATTTTTGGAGATGGGCCGTCCGGACCTCCTGGAGCAATGGATCATCCATCTCTTCAGCGACGAATCGCCCGACCATGTCATGAGGCTGGGGCCGGCGCTCGCGCTCATGCAGCAAATCGGCTATCGACCGACGGCTGTTCATTTGCGGGAGGGAGTCAACGCCTTGGTGAGCGGAGTCAAGCCTTGACTGTTACTCGTTCTAAAGACAAAAAGGTCGTTTACCGCTGCTCCGATTGCGGCTACGCTCAGAGCAAGTGGTCCGGGCAGTGTCCGGGCTGCGGCGCCTGGAACTCCTTAGTGGAGGGCTTAGAAGACCGAACGCCTGCCGCGGGTCGCTTTTCCGGGTATGCCGGAGCCGTCCCGGCCGAAGCCGCCAATCCCATGTCACTGGCCGACGTGGAAGCGGAAGAAATCCTTCGAACGCCCTGCGGACTGGAAGAGTTCGACCGGGTGCTGGGTGGAGGGCTGGTCGCGGGATCCGCGGTGCTGATCGGTGGCGATCCGGGTATCGGCAAATCCACGCTGCTGCTGCAAACCATCGCCGCCCTGAGCGAACGGCGGAAGGTGCTGTACATCACCGGCGAGGAGTCCATTCGGCAAGTGAGCCTCCGCGCCAAGCGCCTGCAACTGAAATGCGCCTCGGTGCAGATCCTCGCCGAAACCGAACTGGAGCGTATCTTAGCGACGGCGGCGGCGCACCACCCGGAATTCCTGGTGGTGGATTCCATCCAGACCGTGTATAGCGAACTCCTGCAATCGGCTCCCGGCTCCGTCGCCCAGGTGCGCGAGTGCGCCGCTCAATTGGTTCGCTTCGCCAAGCAAACCCAAACGACGGTATTTCTGGTTGGCCACGTGACCAAGGAAGGGGCGCTTGCCGGTCCCCGCGTGCTCGAGCACATGGTGGATACCGTCCTTTATTTCGAAGGGGATAACAGCAGCCGCTTCCGAGTCATCCGAGCCTTCAAGAATCGTTTCGGCGCGGTCAACGAACTGGGCGTCTTCGCTATGACCGAGACCGGACTCAAAGAAGTGCGCAATCCCTCGGCAATTTTCCTCTCGCGGGGCGATGACGAGGCGCCGGGCAGCGTGGTCATGGTCATGCGGGAAGGTAGCCGTCCGCTCCTAGTCGAGGTCCAAGCTTTAGTGGATGAATCCCATCTGCCTACGCCCCGGCGGGTGGCAGTGGGAATGGAGAGCAATCGGCTGGCCATGCTGCTGGCCGTGCTGCATCGGCACGGCGGCGTGCCGATCCTCAACCAGGACGTGTTCGTCAATCTCGTGGGCGGCCTTCGGCTCAGCGAGACCGCGGGGGATTTAGCCGTGGCTTTGGCCGTGGTGTCGAGCTACCGTGACCGGGCGATTCCCAAGGATTGGGTGGTATTCGGTGAACTCGGGCTTAATGGGGAAGTCAGGCCGGTGCAGAACGGCGAAGAACGGCTCCGGGAGGCGGCCAAACACGGTTTCAAGCACGCCCTCGCGCCGGCCAAGAATGTCGCCAAGGGGATTCATCCAGGCCTGGAAATCGTGCCCGTGAGGAGTCTTCGCGAGGCTATCGCAGCGTTATAAAAAAGCAAGCATCTCTCGGCCCGCCTTTTATGGATACTTTAATTTTCCTATAAGAATTTACCCTATTATCCCCTAGTATTCCTCGCTGGAGACCGGTTAGAGGCGTAAAAGTAACCACGTGGATATTTCTTATCTAAATTTTATATTCCGCTTGAATTTAAGTTATTCTGCATGCCGCGCTCATACTTGATTTCTTATGCCGAAAATAGGGTAATCGCTTTCATTAATTCGCCGGCATGATGTTGCGTCCGCCGTGGGACATTATTCAACCACGCAGTCATAACGCCCTGAGTGACTTGCCTCTCCGAAATCTTAAAGATATACTTCCCCGCTTTTTACTGGCGGCTTAATTGACTGTCACTCCTTGCCTTACCGTACCGCGGAAGGCTGAATAAATCCGTAAGGAGCACCCATGCGACATTATGAAATCGTTTTCCTGGTTCATCCGGACCAAAGCTCACAGGTTCCAGCCATGTTGGAACGCTACCGCAATTTGATCGAGGGGTCATCCGGCAGGATCCATCGCCTCGAGGATTGGGGGCGACGTCAATTGGCTTACCCCATCGCCAAAGTGCATAAGGCGCATTATGTCTTGCTAAACATTGAGTGTGATCAAGCCACTCTCAATGAACTCGAAAGCGGTTTCCGATTCAACGACGCCGTTTTGCGCAGCTTAACCGTCCATAAGGACGCAGCGGTTACCGAACCTTCGCCCATGGCGAGAGAAGAACAGCCGGATTCAGCGGCGAGTCGGGATGACGGATCGGCCGGCGAGGGAGAGGAAAGCGCCGAGCCGGAATCCGTGGCGGCGGAACCCTTAGCCTGACCAGGCGCTCGCCGCCTTTGGCATATTTCACATCCCAATCCATCAAGAGAGACACTTATGGCTCGCCAGTTCAAACGTAAAAAATACTGCCGCTTCACTGCCGAGGGCATCAAGGAAATCGACTATAAAGATCTGGACATTCTTCGGGAATATATTTCCGAAACTGGCAAGATCGTCCCCAGCCGAATTACCGGTACCAAGGCGAAATATCAACGGCAGCTTGCCACGGCCATTAAAAGAGCCCGGTTTTTGGCCCTATTGCCGTTCTGCGATAGCCACAAATAGGCCGAGTCCGGCTCCAGGCTCTGGCGATGCGCGCTTTAGCGGCCTTCATTATGAAGGGGAGGGCGCAAGCCGTTCTTGCGATCAGCTTGCTGACGATTCTTTCCTGGGTTTTTTCGTTAATCGGGCTATTGTCTTCGGCATCCGTCGCCTTGCCCGTCTTGCGCAAAGGTCCGTCCGAGGGGCTCGTGATCGCCACCATCAGTCTATTGCCGGTGGTTGTCGCGGGCTGGATGATCTGGGGAACCCCGTTGCCAGCCGCGGCATACGTCTTGGCCTTATGGGCACCGATATGGCTGATCGCCCTCCTGTTGCGGGAATCCGGCCGCTTGGCCTTGGCTTTGGCGGGAATCTCCGGGCTCGGCATGCTCATGGTGGTTGCCCTTTATGCTAGCCTCGGCGATCCGGCTGCGGTGTGGCTGAAACAGTTGCAACGCTTTCTGGAGCCGCTTTTGAAGCAGCAGGCTTCAGCGGCGGATGCGGAGCTGCTGTGGCGAAATTTCGCGGACTTTGCTCCTTATTTTACAGGCGTGATTGCGGCGGGTTTGGTTTTGGCCTTGTCCCTGAGTCTTCTCATTGCACGCGGGTGGCAGGCGCTGTTGTTTAATCCCGGCGGTTTCCGTGCCGAGTTCGTAAAGCTCCGCGCACCCCCCGCCGCCGCTTACCTAGTCTTGGCATTGCTGGCTTCCGCCTGGGCGATCGGCGGCAAGTGGATGGAGATGGTGGCCAATCTTGTCCTTCCACTGGCCATGCTTTTTCTGCTGGCCGGATTCGCCGTGCTGCATGCGCTATTGTCGGGCAGCGGTAGCGGCAAGTTCTGGCTGGTCGGGATCTATATGGCCTTGTTGTTCGTATCGCCTTTGGTCATGGCCATCATGCTGGTTGGTTTCAGTGACATTTGGATCGACTGGCGCCAGCGACTATCACGGGCTTAATCCGGATCATTCAACTCTCGACAAAAAGATTATTGAGGCATTGGACTATGGAAATCATCCTTCTTGAAAAAATCGCAAACCTTGGAAACCTCGGAGACAGGGTTACCGTAAAGCCGGGTTATGGGCGTAATTACCTGATTCCGCAAGGCAAGGCCGTACCGGCAACCGCCGACAAGCTGGCGGAATTCGAACATCGCCGCGCTCAACTCGAGAACAAGGTGGCCGAAGATCTGGCTGCCGCCAAAACCCGCGCCGAGGCCATCGGCAACATTACCGTGACGATCGCTCAAAAGGCCGGCGACGAGGGCCGGCTTTATGGATCCGTGGGAACCAAGGACATCGCCGAAGCGGCGACTGCGGCGGGCGTTACCGTGCAGAAGCACGAGGTTCGGCTGCCATCGGGGCCAATCCGTCATACCGGCGACTTCGAAGTCGCCATCCAAGTGCACAGCGACGTGGTGGCCACCTTGGCCCTTAAGGTTGTTCCCGAATAAGGCTTTTTGCTCGGCGGGTCTGAAGATGACACGGGCGTCAGCGCTCCCGTGAGGCTGCTTTATTCAGCACTTCTCTACGCGTTTACGCCTCTTATTTTCGGTCGATTGAGTTGGCGCGCGCGGAAAATCCCGGCATATGGCAAGCGTTGGCGGGAGCGGCTCGCGCTATATGAATGTCCACCGACCCCGGTTACGATTTGGTTTCATGCGGTTTCCGTGGGCGAAGCGGAGGCCGCCTTCCCGCTGATCCAAAGCTTCCTAGCCCGCTTTCCGTCCTCAGAAGTGCTGGTCACCTGCATGACGCCCACGGGGTCCGCCCGAATCCGGGCGGTATTGGGCGATTCGGTCCATCACGTCTATCTACCTTACGATCTTCCGGCGGGCGCGGCCCGCTTCCTGGATCATTTCCAGCCGAAGATCGGCGTAGTCATGGAAACCGAAATATGGCCCAATCTGTACAGGCAGTGCCGCCAACGGGGCATACCGCTCGCGATCGTTAACGGGCGGCTTTCCGAGAAATCGGCCAGAGGATATCGGTGGGCCGCTCGATTAACCGCCGAAAGCCTATCCGCCGTATCCCTGATCGCGGCTCAGACGACGGCGGATGCCGAACGCTACATCGGCTTGGGTGCCGACCCCAAGAAGGTGGAAGTGGCGGGCAACGTGAAGTTCGACGTTGAGTTTTCCGATGCGCTGCGGCAGCAGGCCAAGGCCTTACGCGCTGAGTGGTTCGGAGCTCGGCCTGTCTGGATCGCCGGCAGCACTCACTCTGGCGAAGAAGAACAGATTCTTGAGGCTTTGGCGGAACTTCGCCGAACGATTCCCGATGTACTTCTCGTTCTAGCGCCGCGCCATCCTCATCGGTTGAACGATGTTCTTGGGTTGTGCGCCGGAGCCGGGCTGTCGGTTCGGCGCCGCAGCGAAAGTCGGCCCTGCGAACGGACAACCGGGGTGTTCTTGATCGATAGTTTGGGCGAGCTTCGTCTGTTCTATGGTGCGGCCGACGTGGCCTTCGTGGGTGGAAGCCTGATTCCGCGCGGCGGGCATAATGTCCTTGAACCGGCGGCGGCAGGGTGCCCGGTCCTGTTCGGCCCCCATACCTTCAACTTCGCCGAAATCGCCGAACAGCTCAAGCAAAGCGGCGGAGGGATCGAAATCGAGGATGCCGAGCAACTCGCCTCGTGGGTCGGTCGTCTGCTGACCGATCCCGGTCGCCGTCATCAGATCGGCGCCAAGGGACAGGCGTTCGTTCACGCCAATCGCGGCGCCGTGGCGCGGGTCACGGACTTGATTGGCGCTTTGTACGCTGAGATCGCGCGAGTTTAGAGCTCGCTTTCGGCGAGCCAATATAACGGGCAGCCTAACGATTCGGCTATACTCGAAATCCCTGATTTTCTGGTTTCCAATACAGGTGCATTTATGCAAATTTCGGTTCGAGCCGTTGTATTGTCGGGAGGATCCGGCACCCGACTATGGCCATTTTCTCGCGAAGCCTATCCCAAACAGTTCCTTTCCTTTACGGGCGGCCGGACTTTATTTCAGGATACCGTTGCCCGCGTGGTAGAGTGGAGTGGCGAATCCGGATCGTTCGAAATTCTCCCGCCGCTGGTGGTTTGCAACGAGCTGCATCGCTTTTTGGCAGCCGAGCAGCTTCGGCAGATGGGTCTTGAGGCGGGGACGATCCTGCTGGAGCCAACCGGAAGGAACACGGCCCCGGCCTTGACGCTGGCCGCGCTTCGCGCGGGAGAGGAGGAGGTCGATCCGGTTCTGGTGGTACTGCCTTCGGATCATTACGTGGAAGATGTGCCGGGTTTCCAGGCGCGCCTGTCGGATGCGTTGAAGCTGGCCGGGGAGGGGCATGTCGTCACTTTCGGTATCGTGCCGGACAAGCCGGAGACGGGGTTCGGGTATATTCGCCGCGGCCTAGGGATCGGCCAAAACGCTTTCGCTCTCGGCGGCTTTACCGAAAAACCCGATGCCTTGACGGCGGCTGAATACCTCGCCACGGGACAATATCTTTGGAACAGCGGCATCTTCGTTCTGCGCGCGAGCACTTGGCTAGAGGAAATCGGCCGGCATCGTCCGGACATCCTGCGGGCTTGTCAGGACGCTTACGGCGCGAGCAAGCGGGATGGCGATTTCATCCGCCTGGACAAAGCGATTTTTTCGCGCTGTCCGAGCGACTCCATCGATTATGCGGTGATGGAGAAACTGACTGCGGAAGCGAATGGTCCGGTGCGCGCCGCAGTGCTGCCGCTGGACGTGGGCTGGTCGGATCTGGGTTCCTGGCCGGCCTTGGGCGCGGTTCGCGACCAGGATGAGGAAGGTAACGTGACGATCGGAGATGTATTCGCCAAAGAGACCCGGAACTCGCTCCTTTATTCCCAAAAGCGTTTTTTGGCGGCCATCGGCGTGAGCGATCTGGTGGTGATCGAAACTACCGATGCCGTACTGGTGGCTCACAAGGATTATGCTCAGGATGTGAAGGCGATCACCGATTACCTGAAACAAACCGCGCGTTCCGAGCACGTCTATCATGCCAAGGTTCATCGGCCCTGGGGCGACTACGAATCCATCGACAATGGGGCGCGCTACCAAGTGAAACGGCTGACCATCAAACCTGGGGCCACGCTGTCTCTGCAAATGCATCATCACCGGGCCGAGCACTGGGTTGTGGTGAAAGGCACGGCGCGTGTCACTCGGGGCGAGGACAGTTTTCTGTTGACCGAAAACGAATCCACCTACATTCCTTTAGGGGTGACTCACCGCCTCGAAAATCCCGGCGCCATTCCTTTGGAAATTATCGAAGTCCAATCCGGAAGTTATCTAGGCGAAGACGACATCGTGCGCTTTGAGGATAAATACCATCGTATTGAATCCTGATCACTTAGTTTTAAGGCTTTATAGTTATTTATGACCCTTCATTGCGGTATCGTGGGTTTGCCGAACGTCGGCAAATCCACATTGTTTAATGCGCTTACCAAAGCGGCCATCGCGGCGGAAAATTATCCGTTTTGCACAATCGATCCTAATGTGGGTGTGGTGCCGGTACCAGATGCCCGGTTGGATGCTTTGGCGGAGATCGTCAAGCCGGAACGGGTAGTGCCCACCACCATTGAATTTGTCGACATCGCCGGTCTCGTCGCCGGGGCTTCGAAAGGAGAAGGGCTCGGAAACCAGTTTTTGGCCCATATTCGTGAGACCGACGCCATAGCCCACGTGGTGCGGTGTTTCGAGGATGAGGACGTGATCCACGTGGCCGGCAGGGTGGATCCGATTACCGATATCGAAATCATCAACACCGAGCTTGGCCTAGCCGATCTTACGACGGTGGACAAGGCCTTGCAGCGGTCCATCAAAGCCTCCAAATCGGGTAACAAGGACGAGCTGGCCAGAAAGGCCTTGTTCGAAAAGGTGCTGGCCCATCTCGACGCCGGTAAGCCGGTTCGCTCGATGGTCTTGAGTGATGAAGAAAAAGGTTATCTTCGAGAGCTCCACTTGCTGACCCAAAAGCCCACCATGTTTATCGCCAATGTCCGCGAGGACGGCTTCGAGAAAAATCCATATCTTGACCGGGTACATGCCTATGCGGAACAGGAAGGTTCGCCGGTGGTTCCGGTCTGTGCGGCCTTCGAGGCGGAAATCGCGCAGCTGGATGAGGCCGACAAGGGGGAATTCTTGGCGGAAATCGGCATGAAGGAGCCAGGTCTAAACCGGGTCATCCAAGTGGGTTATCGGTTACTGAACTTATCTACGTATTTCACGGCGGGAATCAAGGAAGTGCGGGCCTGGACCATTCCTGTCGGTGCCACGGCTCCCCAAGCGGCCGGTGTAATTCATACCGATTTCGAACGTGGATTTATCCGGGCCGAAGTGATTTCCTACGAGGATTTCATTGCCTACCGCGGCGAGCAAGGTGCCAAGGACGCTGGAAAGTGGCGGCTAGAGGGGAAGGACTACATCATGCGTGATGGCGATGTCGTTCATTTCCGGTTCAACGTTTGAGGATGGAAAGAGGTAGTGGCTCCCCGTTGCTTATTTAACATAATATACATTATGCGCATTTTCGATAGATCTGATGCTCCTGGCTCGTATGGATCATTTCGGTCCAAAACTAAAGTCGAGCTGCCGCAGGGTCGTTGGTCGGGTCTATGAAACGATTACCGCGCCTTATGGGCCGACGATGACCCGACCGATCAGCGAAACGCATCCTTCCGGCGCCGCACCTCGGCAAACACCCGCACCGGTGCCGCGCCTTCCAGCCCGAGGGTCCGTTGAAGCTCCGCGCTCTCGGGGCGGAGAAACGGATTGGTCGCGAGTTCCTCACCCAGCTTGGACGGCACCGTCGGCCGGCCCTGCCGCCGGGCCTCGTCGACCTGTTCCATCCGTCTTGTCAGCGCCGGATTTTCGGGCTCCAAAGTAACGGCAAATCGGCCGTTCGTCTGAGTGTACTCGTGGGCGCAGTAAAGCCGAGTGTCGGGGGGCAAGGCGCGAAGCCGATCCAGCGAGTGCCACATCTGTTCCGCGGTACCGCCGAGCAGGCGCCCGCAGCCCATGGCGAACAGGGTGTCGCCGCAGAACAGGGCCAAATCGTCCCGAAACCAATAGGCGATGTGCCCCTGGGTATGCCCGGGGACCGCCAGCACCTGCGCACGGGAGCGGCCCAGTTCGACCATATCGCCTTCGTTCAGTCCCACGTCCAAGCCGGGGATGTCGTTCCGGTCCCGTTCGGCGCCGAATACCAAGCAGCGGGTTTCCCGCTTCAGGGTCAGGTTGCCGCCCACGTGGTCCCAATGGTGATGGGTGTTCAAGATGTGGGTCAAAGTCCAGCCGTTCGCATCGAGCGCGGCCAGCACCGGCGCGGCTTCCGCCGGATCGACCGCGGCCGTGGCCCGCGTCACGGGGTCATGAGCCAGGTAGATGTAGTTATCCTGCAATACGGGAATTTGGAGGATGTCGAGCACGGCCGCTTCCTCACGCATTTCCTGTTAAATAACGAGCGATGTCCTCTTTGGAGAACCCGATCTTTCGCGCCACCCGATCGGCGTGGCTGACTCTTGAAACCCCCTCGATCAGGCGATAGGTGGGCCGGTCGTCCCGGAATTCGGCCTGCCGGGCGAGGCCGATGCCTTGCTCCTGGAAACGGTCCACCAGTTCATGGTTGTGGGTGATGAGGATCGTGCTGTTGCCCTTTTGCTGGAAGCCATTGAGGATGTCCATGGAAATCTCGATTTTCTCCTCGTGCGTCGTGCCCTCTGAAAGTTCGTCCATGATGACAAGGCTTCTCGGGCTGGCGGCGAGAAAGATGTTCTTGGTCCGCCGCAATTCGGTACCGAAGCGCCCTTCCCCATCGGCCAAGTGGCTGATTTCCGGCACCTGATAGAAAATGTGATCAGCGACGCTGAGGTCGGCCCATTCCGCCGGGACATAGCTGCCGATCTGAGCCAACAGCTGAGTCTGAGCCAGGGTCTTGCAGAACGCCGTCTTGCCGCCGCTGTTGGGACCGGTAATGAAGGTGAGCCGCACCTCCTCGAGGGCTATGTCGTTAGGCACGTAAGCGGGGTTGGCCTTGGCGAGTATCGGATTGCGCACGCCTTTAAGTACCAGGTGATGGCGGTCGGTGTCGATGAGGGTCGGCAGAACCATGGGATGGCCGAAGGCTTCCTTGAAGCGGATGAAGCTCAAGAGCTCATCCAGCTTCCCCAACGTATCCAGTGCGTTTTGCACGTCCTCCGATCGCTTGAAAACGTCGCGCAGCGGATAGATGCAGCCATCCCGATCGAAGCTGCCGACGATGGGGATGTAGAGTAGGCTCAGGGGCACCAGAAACAGCCAGAACGCCGGCGTAATGGCGGCCACCATGTTCAGCACCAGCGGCACGAACTGCAAGATCAGGAACAGCGCGACCGCCGCCAGAGTCAGACCCACCGGCTTGAACAGCGAGGGCCTAAACTTCACCGCCGGCACGAACCAGGATTTTTCCGCCTTGGTGATCATGCCTTTTTCGGTGCGGTACGCCGGGCCTTTCGCCAGGGCATAGGCGCGGGATTGGGCGAAAGCGCGGAGACTTTCCAGCAAACTCCGGAGATACGGACTTTCCGGCGCCGGTAGTCGGCTGGCCGCTTCCACCAGGTTGAGCAGAAATCGGGTGCCCTTGAGGTAGGTGGCGTAGCCGTAGCCCTCGATCTCCAAGGGATGGGCGGGCGAAGACAGCATACCCAGGAAGGTTCCGAACAGGAGGTGATAGAAGTCTTTTTCCAGGGCCTTGGCCTGGCCGAGCAATTCCTCGAGCCCTTTCCTCAGCGCCTGGTTCGATTCGATTTCCCGCACCGCTCTCTGCTTGGCCCGGATTGGCTCGGCCGCTGCGAGCGGTTCCACCAGCGAGCGGTAGAGCATCGCCTGCCCCGCCACGGTGACGGCGTGATTAATGCTGTCGAACAGCTTGTCCACCTCGATCGCCTGGAAGGTCGAGGCATCGATCACTCCCTGCCCGCCTTGAGGAGGTGCAGCGGACCGGATTTCCGGAGGTTCCCTCGCCTCGGACTGAAGCAGATGCGAAGAAAATGAGTTCACGGTTTCTTTCATGGGAAGAGGGCCTCGGCACGGTACACGGCGGCTAACCTACACCTTAGCGGAGCTGGCTTCAACCTGAGGATTTCAAGAGGAACGAGGAGCGCCGTTATCGAAAGCTTTCGGGATTTACCGGATTGCTGCGCCATTTTCTGCCGAGGTTCGGCGCGGGGCGAACTTGGATTGGTTCCGCTGTTCTTTTTTGAAACTATAAGATTTCCAGAGCGCTTCCGGTTTTGGGTTTTTCAATTCGTCGGCTTATGACATAAAATTCGAAACAATTAACTATATTTGGCATCTATTAGTAGCGGCCGCCGCAAACTTCCATTCCGCGCTTCGCGGGGGCCGACGTTAGACCTCTTTCCACCATTCAGACCAACTCCATATCATGACCGATCTTCCCATCCGCTCCGATTCGGGTTCGCCCGCCGCGCCCACGCTGAACCTCGGACTGCCCGGCTTCAGCTATGCCGATCTTTATGATCCAGCCCGGTTGCGCGATCTTACGGAGACTTTCGAGGCCGAGGTGAGAACTGGAAACCCCGGGCTATTTTCCGAATTCGAGCACTATCGCGCCTGCCGTGGCGAGGGCATGAAACCGGAGGAAATCTCCGATCTTTTAGTCCGGATGGCGCCCGAAGTTGGAAGCTTTGTCGCTCGTCTCTTCGGCGTCACGGCGCAGCGGGACGCGCAGATGGCGGCCATCCGCGCGGATTTCGACAGCGTCTTCGCCTACAAGAACGAAATTGTCGGTAAGGTCGCGGCCCGCTTCAAGGGCGAGGACCCCGCCAGCTGGAATCCGGCGGAATTGCGGCGGTGCTTCGCCGTCCTGCTGAATGCTGCCCTGGATGCGGACCGGCTCGCGGCCGATCGGGAAGGCGCGGTGGCGGGCCTTGCCGTGGCGCTGAAGCAGGCGAGCGAGGGCGGCGATACGGGCCTTGCGGCCACGCTGCGCGGACGGCTGATGGCCCACTCCGAGGCCCCTGCCCTGTTCGATCAGGCCTTGAGCGCGGACGATCCGGGCCTTGCCGCGAGTCTGTATGACCTGGTCGCCCGCTGGACTTTCGCCGCCACCAAGCTGCCCGAATTGCAAGCGGAGGTTTCGGGTTGGGTCAGCTTCAAGACACCGGCCAGGACCGATTTCGCCCACCTGGTGCAGCACGACACCCGGCAAGTGGATGGCTATGGAATCTGGACCGGTCCCGAAGGACATCATCGCCGCCGTGACGGGTTCGGCCTCACCGATCCCCGCTTTCCGGAACGGCGGGTGCTCTACGAGGTAGACCATTGCATCTACTGCCATGACCGGGATACCGATTCCTGCTCCAAGGG